>NZ_KV792611.1:0-138100 GCF_001808265.1 Klebsiella sp. HMSC16A12
CAAACTACGCTGAAGCCACAGATAACATAAACAACCACACTGCAGTGCTTCCCCTCACCCTGGCCCTCTCCCGGAGGGAGAGGGAACCGTCCGGCTGGCCGCGCAAGCGCAGCGCCGCCGGGCGATGGCAGCAGGCTCGGAGCCGCATCTATGCCGGGTGGCGGCTCGCGCCTGACCCGGCCTACAACCCCTACCATTCGAATCAATCGCGGTTTTTGTAGCCCGGACAAGACGCGCCAGGCGCCGCATCCGGGAATGCAACGGCGATGACGTTACTTCTGCCTTTTCGCGAATTCATCTTTGGCTTTCTGCAACTGCTGCTGGAAGGCCGGGTTGGTGTGCAGCGTAGCGACCACCGCGGAGCCGACGATGCGCGCCGCATCGACATCGCTCTGCCAGTGATAGCCGCAGATCACCCGGCTCTCGCCGAGCTCATAGCCGCGCTTCAAAATTTCGTTTTGCCGCTGCGGGTTGATCTCCGCCAGCACCAGGGCGGTGGCCCAGCCGATAGAAGTATGCCCGGACGGGTAAGAGCCGTTTTTCGCCAGCTTGTCCTGTTCGGTGGTGTTGCAGGTGGAGACGCCATAGAACGCAAACGGGCGAATGCGCATGTATTTCTCTTTCGCGCTGCGGGTCGCCAGGTCACCGGCGTCTTCAATCATATTGGTCAGCAGTTTGTGAAGCTGCGGCGCGTCTTTCTCGGTGATCGGCGAACCAAAGGCGCTGGAGAAGGCGTTGGCCACGCCGCCCGCGCTGAGGTTGGCATCCTCTGCCGCCAGCTTCCCGCGCTCGGTATTGCGCAGCAGACGTCCTTGCTCATACATCGCCTGATCGTTTAAAAATGCGATACTGCCCACCGCCGGCGGTGGTGGCAACAGCGCCAGGCTGTCGATGGCCTGGGCATTGGTCAGATAGTAGAGATCGGGCTTGGTGGTGACATCGTTCCCGGGGGGAACCAGAGCAAAGGCGTTAACGGAGAAGAAACTGGCCAGGCAAAGGGCAAGAACACGCTTTTTCATTAGAATTTCCTTACGTCATAATCATTCCAGAGAAGACAGTCCTGTGCTGTCACATTTCTGTCATCTTTAAGTAAAAGTGAAAATGGTCGGGAAAAAATTGTCGCGTCTCGCAAAAACGGCTTTTTGTCTGCTTAATGAGCAACCATACGCGATTTCAGACTGTCGTACTTACCACCCTGGCGTTTGGGCGCTAACATAGCGGGATTGCAATGACAGGAGATGTCCATGAGCGAGCAAGCCATTCGTTTAACGCAATACAGCCACGGAGCCGGTTGTGGTTGTAAAATTTCCCCGAAAGTGCTGGAAACTATCCTGCATAGCGAGCAGGCGAAGTTTGTCGATCCAAACCTGCTTGTCGGCAACGAAACCAGCGATGATGCCGCCGTTTACGATCTCGGTAATGGCACCTCGATCGTCAGCACCACCGATTTCTTTATGCCGATTGTCGATAACCCGTTCGACTTTGGCCGCATCGCCGCCACCAACGCCATCAGCGATATTTTCGCTATGGGCGGGAAACCGATTATGGCGATTGCCATCCTCGGCTGGCCGATCAACACCCTGGCGCCGGAAATCGCTCGCGAAGTGGTGGAGGGCGGGCGCTTTGCCTGCCAGCAGGCGGGGATCGCGCTGGCGGGCGGCCACTCCATTGACGCCCCGGAGCCGATCTTCGGTCTGGCGGTCACCGGCGTGGTGCCCACCGAGCGCATCAAGAAAAACAGCACCGCCCAGGCGGGCTGCAAACTGTATCTCACCAAACCGCTGGGGATCGGCGTACTGACCACCGCGGAGAAAAAATCGCTGCTCAAGCCAGAGCATCAAGGGTTAGCGACGGAGACCATGTGCCAGATAAACCTCGCCGGCGCCGCGTTTGCCGCCATCGACGGGGTGAAGGCGATGACCGACGTCACCGGCTTTGGCCTGCTCGGCCACCTCAGCGAGGTGTGCCGCGGGGCCGGCGTGCAGGCGCAGCTGCGCTATGCCGATATCCCAAAACTGCCGGGGGTGGAGGACTATATCGCCGCCGGCGCGGTGCCGGGCGGCACCGGGCGCAACTTTGCCAGCTACGGCCATCTCATGGGCGAGATGCCGACGGAGTGGCGGGATCTGCTGTGCGATCCGCAGACCTCCGGCGGCCTGCTGCTGGCGGTGACCCCGGAGGCGGAGGCGGAAGTTCAGGCCGCCGCGGCGGAGTTCGGCATTAAGCTGGCCGCCATCGGCGAGCTGGTGACCGCCCGCGGCGGGCGACCCATGATCGAGATCCGTTGATTCGATGCGGTTGTTTATTGCAGAAAAACCGAGTCTCGGTCGGGCTATCGCCGATGTGTTGCCTAAACCGCACCGCAAAGGCGATGGCTATATTGAGTGCGGCAACGGGCAGGTGGTCACCTGGTGTATCGGCCACCTGCTGGAGCAGGCGCAGCCGGACATCTACGACAGCCGCTATGCCCGGTGGAATCTCAACGATCTGCCGATTGTGCCGGAGAAATGGCAGCTGCAGCCAAAGCCCTCGGTCACCAAACAGCTGAATGTCATCAAGCGCCTGCTCGGCGACGCCGAGGAGGTTATCCACGCCGGCGACCCGGACAGAGAAGGGCAGCTGCTGGTGGACGAAGTACTCGACTACCTGCAGCTGGCGCCGGAGAAGCGTCAGCAGGTGCAGCGCTGTCTGATTAACGATCTCAACCCGCAGGCGGTGGAGCGGGCGATCAACCGTCTGCGCGCCAACAGCGAGTTCGTGCCGCTCTGCGTGTCGGCGCTGGCGCGGGCCCGCGCCGACTGGCTGTACGGCATCAATATGACCCGCGCCTACACCCTGCTGGGGCGCAACGCCGGCTATCAGGGGGTGCTCTCGGTGGGGCGGGTGCAGACCCCGGTACTTGGCCTGGTGGTCCGTCGCGATGAAGAGATTGAAAATTTCGTCGCCAAAGATTTCTTCGACGCGAAGGCGCATATCGTCACGCCGCAGGAGGAGCGTTTTGTCGCCACCTGGGTGCCGAGCGAAGCCTGCGAACCTTACCAGGATGAAGAAGGGCGCCTGCTGCATCGTCCGCTGGCCGAGCATGTGGTTAAGCGCATCGAAGGCCAGCCGGCAATCGTGACCGGCTATAACGATAAGCGCGATTCCGAACCCGCGCCGCTGCCGTTCTCGCTGTCGGCGCTGCAGATTGAGGCGGCCAAACGTTTCGGCTTCAGCGCGCAGAACGTGCTGGATATCTGCCAGAAGCTGTACGAAACCCACAAACTCATCACCTATCCGCGTTCGGACAGCCGCTATCTGCCGGAAGAGCACTTCGCTGGCCGCCATGCGGTGTTGAATGCGATTGCCGTCCATGCGGCGGACCTGCTGCCGCAGCCGGTAGTGGATCCGGAGATCCGCAACCGCTGCTGGGATGATAAAAAGGTCGACGCGCACCATGCGATTATCCCAACCGCCCGCAGCAGCCAGGTGAAGCTCACCGATAACGAAGCGAAGGTGTACACCCTGATCGCCCGCCAGTATCTGATGCAGTTCTGCCCTGACGCAGTGTTCCGCAAATGCCAGATTGATCTTGAGATCGCCAACGGCAAGTTTGTCGCCAAGGCGCGTTTTCTGGCCGAGGCGGGCTGGCGGACGCTGCTTGGCAGCAAAGAGCGCGATGAAGAGAACGACGGCACGCCGCTGCCGGTGGTGGCCAAAGGCGATGAACTGCTGTGCGAGAGGGGCGAGGTGGTGGAGCGTCAGACCCAGCCGCCGCGCCACTTTACCGACGCCACGCTGCTGTCGGCGATGACCGGGATTGCCCGCTTCGTGCAGGATAAAGATCTGAAGAAGATCCTCCGCGCCACCGACGGCCTCGGCACGGAAGCGACCCGCGCAGGGATTATCGAGCTGCTGTTCAAGCGTGGTTTCCTGAGCAAAAAGGGGCGCTATATCCACTCCTCGGAGGCCGGCAGGGCGCTCATTCATTCCCTGCCGGAGATGGCCGGGCGACCGGACATGACCGCCCACTGGGAGTCGGTGTTGACGCAGATCAGCGAGAAACAGTGCCGCTATCAGGACTTTATGCAGCCGCTGGTGGGGACGCTGTATCAACTGATCGATCAGGCGCGCAGCACGCCGGTGCGTCAGTTCCGCGGCCTGGTGGCGCCGGGCGGGGCGAAGAAGTCGTTCAGCAAAGGTAAAGGGAAGCCGAAAGGCAAAAAAGCGGCAGACGATACCGCGCCGCCGCCGCAGTAACCCGCCGGTGGTCGCGAGGATGCGTTACCCCGCGGCCACCGCTTCTCCGCCAGCCAGGCCAATGGTCTACACTAAACAGCCGGGAAGAGCCTGGACGCGGGGCCCCTGAGCAGGGGATGCCCGCTGCGCTTTTCCTGAGGCCGATGCCCCATTTCTCTCACAGGCGATAAGGAGGACCCGTGAAATATATTGCTATCAGCCAACCGGGCGGCCCGGAGGTATTGCAGATCCGCGAAGGGGAGATCCCCATCATCGGGGAGCATGAGGTGCTCATTGAGGTGAAGGCGGCGGGCGTCAACCGGCCGGATATTCTGCAGCGCCAGGGTCTGTATCCCATGCCTGAGGGCGTCACCCCCGTGCCCGGCCTCGAGGTGGCGGGCGTGGTTGTTAAGGTCGGCGCGCAGGTCACAGCGTTTATGCCCGGCGATCGCGTTTGCGCGCTGACCAACGGCGGCGGCTATGCCGAATACTGCGCCGTGCCGGCAGGCCAGACGTTGCCGATCCCGGCGGGCCTCAGCTTTAGCGAAGCGGCCGCCATTCCGGAAACCTTCTTCACCGTCTGGGCGAACGTCTTCCAGCTGGGTAAGCTGCAGCCTGGCGAAAGCATTCTGGTCCACGGCGGCGCCAGCGGGATTGGCACCACCGCGGTCCAGCTGTGCCACGCGCTGGGGATGACCGTCTATGCCACCGTCGGCCAGGACGAAAAAATTGTTGCGCTACGTCCCTATGCTACGGCGATTAACTACAAAACAGATGATTTTGCCGAGAAAATCGGCCAGCTGACCAACGATGAAGGGGTGGACGTCATTCTGGATATTGTTGGCGGCCCTTACTTTAACCGCAACCTTGGGCTACTGAAAAAGGATGGACGACTGGTCATCATCGGCTTTATGGGCGGGCGAATCGCTCATGAGGTTGATATTCAGACTCTGATGCTCAAGCGAGCCACCGTCACCGGCTCGACCATGCGCGGCCGGACGCCAGCGGAGAAACAGCAGATTGCCGAGGCGCTGCGCCGCCACGTCTGGCCGCTGCTTGAGGCAGGGAAATGCAAGCCGCTGATCTACGCCAGCTACCCGATGGCGGAGATTGCCGAGGCCCATGCCTGTCTGGACAGTGGTCAGCATCTGGGGAAAGTGGTGATCACGATGACGTCGTGAGACGCATCCCGGCGGGCTGCCGCCGGGATGGAGTTAGGGGAGGTTAAATCACGCCCTGGGCCAGCATAGCATCTGCAACCTTCACGAAACCGGCGATATTCGCGCCGCGCACGTAGTTGGTCTGCTTCGCTTCGCCGCCGTACTGCACGCAAGCGTGGTGGATATCCAGCATGATGTGATGCAGGCGGGCATCCACTTTTTCCGCTTTCCAGCCCATGCGCGCGGCGTTCTGCGCCATCTCCAAACCGGAAGTCGCCACGCCGCCGGCGTTGGCCGCTTTGCCCGGGGCAAACAGCACGCCAGCTTCCAGGAACAGGTCGGTTGCGGCGATGGTGGTCGGCATGTTGGCGCCTTCCGCCACGGCCTTGACGCCATTGGCAATCAGCTGGCGGGCGGCATCGACGTCCAGTTCGTTCTGGGTCGCGCAAGGCAGGGCAATATCCACCGGCACTGACCACGGCTGCTGGCCTTCAAGATAGGTGAGGCCAAATTCGCGGGCGTAATCGGCCACGCGGCCGTGGGCACGCTCTTTAATGTCGATCAGGCGGGCCAGTTTTTCTTTGGTGAAGCCCGCTTCGTCAACGACGGTGCCGTTGGAGTCGGAGGCCGTCACCACCCGCGCGCCAAGCTCCATCGCTTTCTCAATGGCGTATTGCGCGACGTTGCCGGAGCCGGAGACCGCCACGCGAGCGCCTTCGAAGCCGAGGCCGTGACGTTTGAGCATCGCTTCGCTGAAGTAGATCAGGCCGTAACCAGTGGCTTCCGGACGGATCAAGCTGCCGCCAAAGGAGAGTCCTTTACCGGTGAAGACGCAGGCGCTGTTGTTGGAGAGCTTGCGCATCATTCCGGCCATAAAGCCGACTTCGCGACCGCCGACGCCGATATCGCCCGCCGGTACGTCGGTATCCGGGCCAAGGTGGCGATAGAGTTCGGTCATCAGCGCCTGGCAGAAACGCATCACTTCGCCATCGCTCTTGCCTTTAGGATCGAAATCGCTGCCGCCTTTCCCGCCGCCCATCGGCAGAGTGGTCAGGGCGTTTTTGAAGGTCTGCTCGAAGCCAAGGAATTTGAGAATCGACAGGTTAACCGACGGGTGAAAACGCATCCCGCCTTTATACGGGCCGATGGCCGAGTTGAACTGCACGCGCCACGCGCGGTTGACCTGGACCTGATTGCGGTCGTCCACCCACACCACGCGGAACTGGATCACGCGCTCCGGTTCCACCAGACGTTCCAGCAAAGCAAGCTGACGATAGCGCGGATTTTCCTCAAGGAAAGGCCACAGGGTGGTCATCACCTCCCGGACGGCTTGAGCAAATTCGGTTTGATGAGGATCGCGCTGTTGAACGCGGGTGAGAAAGCCTTCCAGAGTGCACGTCTGATCCATAGATATCAGTTCCCCTTATGGTTGTGGTTGCATGTATTTATTATGATTCGGTCCTTGAAAAAACCGATTTTCCGACTATAACACCGCTAATCCTTAGGCAAGCAAGGAAAAATTGAGCCGACAACAAAATTTATAATTGCCCGCTCGTCATAACTAAAAGCGATGACGAGGCGGCGGGCGGATCAGCGGACGGAAAGGGTGGGGCGCTGGGCGATAAAGGCGTGCAGCAGAGGAATATCGGCCGGGGCGAGATCGAGGGCCAGCGCTTCTGTGGGAAGGCACCAGCGCAGCTGAGTGTGATAGTGGGCCAGCGGCGTGCCCTGAAAGTGCGGCACCCACCAGGCGTGCAGATGGATCCGGCGGCCGGAGACCTCCCGCTGATGGCTAGCGATATAGCAAGCTGGGCGGGCGATGATGCCCATCTCCTCCTGCAGTTCGCGGGCCAGCGCCTGCGGCTGGTTTTCACCCGGCTCCACTTTGCCGCCGGCGAACTCCCACATCCCCGGCTGGTCGGCGTGGGGCGGACGCTGCGCCAGCAGAATTTGGCCATCCTGTTCAATAATGGCGGCGACAACATCAATCATTTTTAGCATAAGCATCAAGGTTAATAAGACGAATATGGCCTATTATCACCGCCATAGACCGTAACTGACAACCGCCAACCCTGCTGGAGACCTTCGTGCTTGATAGCCACCTGCATCCGCGCCTTAAACCCCTGCTTAACGCTGTCGCCGGCGTCCTTGACCGCCCCGGCATCTCACCGGACGGGCTGACGCTGGTCGGTTTTGCCATCGGCGTGCTGGCTCTGCCCTTTCTGGCGCTGGGGTGGTATGGCGCGGCGCTGGCGGCCATTCTCCTTAACCGCCTGCTGGATGGCCTGGACGGCGCTCTGGCGCGGCGGCGCGGGCTCACGGACGCGGGCGGCTTTCTCGATATTGCGCTGGATTTTCTCTTTTACGCCCTGGTGCCGTTCGGCTTTATTCTGGCGGATCCGCTGAACAATGCCCTGGCGGGCGGCTGGCTGCTGTTTGCCTTTATCGGCACCGGCAGCAGCTTTCTCGCTTTTGCCGCCCTGGCGGCCAGGCACCAGATCGCCAATCCCGGCTACGCCCATAAATCGCTGTACTATCTCGGGGGACTGACGGAGGGGACGGAGACCATCCTGTTGTTTGTCCTTGGCTGCCTGTTTCCGGCGCATTTCGCCTGGCTGGCGTGGCTGTTTGGCGCGCTGTGCTGGCTGACGACGGCGACGCGCATCTGCAGTGGCTACCAGACCTTAAAGCGGGTAACGACCACAGCGTAAACGGGGTATCGCGCGTCGCCGACAAAGGGCGACGCGCTGAGGCGGGGCGAGTTACTGACTGCTTTCCGGGCCGCGCTCTCCGCGGGCCACCGGATTGTGCGGGTTGCTGCTCCATTCGTACCAGCCGCCGTCGTACACCGCGACGTGCGGCCAGCCCATGGCGCGGGCATACATAAAGGTTTCCGAGGCCCGCCAGCCGGTCCCGCAATAAAACGCCACTTGCTGGCTCGGCAGAATGTTCCACTGGCGCCACAGGGCAGCGATATCGTCGGCGCTGCGCATGGTGCCGTCCGGGTTATGGAAATCCTCCATGTGCGTGGAGTCGCTCCCGGCGTGGCCCCAGCGGGCGCCAGCGATGTCGCCCTTCGGCTTGATATAGCTGTAGCCGCTGGTGGTGCCGATAAACTCCGGCCACGAGCGGACGCTGACCAGCGAGGCGTCCTGACGATGCAGCAGCCCGCGGGCTTGTTCGGTATCCAGCATCAGCTGCGGCTGGCCGGGGATCGGCGCGCCGAAATCAGGCGCCGGCTGCTGCGCCGGCGGCATACCGCGCTCTACCGGCAGCCCGGCGTCGGACCAGGTCTGCCAGCCGCCGTCAAGCAGGCGCACGTCTTTGACCCCGGCGTACAGCATGATCTGCGCCACCCGCGCTGCGGCGTAGACGTCGCGACCATAGAGGATCACCGTGGTGTCATGCCGGATGCCGTGCTTCGCCAGCATCGCCTTCAGCTGCGCGTCGGACACTTTATTCCACAGCGGTTCGCTCTCCACCTCATTGGTATCGATATAGCCCGCGCCAGGGATATGGCTCAGCAGATAGAGCTTCGGCGCTCCCCAGGCGGCTTCAAACACTTTCCAGTCGCCTGCCGGGGCGGCGGCGACCGCTTTCCCTTGCTGTAGGTCGTGCAGCCACTGGGGGTAGACCAGCTGTTCAAAGTGCGGCAGCTTTTGCAGACGGTCGGTCTGGCTCAGCGCATCGCTCAGGGTGCTGAGCCGGGTGAAACCCGTTTGTTTCAGCCGCGCCGCGACGCTGACGTTATCCTCCGGGCTGCCGTACAGCGCGATGGGGGTATCGGACTGGAGCTGGTGCTGCTTAGCCCAGGCGCGGAGCTGATCGTCGCTCATGGCGCCGAGCCAGCGGGCGGAAAGATTGAGGGCCTGCGGCTCATGGCCTTCCGGGCCGTTGGCGCGCTGCGGCCAGCCGTTGTAATAAGCGCTGAGCCGGGTGTCGATGGCCACGCCGTGCTGCTGTTGCAGGTGGAAGAGAGTGAGCGCTGGCATGGTTTCAGCGGCGCAGGTAGTGGAAGCAGCAAGCCCCATGAGCAGGGCGAGTGCGGTCAATTGAGAAACACGTTTCATCGAAATGCCCGACGGTAAAAAGTGGAGGGCGTATTCTCCACTCGCCAGGCGCCGATTTCTTTGCGGTAACGCAGGTTTGCACGCTATTGTCCTTCATTGCCAGCGCTCCATCGCCAGGCAGCGCCCCGTCGGCGGGCAGTCCTCGCGATCGTGGGTCACCAGGATCGCCGGAATGGCCTGGCGGGCCAGTTCTTCAAAGACCCAGCGGCGGAACCCGGCGCGCAGGCTGGCATCCAGGCGGCTGAAGGGTTCATCGAGCAGCAGCGCCTCGGGGCGCGCCAGCAGGGCGCGCAGCAGGCTCACCCGCGCCCGCTGCCCGCCGGAGAGCGTGGCCGGATCGCGCGGGGCGAAGCCCGCCAGCCCGGCGCGGCTAAGCGCTTCCTCCACCGCGGTTTTTCGCGCCTCGCCGCGCACGTTCTCCGGCAGCGCCAGCTGTAAATTTTGCCCGACGCTGAAATGGTCGAACAGTAACGGGTCCTGAAACAGAATGCCGATGCGCCGATGCTCTGTCGGCAGCGTATCGCAACGCCGTTCGTTGAGCCACAGTTCGCCTCGGGCGCGAAAATCGCCGGACAGGGCGCCAATCATCCAGGCAAACAGTGTTGATTTCCCGCTACCGGAGGGGCCCATCAGCGTCAGCACCTCCCCCGGGGCTACCGAAAAGGCGACCTCCCGCAGCAGCGGCTGGCGTCTCACGCTCAGAGTCAGATGGTTTACGGTTAGCACTAGCGAAGTCCTCGTCGATAGCGGCCTGCCAGCCAGGCCAGCAGAGCCGTTAGGGTAAAGCATACCGCCGGCAGCAATAATTGCCACAGCGCCTGAGCGGCGAGCGTCTGCGCCTCGCCGCCGCTGCTGAGCGCCACCGCCTGGCTGGTGAGCGTCGGAATTCGGCCAGCCCCCAGCCATAGCGTTGGCAGATACTGCGCGATGCTTACTGAGAAGCCCACCGCCAGGGCGGTCAGCAGTGGGCGAGTTAGCGAAGGCAGGGTCAGCAACCAGAAAATACGCGTCGATCCCCAGCCGAGCGTGCGGGCGACAACCGTCAGCCGCGGATCGCGCTGGCGCCAGGCCGGGCGCAAAATAAACAGCATCCAGGGCACCACCCACAGCAGATGGCCCCACAGGACGGTCCACCAGTCACCGTCAAGCCAGGCATACAGCGCCAACCGGTACTGCCCGTCGGCCAGCGGCAGGGCCGGCAGGACCAGCGGTAGCCAGACCCAGCCATCGCCTCGCGCCGGGCCGCAGGCCAGCCACAGCAGGCAGACAGCCGCGCCGAGGGCGCAGGCCGCCAGCGCCAGCCCAAGGCTGTTGCCCAGAGCATCCATCTGCGGCGGCGCCGAGCGCGCCAGCCCCGCCAGCAATAGCGCGCCCAGCAGACCGCTCAGCGGCAGCAGCGCCGCCAGCAGGCGGCCGGGCAGGGCATGAGGATGCGGGTGACGAACACCGTGCAGATCGGGCTGGTACTGGCGCTGTAGCCGCCATCCGCCCCAGGCGACCAGCGCCAGCCCGCCGAGGATCGCCATCAGCAGCAGGCTGGCCAGCGCCCCTTTGGCCTGCTGCAGCTCATCGCCCTGGCTTAACCATTGCCACGCCAGCACGGCGAGGGTGGGCGGATTGCCGGGCCCCAGCACCAGGGCGACGTCTACCGCCGACAGGCTCCAGGCGGTGGTGGCCAGCAGCACCATGCCGAGGGCGGGCAGCAGGGCGGGCAGCACCAGCCAACGCAGGCACTGCCAGCGGCCGTAGCCGAGGCTCTTCAGGGCGGTCGCCTGGTCGGCGAGGCGTTTCTCTCCCAGCAGGCCATAAATCACCCACAGCACAAAGGCGCTCTCTTTCAGGGCCATCGTCAGGCCAAGCCCGATGCCGTACCGGTCAACCGGCGGCGTCAGAAACGGCAGCCGCTGCCAGAGCCAGCCCCCTTCGGCGAACAGCAGCAGCGCCGCCGTCGCCAGGGCGAGATGGGGCACCGCCAGCAGCAGCGGCAGACGGGAAGCCAGCCGCCGCCAGCGGGCCGAAGGCCAGAGGGCGGCGACGATGGTCAGGGCGATCAGCAGCGCGCCGCCGACGGATAACGGCGTGGAGACGAGGGTGGCGGCCAGCGCCTGGCTCAGCTGCGGGTCGGCGAACAGCGCCCGCCAGTGGGCCGGGGAGCGCGCAGCGCCCACCAGTTCCCCGGCGGCGGGGAGCAGCGGCAGATAGATCGCCGCCATCGCCCCCCAGGCCAGCAGGATCAGTGGGTACCGTAGCGGCGCAGCCATTCCTGCTCCAGCGCGTCAACCCATGCCGCGTGAGGCTCGGCAAGCACCGGCGGCAGATCCTGCGGCAGGGCTGCCGCCAGCGCCTGGCGCTGGCCGTCAGGCAGACGCTGCGGATCCAGTACGCTCGGATCGCCCCAGACGGCGGCATCGGCCTTGCGCAATTGCGCCTCAGGGGAGAGCAGGAAATTGGCCACTACTTTGGCGCCAGCGACAGCGCGGGCGTTAGCCGGGATGGTAACGAAATGGACGTTGCCGAGGGTCCCCGCGGTAAAGCCGAAGCTGTAGCTGTCCGTCGGTAATTCGCCGCTGGCGGCTTTCTGCCGGGCGTGCAGCGGGTTAAACGTCAGCGACAGGCGGAGGGTGCCCTGGTTGAGCATGGCGTCCATCCGCGCCGGCGACGCCGGGAAATCCTTGCCCGCCCGCCACAGGGCCGGGTGCAGCGCATCGAGATAGCGCCACAGCGGGGCGGTGACCGCCGCGAAGGTCGTTGGCTGCGGCGGCTGGCGCAGGGCGGCTGGCTGGTCGGTGAGCGCGATCAGCAGTTGCTCCAGCAGGGCGGTACCGGTGAAGTCCGGCGGCCGCGGGTAGGTTACGCTGCCCGGATGGGCTCTGGCGAAGGCCAGCAGGGCCTGCGGGCTGCTGGGCGGCTGCGGCGTTTGTCCGCGGCGGGCGATAAACGTCAGCTGGGCGCTGCCCCACGGCGACTCCGCGCCCTCGGTGGCGACTGAAAAATCTTCCCGTACCGGCTTTTGCAGATCGACATAGCGCCAGTTGGGCAGCGATTCGGCCCAGCCGGTGAGCAGCAGGTTGGCCTGCTTAAGCGTGCGAAAGTTTTCGCCGTTGATCCACAGCAGATCCACTGACCCGCCCTGGCGACGACCGGCCTGCGCCTCGGTCTGGATGCGTTTCACTGCGTCGGCGGCGTCGGCGACAGGCACAATACGCAGGTCGATTGCGTAATAGCGTTTGACCTCTTCGCTGACCCACGCCAGATAGCGATTGACGGCCGGGTCGCCGCCCCAGGCGTTAAACCAGACGGTCTGTCCGTGGGCTTCCGTCTGAATCTGCCGCCAGCTGTCGTCGGCATTAACCGCCAGCGGCCAGAGCAGCAGCAGGCACAGACAGAGGCTGTAATCACGCAAACGGCGCATCGTTACTCCTTATTCTGCGAGGAAGAGGTGGGTATCTGGCACAACCCCTGAGCCGGGATCGCCATCGCGGCATTGAACCGCGCTGATAAATTTTGCAGGCCGATCAGGGCGGTCAGCTCGGTGAGCGCCCGGGCGTCAAAATGCGCGGCCATCGCGCTACGCAGGGCATCATCCACCGCCGGCGGCGTCTGGGTGGCGGCTTCGGCATAGGCCAGCGCCAGGCGCTCTTTTTCGCTGAACAGCGTACTGCTGCGCCAGTCGGCGACCGCCAGCAGCTTGTCCTGGCTCCCGCTCCGCGCCGCGAGGGTCATGCTGGTGATATCGATACAGAATTCGCAGTGGCACAGCTGGGCGATGCGGGCGCTGACCAGCGAGCGCAGCACCGGATCCAGCGGCGAGCGGCGGCGTTCAATATAGCCCACGAACAGCGAAACCAGGTAAAACAGCCACGGGATCCGACCCCACCAGCGAATGGGGCTCAGCACCTGGCCGTAATGCCGGCGGTGCAGCCAGGCCTGCGGACGAAGGATCAGGGGGACAGAATCCAGCGGGGGTAAGCTCATGGCGACGATCTCTTATGACGTTCACGGTAAATATTTTTGGCGATAGAGATGACCACCGCCAGGGCAAAAAGCAGCGAAAGCCCGGTGGCCAGCCAGAAGGTGCCCCCGGTGAGCAGACTCCCGGCCCAGGAATAAACGATAGTCGCCGGGAGCTGGCCCACGCCGGTGGCCAGCATAAAGGGCCAGAAGCGCAGCGAGGTTAGTCCGGCGGCATAGCTGACCGGGTCAAACGGGACAAACGGCAGCAGGCGGCAGACCAGGATCGTCTGCGGGCCAAAGCGGGTGAAATAGCCGTCGGCACTGCGCAGCACCGCGCGGCCGGTGAGTTTCTCCACCACTTCGCGCCCCAGCGCTCTGGCGATGCAGAAGCAGAGCCCGGCCCCGACCATAGCGCTGAACCACGACAGCGCCCCGCCCCAGAAGGCGCCGAACAGGGCGGCGTTCGCCAGGGTAATCAGGAAAGCCGGCAGCGGAGCGACGATCGCCTGGAGGATCATCAGCGCAAATGAGACCAGCGCGGCCTGCGGCCCCCAGGCGGCGATAAACCCTCTGACCTGCTGCGGATCCAGGGAGGCTAACGCCGTCAGACTCTGCTGCA
This sequence comes from Klebsiella sp. HMSC16A12, assembly GCF_001808265.1. Taxonomy (NCBI): domain Bacteria; kingdom Pseudomonadati; phylum Pseudomonadota; class Gammaproteobacteria; order Enterobacterales; family Enterobacteriaceae; genus Klebsiella; species Klebsiella sp. HMSC16A12. Next base: position 14,022 of record NZ_KV792611.1, read on the forward strand.
GAAAGGTACGCCCGCCAGGGAACCACAGCCAGGCGGCCAGAGCGGCGGCGACCACGACGGCAAGGGCCAGCCGGGCGCGGCGCAGGTGACGGCGATCAGGTTGGGTCATGGCGCACCTCCTCACTGCACGCCGCCACGCGACGGGCGCGGGCAAACCGTTTGCCTATCTGCACCAGGGCAAACAGCAGCCCGCCGGCGAGGCTCAGTTTGAGCGCGAAGGCGAGGGTCACCCCCTCGCGGGCCAGTTCGCTGGCCATCACCGAATAGATGACCAGACCCGGCAGGGTGGTCACGGCCGAGATCAGGGTAAAGGGCCAGAAGCGGATCGCCGTCAGGCCGTAGGCGTAATTCTGAATATTGTAGGGAAAGAGCGGCACCAGGCGGGTGAGGATCAGGAAATCGCAGCCGCTGTGGGCGATACCGCGCTCAATCGCCTGAAAGACGGTGGTATGGCCGACATAGCGCTGCAGCAGATCGCGTCCAAGCCAGCGGGCGATTAAAAACGACAGCGAAGAGGCGAGGGTGGCGGCGGCAAACGAGAGCAAGGAGCCTGTTAGCGGGCCGAAGAGCATCCCGCCGGCGATCACCAGCAGGCTGCCGGGGATCAGACACAGGGTGGCAATGATAAACAGCGCAGCATAGACCAGATATCCCCAGGCGCCCTGATGGCGGAGGGTGTCCTGAAGCAGATGCAGGTGAGTCAGCAGATCGTGGAGACCGACGCGGTGGCTGATAACGGCCAGCGTGGCCACCAGCGCGAGAAGTCCCAGCCCTTTACCAATGGCCGGATGACGGCTTCTTTTGCATGAGAGGTGCTCCTGTACAGTCTGGACGCAGTGGACATCAAAAAGTGCGCGCGACAGTATCCTGTTCCGACGACCGTCACAATGGTTTACCGTCGCTTTGTTGATTTTGCTCAGGAAATTCTGCCCCCCGCACAGCGGGAGGCGAGAGAAGGGCGTGAATTATGGCCGGAAGGTGGCCCACACCGGCGCGTGGTCGGACGGTTTTTCCATCCCGCGGATCTCGTAATCGATCCCGGTTTCCACGCAGCGCTGCGCCAGAGGCTGGCTGGCCAGCAGCAGATCGATGCGCAGCCCACGGTTATCGTCGAAGCCTTTGGAGCGGTAATCAAACCACGAGAAATGCTCATGATTGTCGGGGTTAGCCTGACGCCAGGTATCCACCAGGCCCCAGCCCAGCAGGCGGTCCATCCATTCCCGTTCTTCCGGCAGGAAGGAACATTTGCCGGTGCGCAGCCAGCGTTTGCGGTTCTCTTCACCGATACCGATGTCCAGATCGGTAGGACTGATGTTCATATCGCCCATGATCAGCACCGGATTCTCTTTGTTGAGCTCGGTCTCCAGATAGTTCTGCAGATTCTGATAGAACGCCGCTTTGGCCGGGAATTTGGTCTCATGATCGCGGCTTTCACCCTGCGGGAAATAGCCGTTAATCACTGTGACGTTGCCGAAGGGCGACGGGATCTCCGCCATAATGATGCGGCGCTGAGCCTCTTCGCCATCGTTCGGGAAACCGCGGCGGACGGCAATCGGCGTCTCTTTGGTCAGCAGCGCGACGCCATAATGGCCTTTCTGCCCGTGATAAAAGACGTTATAGCCGAGCCTGGCGACCTCTTCGAGAGGGAACATGTCGTCGTGAACTTTGGTTTCCTGCAGGCCAATCACGTCCGGCTGGTGTTTTTCGACGATGGCGGCCAGTTGGTGCGGGCGGGCACGCAGGCCGTTGATATTAAAAGAGACGAATTTCATAGTCGCTGCCACTGTGCAAGGTGAATAGTGCAGGGATGGTAGCAGAAATTCGCCAGGCTGGCTGCCACCGGATGCGTCATTCTGCCAATCGCTGCGCATGAGCGTGCCGTGGGTGCCCCTTTTGCGGGCATGCCGCGCCAAAAAAGGGCAAATAGCTACGATAAATTTCGCAGAGGATCACAATTACAGAATTATATCTTACCGTTGCATAATTTATCTTCTTTAATCACTGTTTATCCCCCTTTGTCGGATACTTATTCACTAAATATGCATTTTATCTGAATAGCGTTCGGCTGTAACTCATTGATTCTGCGTTATCTCATCCGGTTTATGCATTTTTATCGCTGGCTGGCACGAACCGTGCAATCTACATTTACAGCGTAATAACTCATATTTATTAACATTATTGCTACTTTTAATTTACCGGAAGAGGTCGATATGTCTCAGTCAATTACGCGTAACCACTTTGATGAATGGATGATGCCGGTCTACGCGCCAGCGGCGTTTATTCCGGTGCGGGGCGCCGGGTCACGGCTGTGGGATCAGCAGGGCAAAGAGTATATCGATTTTGCCGGCGGCATCGCCGTGAACGCGCTGGGGCATGCCCATCCGCGTCTGGTGCAAGCCCTGACCGACCAGGCCGGCAAGTTCTGGCATACCGGCAACGGCTACACCAATGAGCCGATCCTGCGTCTGGCCAAAATGCTTATCGATGCTACCTTCGCCGACCGGGTCTTCTTCTGTAACTCCGGCGCCGAGGCCAATGAGGCAGCGCTCAAGCTGGCGCGTAAATATGCCCACGATCGCTTTGGGAGCGAGAAAAGTGGCATCGTCGCCTTTCAGAACGCTTTCCACGGGCGGACGCTGTTCACCGTCTCGGCGGGCGGTCAGCCGGCCTATTCCCGGGATTTCGCCCCGCTGCCGCCGCAGATCCAGCATGCCGTATTTAACGATCTCGAGTCGGCAAAGGCCTTAATCAATGACCAGACCTGCGCGGTGATCGTCGAGCCGGTGCAGGGCGAAGGGGGCGTGGTGCCGGCCAGCGTCGAGTTTTTACGCGGCCTGCGTCAGCTTTGCGACCAGCACAACGCCCTGCTGATTTTCGATGAAGTGCAGACCGGGGTCGGGCGCACCGGCGAGCTGTATGCCTATATGCACTACGGCGTGACGCCCGATGTGCTGACCACCGCCAAAGCGCTGGGCGGTGGTTTCCCTATTGGCGCGCTGCTGGCGACAGAGGCCTGCGCCAGCGTGATGACCGTCGGCACCCACGGCACCACCTACGGCGGTAACCCGCTGGCCGGGGCGGTGGCCGGCGAACTGCTGTCGATCGTCAACACCCCGGAAGTGCTCTCCGGCGTCAGACAGCGCCATCAGTGGTTTTGTGAACGCCTGCAGGCAATTAACGCCCGCTATGGCCTGTTCAAGGAGATCCGCGGCCTGGGACTGCTGCTCGGCTGCGTGCTAAACGACGCCTGGGCCGGGAAGGCGAAAACCCTCAGTAACCTGGCGGCGGAAGAGGGGGTGATGATTCTGATCGCCGGCGCCAACGTGGTGCGTTTCGCGCCGGCGCTGAACGTTAGTGAAGAAGAGGTGAACAGCGGGCTGGATCGCGTCGAGCGGGCCTGCGCGCGTTTCGTGGCAGGAGTCTCATCATGATGGTTATTCGACCGGTGGAGCCGGGCGATTTGCCCGGGCTGCTGAAGCTGGCAGCGGAGACCGGCGGCGGGTTGACCTCGCTGCCGGTGGATGAAGCGACCCTCGCGGCGCGGATCGCCCGCTCGCAGCAGACCTGGCGCGGCGAGCTACCGAAAAGCGAGCAGGGCTATGTCTTTGTGCTGGAGGAGAGCGAAAGCGGCGCGGTGGTGGGCATCTGCGCGATCGAGGTGGCGGTGGGGCTCAACGATCCCTGGTATAACTACCGGGTCGGCACCCAGGTCCATGCCTCGAAGGAGCTCAACGTCTATCAGGCGCTGCCGACGCTGTTTCTCAGCAACGATCATACCGGCAGCAGCGAGCTGTGTACCCTGTTCCTCGACCCGCAGTGGCGCAAAGAGGGCAATGGCTATCTGCTGTCGAAATCACGCTTCTTATTTATGGCCGCCTTTCGCGAGCGCTTCAATGAGAAGGTGGTCGCCGAGATGCGCGGGGTGATTGACGAGCAGGGCTACTCGCCGTTCTGGGAGAGCCTGGGCAAACGCTTTTTCGCCATGGAGTTTTCCCGTGCCGACTACCTGTGCGGCACCGGACAGAAGGCTTTCATTGCCGCCCTGATGCCCAAGCATCCGCTGTATATCGATTTCCTTTCCCCTGAGGCACAGGCGGTGATCGGCAAGGTTCATCCGCAGACCGCCCCGGCCCGGACGGTGCTGGAGAAAGAGGGGTTCCGCTACCTGAACTACATCGATATTTTCGACGGCGGCCCGACTCTGGAGTGCGACATCGACCGGGTGCGGGCGATCCGCAAAAGCCGTCTGGTGACCACCGAGGCCGGCGAAACCCCGCCCGGTGACTGGCCGCTGTGCCTGGTGGCGAATGAACAGTATCACCAGTTCCGCGCTCTGCTGGTGCATGCCGATCCGGATGGCGACACCCTGACCCTCAGCGCCCGCGAACTGGATATGCTGAAGTGTCATGCCGGCGACCAGGTGCGCATGGTGCGCCTGATCCCTGAGGAGAAAACTGCATGAGTCTGTGGATTAACGGCGAGTGGCGGCCCGGCCGTGGGCCAGGTTTCAGTAAACAGGATCCGGTTAACCTGAAGGTTGTCTGGCAGGGCGAGGCGGCGGATACCGGGCAGGTTGCCGAGGCGGTGGCGGCTGCCCGCCAGGCGTTCCCGTCCTGGGCGCGGCTGCCGTTTGCCGCCCGTCAGGCGATCGTTGAAAAGTTTGCCGCTCTGCTGGAAGCCAGTAAGGCGGAGCTGACGGCGGTTATCGGCGCCGAGACCGGAAAGCCGCGCTGGGAGGCGGCCGGGGAAGTGACGGCGATGATCAACAAGGTGGCGATCTCGGTGAAGGCCTACCACGTCCGCACCGGCGAACAGCACAGCGACCTGCCCGACGGCGCCGCCACGCTGCGTCACCGGCCGCACGGCGTACTGGCGGTGTTTGGCCCCTATAACTTTCCCGGCCATTTGCCGAACGGGCACATCGTGCCGGCGCTGCTGGCGGGCAATACCGTGGTCTTTAAACCCAGCGAACTCACCCCGCGCAGCGGCGAAGCAGTGGTGAAACTATGGCAGCAGGCCGGCCTGCCCGCCGGGGTGCTCAACCTGGTGCAGGGCGGTCGGGAAACCGGCGAGGCGCTCAGCGGCCAGGCGGATATCGACGGACTGCTGTTTACCGGCAGCTCAACCACCGGTTTTCATCTGCATCGCCAGCTGGCCGGGCAGCCGCAGAAGATCCTCGCGCTGGAGATGGGCGGCAATAACCCGCTGATCGTCGACGATCCGCGGGACGTGGATGCCGCGGTGCATCTGACCATCCAGTCCGCCTTTATTACCGCTGGCCAGCGCTGCACCTGCGCCCGGCGTCTGCTGGTCCGACGCGGAGAGGCGGGCGATGCCTTCCTCTCCCGGCTGGTGACGGTGAGCCAACGGCTGATCCCGGCGGCGTGGGACGCCGAGCCGCAGCCGTTTCTCGGCGGGCTTATCTCTGAACAAGCCGCGCAGAAAGTGCATCAGGCCTGGCTGCAGCGGGTCGCCGCTGGCGCGGTCACCCTGCTGGAGCCGCGGTTATTGCAGGCCGGGACGTCGCTGCTAACGCCGGGGATTGTCGACATGAGCGACGTGGCCAATGTCGAAGATGAAGAGGTGTTTGGCCCGCTGCTTGGGGTCTGGCGCTACGACACTTTCGAGGAGGCGATTGCCTTAGCCAACGCTACCCGCTTCGGCCTCTCCTGTGGGTTAATCTCCCCGGAACGGGAGAAGTTCGATCGACTGCTGCTTGAGGCGCGGGCAGGGATAGTTAACTGGAACAAACCGCTGACCGGGGCGGCGAGTACCGCGCCGTTCGGCGGCACCGGGGCGTCCGGTAACCATCGTCCGGGGGCCTGGTATGCCGCCGATTATTGCGCCTGGCCGATGGCCAGCCTTGAATCGCCGACCCTGACGCTGCCCGCCAGCCTGAGCCCGGGTCTCGACTTTCTGGCCGGGGAGGCGTCATGACCGCCCGCGAAGTCAACTTTGACGGTCTGCCCGGGCTGACCCATCACTACGCCGGGCTCTCCTTTGGCAATGAGGCTTCCACCCGGCATCGCTATCGGGTGTCTAATCCGCAGCTGGCGGCAAAGCAGGGGCTGAAAAAAATGAAAGCCCTCGCCGACGCTGGCTACCCGCAGGCGGTGATCCCGCCGCAGGAGCGTCCCAACGTGCCGCTTCTGCGCCAGCTGGGCTTTAGCGGCAGCGATGAGCAGGTGGTGGCCCGGGTGGCGCAGCAGGAGCCGGATCTGCTGTCGGCGGTGAGTTCGGCCTCGGCGATGTGGGTGGCGAACGCGGCGACGGTGTGTCCCTCCGCCGATTCGCTGGATGGCCTGGTGCACCTGACGGTGGCGAATCTGCAGGATAAATTCCACCGCGCCAGCGAAGCACCGACTACAGAGGCGCTGCTGCAGGCGATTTTCCCCGACCGCACGCGATTTGCTATCCACTCGGCGCTGCCCGCCTCGGCCTGGTTTGGCGACGAAGGGGCGGCGAACCATAATCGTCTCGGCGGCGAGTATGGCGCTCCCGGCGTCCAGCTCTTTGTCTATGGCCGCCGCCGGGGGAGCGAGGAGGCGCCGCGTCGCTATCCGGCGCGGCAAACCCTTGAGGCCAGCCAGGCGGTAGCGCGCCTCAATCAGGTCAATCCCCGCCAGCTGATCTTCGCCCGCCAGCATCCGGCGGCGATCGACACGGGGGTTTTTCATAACGACGTCATCGCGGTGAGCAACCGTCAGGTCCTGTTCTGCCATGAGCAGGCCTTTGCCGACCAGACCGCGCTTCTCCAGCAGCTGGCGCAGCGGGTGCCGGGTTTTACGCCGCTGGTGGTACCCGCCAGCCGGGTCTCGGTGGCAGAGGCGGTTGCCACCTATCTGTTCAACAGCCAGCTGGTGAGCCGGGCGGATGGCAGCATGGCGCTTATCCTGCCTCAGGAAGCGCAGGAGCATGCCGGCGTCTGGGAATACCTCAATGAGCTGCTGGCCGGGGATAACCCTATCGCCGACCTGCGGGTGTTCGATCTGCGCGAGAGCATGGCCAACGGCGGCGGTCCGGCGTGCCTGCGCCTGCGGGTGGTGTTGACGGCCGAGGAGTATCAGGCGGTCAATCCGCACGTCCTGATGAACGATACGCTGTTTGCCACCCTCAATGACTGGGTGGATCGCTACTATCGCGATCGTCTCACCCAGGCCGACCTCGCCGACCCGCAGCTGCTTCGGGAAGGGCGCGACGCGCTGGATCGGTTGACCCAGATCCTGCAGCTCGGTTCGGTTTATCCATTTCAGCAATAAGGGGGCGCGGTGGAACATTTTCTGGCATTAACCCTGGCGGGGCGATTGCCCCATCACTTTCACGGCGAGACGGCCCATTTCCGCTGGCACTGGCTCGGGGAAGGGATCCTTGAGCTGACGCCGCATGCGCGCTGCGAGCGCGGGCTGGTACTTTCCTGCGCCATTCATGGCAACGAAACGGCGCCGGTGGAGATAGTCGACCAGCTGGTGCAGCGACTGGTCCGGGAGGCGCTCCCGCTGCGCTGGCGGCTGCTGGTGATCGTCGGCAACCCACCAGCGCTGCGGGCGAATAAGCGCTATCTGCACAGCGATATGAACCGCATGTTTGGCGAGCGCTGGCGGCAGTTTCCGCTCAGTGAGGAGACGCAGCGGGCGCAGCGGCTGGAGCAGGCGGTAGCCCGCTTTTATCGCGACCACGATGGCCCGCGCTGGCACCTCGATCTGCATACCGCGATCCGCGGGTCGCTACATCCGCGCTTCGGCGTGCTCCCGGCCCGCGATACGCCGTGGGAGGAGGATTTTCTTCACTGGCTGGGCGGCGCCGGGCTGGAGGCGCTGGTGTTTCATCGCCAGCCCGGCGGGACCTTCACCCACTTCAGCTGCGAACGGTTCGCGGCGCTGGCCTGCACCCTTGAGCTGGGCAAAGCGCTGCCGTTGGGGGAAAACGATCTGACGCAGTTTGCCGCCGTCCAGCGGGCGCTCTCCCGGCTGCTGGTGGGGGATCTGGCCATTGCCGACGCCCCGGCGCCGCTGCGCTACCGGGTGGTACAGCAGCTAACCCGCCATAGTGATGATTTCCGCTTGCATATGGCGGATCAGACGCTGAACTTCACCCCCTTCGAACCCGGCACGCTGCTGGCGGAGGAGGGCGAGACGCGGTATGTGGTGGGGCCTGAGACGGAGTATGTTCTGTTTCCTAACCCGACGGTGGCGAAAGGACTGCGCGCCGGCCTGATGCTGGAGAAATTATCCTGAGGGCAAGCCGTCCGCCGGGCGGCCTGCTTTATTGCGCGCGTCTTTTTTCGCCATCTTATTTTTTCGTGCTCCACTGTAAATTTGCAGATTATTCCTGGTAAAATGCTTTGTTTTTAATCTCCCCTCCTTTATACTCTCCATAATTTCTATGCAAAACAGTAAGTTATTTATTTTTTATTGCAATTCTTCGGCTAAATTCCTTATTTTCTCCATAATTGGCGAGAAACTGTTTTTTACACTTTCATTGTTTTACTCTTGCTCTGACTAATTGACGATTAACGTCGTAAAGTTAATCTCGTCAACACGGCAACGCGCCGTAAGAATAACGTAAAGTAAGGATTGAATGATGAAGAAACTCACTGCACTGTTTGTTGCCTCTACTCTGGCTCTGGGCGCGGCTAACCTGGCACACGCCGCCGATACCACCACCGCGCCGAGCGACAGCAAGCCGATGATGATGCATCATAAAGGCGGCCCGGGTCAGCATGACATGATGTTTAAAGGCCTGAACCTGACCGATGCGCAGAAGCAGCAGATCCGCGACATCATGAAGAGCCAGCGCGAAAATATGAAACGTCCGTCCCTTGAAGAACGCCGCGCGATGCACGATCTGATCGCCAGCGACACCTTCGATAAGGCGAAGGCGGAAGCGCAGATCGATAAGATGGAAGCGCAGCATAAAGCGATGGCGCTGTCCCGCCTGGAAACGCAGAACAAGATCTACAACATTCTGACCCCAGAGCAGAAAAAACAGTTCAATGCTAATTTTGAGAAGCATCTGACAGAACGCAACGCGCCGGCAGGTAAAATGCCTGCACCTGCTGAATAATGTAGCGCACTGAATCAAGACCGCCGGTCTTGCCCAATAATGCCATCAGGCGTTGGGCAGGGCCGGCGGTTTTTTATTGGTGGCTTCTCAGCCAAGCGGATGCAGCGGATAGTCTCCGCTGAGCAAAGGCTTACAGAGGATCTTGTAACCATCCTGGTCAAATCCGGCGGGCAGACGGGTCAACTCCGCCGCCTGGTCGAGCGATTCAACGGCGCCCAGCCACAGCCAGTTATGAATGACGTGATACTGCGTCATGTCCGGGCCGCGCTCCTCCAGCGCCACGGGCCCCGCCCACGGCCAGCACACCAGCTGCAGTCTGCTCATCTGCGCCAGCAGGCGCTCTCTGTGCGCCTCCACGCTCTCCTTTCCACAGCAGGCCCCGGCGCAGCGGTCCAGCGCGGAGCGAAAGCAGGCGCGGCCGCGGCTAAGCGGTTCCAGACCAAGCAGGCCATAACAGAGGCGCTGTTCGTCAGCGAGGCTCTGCAGCATCTGCAGCGCCGCCCGCCGGTTGGCGAACAGGCCATAGAGATGCTGCTGGTGCGAGAAATCAACCTCACGGGCATAGACAATCTGCGGCCGGTCGTCCGCAAGTAGCCAGGCGCAGAGCTGCTTGTTACGCCGTAGCCGCTTGTTAAACAGCGGCTGCTGCTCTTTAATCAACCGCGCCTCCAGCAGCAGCGCTCCCAGCTCGCCAGCGGTACGCTGCCAGGTGATACGCCGCGACTGACGCAGCATCGCGGCCTCTTCAGGGGTGCGCAGGTGGGATAACACCCGGCTGCGGAGGTTGACGCTCTTACCGATATAGAGCGGCATCGTGTCGCTGTCGCCGTGAAACTGATAGACGCCCGGCAGCTTCGGCAGCGCCTCCAGCCACGGGCGAAGATGTTCGGGATATTCATAGATCGCCGCCGCCTCAAACTCGAGACGCGGGGCTGATTGCTTTCTGGCCACAATAACTCCTGATACTGTCTATCCATCCAGTATAGCAGGCCATTTTTGCGGCGAAAAGGGCAAAAAATAACCCCGGCGCAGGCCGGGGCGGGGGGAGAGACTATTTTTTCCAGAAATCGTCAAAGACGGTGATCGGCGGCCGACGCTTGTGTTCGGTTTTCAGATACCAGCCCTCGATCGTTTTGGCGATGCTCGGGTCCAGCGTTTTGCCTTCCAGATAATCGTCGATGTTCTCGTAGGTGACACCCAGGGCCACTTCATCCGGCAGGGAGGGGCGATCGTCTTCCAGGTCGGCGGTGGGCAGCTTCTTATACAGATGTTCCGGGCAGCCGAGATGGGCCAGCAGCTGTTTGCCCTGACGTTTGTTCAGGCGGAAAATTGGGTTGATGTCGGTGCCGCCGTCGCCATATTTGGTGAAAAAGCCGGTAATCGCTTCCGCCGCATGGTCGGTACCGACCACAACTCCTTTGGTCATTCCGGCGATGCTGTACTGGGCCTTCATTCGCTCACGGGCTTTTTCATTTCCGCGAACGAAGTCGCTTAGTTCGATGCCTGCTTCGCGCAGCGCCTGTTCGCTGGCCAGCACCGCAGCTTTAATATTGACTGTCAACACCCGGTCAGGCTGGATAAATGCGATGGCGTCCTGGCAGTCCTGCTCATCAGCCTGCACGCCATAGGGTAAACGGACGGCGATAAACTGCAGGCTACTGTCGCCGGTTTCGGCACGCAGTTCGTTAATCGCTATCTGGCACAGTTTTCCCGTCAGGGTGGAGTCCTGACCGCCGCTGATACCCAGCACCAGCGATTTAATAAACGGGTAGGTCTGCAGGTATGACTTCAGGAAATCGACGCTGCGGCGGATCTCGCCTGCGACATCAATCTGCGGCTTTGCGCCCAGCGCCTGAATAATCTCTTGTTGTAGCGTCATCGCGCCCTCCGAAAGTGAATCTGTTTGGCAAGCTGTTGGCTTAAAGCTACCTCTTTGCCGCTGAAACGACAAGGACCGGGGTTTTGACTGCCGGAAAAGAAGGCAATCAATGACATAGGTTTTCATTATAGATGCTGTACCGCGCATTGCGCCGCCATCCGACGTCGGCAGAACAATCCTGTTTACGCAATAACATAACCTGACATGATTTCGCTGTTCGGCTTGAAAAATAACACTATTTATTCCAGGCTTATCGTTACACAGTAGAAAAGAGGAACCAAAATGAACAAAAGCTTAGCAGGAATACTGGGCGTCACCGTCGCGTTAACCTTACTGGCGGGCTGTACCGCTTACGATCGTACCAAAGACCAGTTTACCCAGCCGGTGGTGAAAGATGTGAAGAAAGGGATGTCGCGTCAGCAGGTGATGCAGATCGCCGGCAAACCTTCAACGGAAGTCACCATGGTCCATGCCCGCGGCACCTGCCAGACCTATATCCTCGGTCAACGAGATGGTAAAGTTGAAACCTACTTTGTGGCCCTCGACGAAACGGGTCACGTCATGAACTCCGGCTACCAGACCTGCGCCGAGTATGATACCGACCCGCGCAACGCCAGGTAAGCTTCCTACTGTTTACTGACTTCTACGTAAGCCCGACCACTGGTCGGGCTTTTTTGTGAGTCATGATGCTTATTTAATTGCGCGAATTATTTGGATGAAAATGTGAGGGTAGTCAAAACCGGAGGTCAATGAGAGACAATTCTGTTCAACAGCGAATTATCCTGGCGGCTCAGCTTGCCGTATACTCAACTCATAAACAGAATTAACCGGATGTTACCAGTCTTACCGGCTCTCAGCGGTTACTGAAGGCCCTGGTCTCACACATTGAGGAAGCGTTCATGGAAAAGAAACACATTTATCTCTTCTGCTCGGCAGGCATGTCCACGTCACTGCTGGTCTCCAAAATGCGGGCGCAGGCGGAAAAATATGAAGTCCCGGTCATTATTGAAGCCTATCCCGAAACCCTCGCGGGCGAAAAAGGGCCGGAAGCCGACGTAGTATTATTAGGGCCACAAATTGCGTATATGTTACCGGAAATTCAGCGCCTGCTGCCGAATAAACCGGTTGAAGTTATCGACTCCCTTCTCTATGGCAAAGTTGATGGTTTAGGGGTATTGAAAGCCGCCGTCGCGGCTATTAAGAAAGCTGCAGCACAATAATTTTAACTTTTAAAACTCGATGTATTTTGACGCCTGGCGGCTGACTGTTGCCGGACGTCAAAAAATAATGAGTTTATTTTCCCGTCAAAGAGTAATTTCATACATCATCGCCGTAATAGTTTATTGCGGCTTTTAAGGGTATTGACTATGAGTAAAGTGATCGATTCGCTTGAAAAGGTACTCCTTCCTTTTGCAGTGAAAATAGGAAAGCAGCCGCATATTAATGCAATAAAAAATGGATTTATTAAATTAATGCCGTTGACCCTCGCCGGGGCCATGTTTGTGTTAATTAACAACGTTTTTCTGAGCTTCGGCGAAGGCTCTTTCTTTTATTCCATGGGCATTCGCCTGGATGCCTCCACCATTGAAACCTTAAACGGCTTTAAGGCTATCGGCGGAAACGTCTATAACGGCACCCTCGGGATTATGTCGCTAATGGCGCCGTTCTTTATCGGCTCCGCGCTGGCGGAAGAGCGCAAAGTTGACCCGATGGCAGCTGGCCTGCTGGCGGTGGCGGCCTTCATGACCGTGACCCCGTATAGCGTGGGCGAAGCCTATGCGGTGGGCGCCAACTGGTTGGGCGGGCAGAACATCATCTCCGGGATGATTATCGGTCTGGTCGTTGCGGAACTGTTCACCTTCGTGATCCGTCGCAACTGGGTGATTAGACTGCCGGACAGCGTGCCGGGGTCGGTATCACGCTCTTTCTCAGCGCTGATCCCGGGCTTCTTGATCCTCTCCATCTTCGGCATTATCTCGTGGGCCCTGGCGAGCTATGGCAGCAACTTCCACCAGATCATCATGGACTCTATCTCGACGCCGCTGGCGGCGATGGGCAGCGTGGTTGGCTGGGCATACGTTATCTTTAACTCTCTGCTGTGGTTCTTCGGTGTGCACGGTTCTCTGGCGCTTACCGCCCTGGATAACGGCATCATGACGCCGTGGGCGCTGGAAAACATCGCGCTGTACAACCAGTACGGCTCTGTTGATGCGGCCATCGAAGCGGGCAAACAGTTCCACTTCTGGGCTAAACCGATGCTCGACTCCTACATCCTGCTGGGTGGCTCCGGGGCGACGCTGGGTCTGATTATCGCCATCTTTATCGCTTCTCGCCGCGCTGACCATCGTCAGGTTGCCAAGCTGGCGCTGCCGTCAGGCATCTTCCAGATTAACGAACCGATTCTGTTTGGTCTGCCGATCATCATGAACCCGGTGATGTTCATCCCGTTCGTGCTGGTTCAGCCGATTCTGGCGGCCATTACGCTGGCGGCCTACAGCCTGGGGATTATCCCACCGGTGACCAACCTGGCGCCGTGGACTATGCCGACCGGTTTGGGAGCGTTCTTTAACAGTAACGGCAGCGTTGCCGCCCTGCTGGTGGCCCTGTTCAACCTTGGCGTCGCTACCCTGGTCTACCTGCCGTTTGTGGTGCTGTCGAATAAAGCGCAGACCGTTATCGAGCAGGAAGAGAGCGAAGAAGACATCGCTAACGCACTGAAATTCTGATACCGCGCGGTACGGGCAGCGTCCCGTACCGCCTGATAAATGAGGGAAATATTATGTTTGATCTGGACAACATCGACGCGGTAGAGACCCCGGAAAATGACCTCGAAGAGGTAGTGATGGGGCTGATTATCAACTCCGGACAAGCCCGTAGCCTGGCCTATGGCGCGCTGAAGCAGGCGAAGCAGGGCGACTTTGCCGCAGCGAAAGCGATGATGGAGCAGTCGCGCCAGGCGCTGAGCGAGGCGCATCGCGTGCAGACCCAGCTTATCGAAAGCGACGAGGGCGAAGGGAAAATGAAGGTCAGCCTGGTGCTGGTGCATGCCCAGGACCATCTGATGACCTCCATGCTGGCTCGTGAGCTGGTGGCCGAATTGATTGAGCTGCACGAGAAGGTACAATAGGCCATCGCGACGATGAGGCAGCCCAGAATGATGACCACCGAGATCAGTACCGCCAGAGAACAACAGCTGTTCAACGGGAAGAACTTTCATGTGGTCATCTATAACAAAACGGAAAGCGTGAGCGGGCTTCACCAGCATGATTACTACGAATTTACCGTGGTGTTAACCGGGCGCTATTACCAGGAGATCAATGGCAAACGGGTGCTGCTGGAGCGCGGGGATTTCGTCTTTATCCCGATGGGCTCGCACCACCAGAGCTTTTACGAGTTCGGGGCGACGCGCATCCTTAACGTCGGCATCAGCAGACGCTTCTTTGAGAAACACTACCTGCCGCTGCTGCCGTTTGGTCTGGTGGCTTCGCAAGTCTACGCCGTGCAGAGCGCTTTTCTCGGCTACGTTGAGTCGGTCATCGCCTCACTCAATTTTCGCGAAACGGAATTTGACGAATTTATCGAGCTGGTCTCCTTTTATGTCATTAACCGTTTACGTCACTATCGTGAAGAGCCGGTTGCCGACGTGACGCCGCAATGGTTAAAAAATACCGTGGAAGCCATGCATGATAAGCTGAAATTCGGTGAAGGCGCTCTCGAAAATATGGTTCGCTTATCCGGAAAAACGCAGGAATATTTAACCCGGGCGACCCAGCGCTATTATGGTAAAACGCCGATGCAGATAATTAATGATATCCGTATCAACTTTGCCAAAAAACAGCTGGAAATTACCAATTATTCGGTGACGGATATTGCGTATGAATCAGGGTACAGCAGCCCGAGCCTGTTTATTAAAACCTTTAAAAAACTGACGTCGTTTACGCCGAGCAGTTATCGCAAACATTTGACCAGTATTAATTAAACCCGCGCGGCGTTCGCCGCCAGGTTTATACCGAAAATCATTCAAGTTAACTGTCCGCATTGTTGCGGAGAGCGGCCTGCGTCCAGGCGCAGCGCCTAAGGGAGAAAAAGATGAGCCAGAAATTAAAAGTAGTCACTATTGGCGGCGGCAGCAGCTATACCCCGGAATTACTGGAAGGATTTCTGAAACGTTATCATGAACTGCCGGTAAGCGAACTGTGGTTGGTAGACGTCGAAGAGGGACAGGAGAAGCTCGATATTATCCACGCGCTGTGCGAGCGGATGGTGGAAAAAGCCGGCGTGCCGATGAAAGTCTATAAAACGCTGGATCGCCGCGCAGCGCTGCAGGGCGCAGATTTCGTCACCACCCAGCTGCGCGTGGGCCAGCTGAAGGCGCGTGAAAAAGATGAGCGCATCCCGCTGAGTCACGGCTACCTGGGCCAGGAGACCAACGGGGCGGGCGGGTTGTTTAAAGGACTGCGCACCATCCCGGTGATTTTCGATATCGTGAAAGATGTGCAGGAAATTTGCCCCGACGCATGGATCATCAACTTCACCAACCCGGCGGGCATGGTCACCGAGGCGGTCTATCGCCACACCAATTTCAAACGCTTTATCGGCGTGTGCAACATTCCTATCGGCATGAAGATGTTCATCACCGACGTGCTGCAGCTGAGCCCGAGCGATGAGCTGAATATCGACCTGTTTGGTCTGAACCACCTGGTGTTCGTCCGCGACGTGCTGGTTAACGGTGTCTCGCGCTTCGATGAGCTGCTGGACGGCGTGGCCTCCGGCCGTCTGACCGCGAACTCGGTGAAAAACATCTTCGACCTGCCGTTTAGCGAAGGGCTGATCCGCTCCCTGCGCCTGATCCCATGCTCTTACCTGCTCTACTACTTTAAGCCAAAAGAGATGCTGGCGATTGAGATGGGCGAGTACTACAAAGGCGGTGCGCGCGCCCAGGTGGTGCAGAAGGTGGAGAAACAGCTGTTCGAGCTGTATAAAAACCCGGATCTTAACGTTAAGCCGAAGGAGCTGGAGCAGCGCGGCGGGGCCTATTACTCTGATGCCGCTTGCGAAGTAATCAATGCCATCTATAACGACAAGCAGACTGAGCACTATGTGAATATCCCGCATCATGGTCATGTCGATAATATCCCGGCGGACTGGGCGGTAGAGATGAGCTGCACCTTAGGCCGCGACGGCGCGAAGCCGACGCCGCGCATTACTCATTTCGATGAGAAGGTGTTAGGGCTTATCTACACCATCAAGGGGTTCGAAGTGGCGGCCAGCCAGGCGGCGATCAGCGGTGAGCTGAACGATGTCCTGTTGGCGCTGAACTTAAGCCCGCTGATCCATTCCGATCGTGACGCCGAACAGCTGGCGCGGGAGATGATTCTGGCGCATGAAAAATGGCTGCCGAACTTTGCGGCGACGATCGAAAAACTAAAATCGTAACGGGAGTAGCAAATGGAACGCGTATTGATCGTCAATGCCGACGACTTCGGCCTCAGTAAAGGGCAGAACTACGGCATTATCGAGGCCTGTCGCAACGGCGTGGTGACATCGACCACCGCGCTGGTCAACGGCGCGGCCATTGACCACGCCGCCCAGCTGAGCCGCAGTACTCCGGAGCTGGCGGTCGGTATGCACTTTGTGCTGACGCTGGGCGAGCCGCTGTCGGCCATGCCGGGATTAACCCGCGATGGCCGGCTGGGCAAATGGATCTGGCAGCAGGCGGAAGAAGATAGCCTGCCGCTGGAAGAGATCGCCCACGAGCTGGCGTGTCAGTACCGTCGTTTTGTCGAACTCTTCGGCCATGAGCCGACGCATATCGACAGCCATCACCATGTGCATATGTTCGCCCAGATTTATCCCATCGTCGCGGCCTTTGCCCGCGAGAAGGGCATTGCGTTACGCATTGACCGCCAGGTGGCGGCGCAGAGTGGGCTCGACCAGCAGGCGGCGCGCAGCAGCGCCGGCTTCAGCAGCGAGTTTTACGGCGAAGCGGTCTCTGAGGAACTGTTTCTGCAGACGCTGGATGCCTCCATCGCCCGCGGGGAGCGCTCCCTGGAGGTGATGTGTCATCCGGCTTATGTCGATCGGATCATTATGGGCAGCGCCTACTGCTATCCGCGACTGGATGAGCTTGATGTGCTGACATCTGCCTCGCTGAAAGCGGCGGTGGCCGAGCGGGGTTATCGTCTGGGAACCTACCGCGACGTGTAAGCCCGACGGGGGAAAGGGAAAGTGAATCAAGCCCGGCACAGCGTGCCGGGCTTTTTACTACGCCGGAATAGCGGCGATTTTCGGGCTTCTCGACCACACGCGGTGGGCCGTCATCAGGGCGAGCAGTTTGTCCGCCGCTGGCGTGTCGAGCGCATCGGTGACGATGACCCCCTCTTCACCCTGGGTCGGAACATGCAGAACGGACGTCAGCTGCCGCGCATCCCCTGCCAGCAGGATCGGCTTCAGATGTTTATAGGCTTCCAGCAGGTAATAGCGCGCGTCACCGCTCTGACTCAGGGCGCTGAGGTCGCCGCCGGGCACCACCACCGCATCCACCGTCAGCGACGGGGAGCCGGCGAAGGTGCCGGCGATCGGCAGCGGAGAACCATCGTCGGCAATGACTTCGCCCATTCGCGAGTAGAGCAGCTTGCTGTGCACGCCCTGGGCCTGCAGCGCCTGCAGGAGCTGAACCAGATCCTGCGCTGAGGTGCGTTCGTTGAGCAGGACTGCCACCACGCGACCTTTCACATCGCCTTCGGCGTCGGCGTAGAGGCTGAGGCTGGGGTCTTTCTCCACGCCATTGACCGGGGCGGGCAGGGTAATGTTGCGCTGATCGTCGCTCAGTTCGATGCCTAAGTTCGCCCCAACCGCTTCCGCAAGCTTAGTATCAATGTGGGCCAGATGATCGACCACCCGCTCGCGGATCCAGGTGCGGACCACTTTGCTGAGTTCGAAGCTGAAACCATCGATAATATGCTGCTGTTCAATCGGCGTCTGGCTCAGCCAGAACAGACGCGGCTGGGCGTAATATTCGCCGAACGAAGGGCTGCGCTGGCGGATTTTTTCGCCGTCGACGCGCTCGGCGAGGGACTCAAAGCCACCGCGTTTGGCGGCAGGCGGCGTCTCGCGCGGCCAGTTGTCGTTAATCGAGTTGGGCTCGTAGTTGGCCGGATTGGTGTCAATGTCCATCCGGTGCATCCCGTCACGCTGGAAATTATGATACGGGCAGGTCGGACGGTTGATGGGGATTTCATGGAAGTTCGGCCCACCCAGGCGGCTAATTTGCGTATCGGTGTAAGAGAAGAGACGCCCCTGCAGCAGCGGATCGTTGCTGAAATCAATGCCCGGGACGATATGTCCGGGATGGAAGGCCGCCTGTTCATTTTCGGCAAAGAAGTTATCCGGGTTGCGGTTGAGGACCATTCTGCCAACCCGCTGCACCGGCACCAGCGCCTCGGGGATCAGCTTGGTGGGATCGAGCAGGTCGAAGTCAAAAGCAAATTCATTCTCTTCGGGGATCAATTGCAGGCCAAGCTCAAATTCCGGGTAGTCCCCGGCTTCGATGGCCTCCCATAGATCGCGGCGATGAAAATCGGGGTCGCGGCCGGTCAGCTTCTGCGCTTCATCCCACACCAGCGACGCCTTGCCGGCGACCGGTTTCCAGTGAAAGCGAACGAAGGTGGCTTTGCCCTCGGCATTAATCAGACGGAAGGTATGGATCCCGAAGCCTTCCATGGTGCGATAGCTGCGCGGGATGCCGCGATCCGACATCGCCCACATCACGTTGTGCAGCGTTTCCGGCTGCAGGGAAACATAGTCCCAGAAAGTATCGTGGGCGCTCTGCCCCTGTGGGATGGCCCAGTGGGGTTCAGGCTTCACGGCGTGGACAAAGTCGGGGAACTTCATCGCGTCCTGGATGAAGAAGACCGGTGTGTTGTTGCCCACCAGGTCAAAAATCCCTTCGTCAGTGTAAAACTTGGTAGCGAAGCCGCGAATATCGCGGACGGTGTCCGCCGACCCCGCGCCGCCCTGCACGGTGGAAAAGCGTACAAACACCGGGGTGATTTTATCGGCTGACGAAAGAAAATCGGCTTTAGTCAACGCAGCCAGGCTTTTGTAGGGCTGGAAGTAGCCGTGGGCGGCAGAGCCGCGGGCATGAACGATACGCTCCGGAATACGCTCGTGGTCAAAGTGGGTGATCTTCTCCCGCAGGATAAAATCTTCCAGCAGCGTTGGGCCGCGGCTACCGGCGCGCAGCGAATTCTGATCGTCAGCAATGCGCACGCCCTGGTTGGTGGTCAGCGGAAAATCTTCCCCCCCTTTGCGTTGCGCCTCCAGGGAATCCAGTTTGCTGTTATGAGTATCGGGCGCTTTCAGGCTGCCTGGGGCGGTGGGTTCGACGCCCGGAGCGGTAGGTTTCGGCGTGGGGCGCCACTCCCGATCGTCCGGCGCCAGCGAATCGAGACCCGGCTGCGCTTCCTCGCTGTCGTGGACCGGTGCCTGCTGTTGGTGAGGGTTCGGGTGCTTATCAGACATTACTCGTCTCCTGCTTTCATTGCTAAAAGTGGTCGTTGATAGACCAAAACCCTTCTAACTATAGAACATTACGCTGTCTGCGCCCGGCGAGGGGGCAGGGAGTTATCCTAAAATGCGCATCGGCGGCGAAGGGGCGACGAACGGGGCCACAATCGGCTATGATAGAGGTTTCTGTTTCCCGCTATGTTTAGTGAATCCATTTGTTATGAAACCATTGCGCCAACAAAATCGCCCTGTCATTAGCTACGTGCCGCGCGTGGAGCCTGCGCCCCCGGAACATGCCGTGAAAATGGACCATTTTCGCGATGTCTGGATTTTGCGCGGGAAGTATGTCGCTTTTCTGCTGATGGGGGAGCATTTCCGTCGCTCACCGGCATTCAGCGTGCCGGAGTCGGCGCAGCGCTGGGCTAACCAGGTGCGTCAGGAAGGTGAGATTGAAGCCTGAGTCGGCTGCAGAAATAAAAAAACCGCTGAATGATCAGCGGTTTTTTTTGTGCTTGCCGTTTAGCGATGCGCCAGTTCGGCTTCTTCCTCGCTATCGAAGATCGACTTGTCGGTCTGGCGCAGCCACTGGCTGGTCAGCGTCCCGGCGGTCATTGAGCCGTTAACGTTCAGCGCGGTACGCCCCATATCGATCAGCGGTTCGACGGAGATGAGCAGGGCTACCAGGGTCACCGGCAGGCCCATCGCCGGCAGGACGATCAGCGCGGCGAAGGTCGCGCCGCCGCCCACCCCGGCGACGCCCGCCGAGCTGACGGTGACGATGCCCACGAGGGTGGCAATCCACATCGGATCCAGCGGGTTGATGCCCACGGTCGGCGCGACCATCACCGCCAACATTGCCGGATAGATACCGGCGCAGCCGTTCTGGCCGATGGTGGCACCAAAGGAGGCGGAGAAGCTGGCAATCGACTCCGGTACGCCGAGACGACGGGTTTGCGCCTCAACGTTCAGCGGAATGGAGGCGGCGCTGGAGCGGCTGGTAAAGGCGAAGGTGATCACCGGCCAGACTTTACGGAAGTACTTCAGCGGGCTGACGCCGTTAATCGCCAGCAGCAGGCCGTGGACGACAAACATAATACCCAGCGCAATGTACGAGGCTACCACGAAGCCGCCAAGCTTGATGATGTCCTGCAAATTCGACCCGGCAACCACTTTGGTCATCAGGGCCAGCACACCGTAAGGGGTCAGCTGCATGACCAGACGAACCAGCTTCATTACCCAGCCCTGCAGGGTATCGATCGCGGTCAGCACGCGCTGGCCTTTTTCCACATCCTCTTTCAGCAACTTAAGCGCTGCGACGCCGAGGAACGCCGAGAAAATGACGATGCTGATGATGGAGGTTGGGTTAGCCCCGGTCAGGTCAGCAAACGGGTTCTTCGGCACGAAGGAAAGGATCAGCTGCGGGACGCTGAGATCCGCTACTTTCCCCACATAGTTGCTCTGGATGGCGTTCAGACGGGCGGTCTCCGCGCTGCCCTGGACCAGACCCTCGGCGGTGAGGCCGAACATATTGGTCACCAGCACGCCAACCAGGGCGGCGATCAGGGTGGTGAACAACAGAGTACCGATGCTCAGGAAGCTAATTTTCCCCAGCTGCGAGGCATTGTGCAGGCGGGCCACCGCGCTAAGGATGGAGGCGAAGACCAGCGGCATAACAATCATTTGCAGCAGCTGGACGTAACCGTTGCCGACGATATTGAACCACTGGATGGAATCCTTCAGCACCTGGCTGTCAGACCCGTAGATCAGCTGCAGCGCCAGACCAAATACCACGCCAGTCGCCAGACCGACCAGCACTTTTCTGGCCAGGCTCCACTGTTTATGGCGTGTTTGCCCCAGCGCAAACAGTAATACGGCGAACACGACTACGTTCGCTATTAATGGAAAGTTCATCCCCGTTCTCCTGATATTTTTATAACCTGGGCTGGTGGATAACCAGCTCTTATGACGGCAAGGTTAGCAGAAGGCGTTATCAAGGACTTATATTCAAATGGAATGGGTTATAACCAAATGGCGTTTTCCGCCGCTTTATCGCCCACTCTGGTGACTTATAAAGCGATTGAAGGTGATCTGCAGGGAATTGATCACCCCGGATGACCAGCGTATCGCGCTGTTATCCGCCAGCGTCTGCGGCATCCAGACGGCATAGACGAACAGTGCCATACACAAGGCGCGTTCGAGCTGATTGCCCTTGCGCGGCGCAAGGATCGGCAGCCGAAAGCGCCAGCGACAGGGCCACAGCAGCGGCACACCGGCGGGGGTGAGCATATCGGCGAGAATGTGGCTGAGATAGCCCAGCACCAGGCCCTGGAGAGCGTCTGCCGGGACAATCCAGCTGTCAGGCACTTTCAGATAGAACAGCGTCAGCGCGCCAAAGACGGCCAGCAGGCTGTGGGTGAAGCCGCGGTGGCCAAAGGCCCGCGCCACGGGCTTTGAGATCCAGCTCAGCCGCTGGCCAAGAAACGACTTGGGGTGATCGATGTCCGGCAGCAGGCAGGTCAATACCGCCGAGGGCACAATATGCCACCAGTCGCCCTGCGCCAGCACCGGCGTTAACTCTGCGTTTTTGGCAAATACTGCGCAGGCGATTGAAAAGAAGAGATGGCCTTCCGCCGTCATGATAACACACCCTAAACTGTCGATTCATACAGTATAGGGTTTTTATACAGTGTACGGAAGAGGTGACGGTGTAACTCTTTGTCACAAACTCTCAGCGCGCCAGCCATCCGCCATCGACGGCCAGCGTATAGCCGTTAATATAGTCGGCCGCTGATGAGGCGAGAAACACCACCGGCCCCTGCAGGTCTTTCGGCGCTCCCCAGCGACCAGCGGGAATGCGCTCGAGGATCGCCTGGTTACGCTCTTCATCTTCGCGCAGCGCCTGGGTGTTATTGGTGGCCATATACCCGGGCGCTATGGCGTTGACGTTGATACCCTGGCCAGCCCATTCGTTGGCCAGCAGACGGGTCAAACCCAGCACGCCGCTTTTCGAGGCGGTGTAGGAGGGGACGCGGATCCCGCCCTGAAACGAGAGCATCGAGGCGATGTTAATGATTTTCCCGCCTTCCCCCTGGCGAATGAACTGCCTGGCGACCGCCTGGCTGAGAAAGAAAACCGCTTTGAGATTCAGGTCGATCACCGCGTCCCAGTCGCTTTCCGTGAAGGTCAGGGCATCATGGCGGCGGATAATTCCGGCGTTGTTGACCAGAATATCGACCCGGCCCATCGCCGCCACCGCCTGGTCGACCAGACCGCTCATATCATTCTCTTGGCTGAGATCCGCCTGAATGGCGTGAAAGCGGCGGCCCAGCGCCAGCACCTGGGCGGCCGTATCATGGGGAATTTTACGGTTGATGCCGACGATATCGCACCCGGCCTGCGCCAGGCCCAGCGTCATTCCCTGTCCCAGGCCGGTATCGCAACCGGTCACGATGGCGACCTTACCCGTCAGGTCGAAGGCGTTCAGTACCATATTCACCTCTGTCAGCTGATCTACTGGCGTACGATGACGCCACCTGTGACCAGCATAGAGGGAGGAAAACAAAATTACAATTAAAATGAAACAATGTTTTGATTTTGTTGCTGGCGGCGTGACAGCGATTGTTGCACCCGCCAGCGGTCTTAGCCGAGCAAGTTCTCAGCAGTGAGTGCCAGCAGTGACGGAAGCTTGACGTCCGCCAGCGCAAAGCGCGGGTCGCGGCTGTTCTCCGCTTCCGGGACCACGATAGACCGCATGCGCGCGGCTTTGCTGGCGATCATGCCGTTGACCGAATCCTCCAGCGCGACGCAGCGCTGCGGGTCGACTCCCAGGGCAGCGGCGCAGTTGAGGTAGACCTGCGGGTGCGGTTTGCTCCAGGGTAAATGCTCCGCGGAGGCGAGAGCATCAAACTGGTCGCGCAGTTCAAACATATCGAGCACTTTCTCCAGCATCATCAGCGGCGAGGCCGAGGCCAGGCCCACCTTTAAGCCCTGAGCTTTACACAGGGCCACTGCCTCGCGTACGCCCGGCAGCAGCGGGCGTGAGGCTTCCACCAGCTCAATGGCGCGACGAATAATGCGCGCGGTAGCTTCCGCCCGGTCTACGCCGTGCCACGGCTGCTGCGCGTACCACAGATCCACCACCAGGTCGATTCGCAGACCGAGCAGGTCGGGCAGTTCATCGCGGCGACGGGTATCCACTCCCAGGCTCTCCATGACCTCGACCTCCGCCTGATCCCAGAGCGGCTCCGAGTCAATCAGCAACCCGTCCATATCAAATATCGCGGCCTCAATGCGGCGCTTCGCTGACATATGTCCTTCTCCTGTTGCGTAATCAGATAAACGAATCGGCAATCATGGTATATCATACCGCGCATTATTGGGCGAAATTCGCCGTGGCAGATAGACTTATACCCGACATACTCGGGGGAGCGAGGGAAGCCAGCGCCACGCAACAGGCAGCAGGCGAACCACCAACGCGTCTTTAACAAGGGGAACTCATGACGTACCAACAAGCTGGACGCATAGCGGTTATCAAACGCATTTTAGGATGGGTTATCTTTATTCCCGCCGTGCTGTCGACGCTGATTTCTGTGTTCAAATTTATGTATGAGCACAGTGAAAAGAAACCCGGCATTGATGCGGTAATGATGGATTTTGCGCACGTGATGATTGAGATGATGCGCTTTAACACGCCGTTCCTGAACTTTTTCTGGTACAACTCGCCGCTGCCGGATTTTCACCATAGCCTGAACATCGGCTTCTGGATCATCTTCATTCTGGTGTTTGTCGGCATGGCCCTGCAGGCTTCCGGCGCGCGAATGGCGCGGCAGGCGAAATTTCTTCGCGAGGGGATTGAGGATCAGCTGATCCTCGAACAGGCTAAAGGCGCAGATGGGTTAACCCGCGAGCAGCTCGCTGAACGCATTGTGGTACCGCGCCATACGATCCTGGTGCAGTATTTCCCACTGTACGTGCTGCCGGTGATCGTGATTGTCATCGGTTACTTCTTCTTTTCGCTGCTGGGCTTTCTGTAAGTCAGGTGCCCGGCAAGCCGGGCACCTTCTTATTCCGCTGGCAGAGGACGTGGTTTTCCCTGATTATCAACGGCAACGTAGATAAACAGCGCTTCCGTCGCCTTGTAGCGCTGGCCAATCGGTTCTGAAGAGACTTTTTTCACCCACACTTCGATATTGATTGTCACCGAGGTGTTGCCGCGCTTCACGCAGCGGGCGTAGCAGCACACCACGTCGCCAACGGCGACCGGACGTAAAAAGGTCATCCCATCCACCCGCACGGTCACCACGCGACCCTGGGCGATCTCTTTGGCCATAATGGCGCCGCCAATATCCATTTGCGACATCAGCCAGCCGCCAAAAATATCCCCGTTGGCATTGGTATCCGCCGGCATTGCCAGGGTGCGTAAAACCATTTCGCCCTTTGGGGCGAGATCTGTTGTTGTCATGCTCTACTCTGCTGTGGTCAAAGACGATCAGCGGGATGCTACTATGAAAATAGCGCAGTGAGAATAGGGGAATACGCCCGCTGGCGCGGGCGCGGTGGTTCAGAAGGAGAGGGTAACGCCGGCGTAATACGCGCGGCCAGGCTCATTGTAGGTCGAGGCGCCGGCATTTTCGCGATACAGTTGTTTATCAAATAGATTACTTATTCCGGCATTCAGGCGAATATCCCGGTTTAGCTGATACTGAGTACCAATACCCACGATGGAATAGGCGCCAACCTCGGTGGTGGCAAGGGTCCCGGTTTCGTTGCGGATCTCCGCATACTGACGCGGCTTCTGACGGCCATAAAGCGTCCAGTTCACATTCGCAGACAGGGCGTCGTTTACCTGCCAGTCGAGCATCGTGTTAACGGTATATTTCGGGATAACCGACAGCGGGTTGCCTGTCTCTTTACTTTCAGATTTGAGCATCCAGGTGGCATTGGTCCGCCAGCTGAGGACATCTCTCAGCACCGGGATCAGCAGATTTCCTTCCAGCCCCTCGACCACGGCTTTGCCGCCGTTCTGCCATTGCAAAATATTATTGCCGCTGGAGGTATAGCCCAGTACCTCTGTTCCGGAGACGATTTTGTTTTTGTAATCGTTGCGAAACCAGGTGACCCCGGCAGCGTAACCATTAAGGTTAAATTCGATACCGATCTCTTTGTTGATACTGATCTCCGGGTCGAGGTCAGGGTTACCTAGCAGGTAGCAGCTGCCTTCAGCGATCGTGTTTGGACAACCGTTGCCGCGGGTGGAGAGCAAATAGCCTTTACTGGATTGATAGAGGTTTGGCGCTTTAAACACGCGCGCGATACCGGCCTTCAGTGTGAACATATCGCCGAGCTCCTGGGACAGATTGAGGCTGGGGCTCCAGTTACTGCCAAACTGATTATGATAATCGAAGCGAATGCCGGGGATCAGGTTGGTGCCGGGCACGGCTTCGATATTATCTTCCAGATAGATACCGGTGAGGGTGGCGCTGTTTTTGGTACTGCGTTGCGTAGGGTCGCCCGAGGTCCCAGGGATAGTCTCGCCGTTGCTGTTAGTGGCCTGCATCGATGCCGGGTCGTCGAGCTGATCATGGTTCCATTCCATTCCCAGCGTCAGCGTCTGGTCCGCCAGCCAGAAGAAAGGCACATTGAATTCCGAGGTAGTACGCCAGGATTCCAGACGGCTGGTGGCATAATCTTCACTGTTGATCATGCCTTCGACGCGGCCGGTAGAGCCTTCCTGCAGGCGGGTATTGTTGGTTTTCTCGTAGTAAACACCGGCTTTGGACTGGCCCCAATCCCATAGACCGTTGTAGGTCAGTCCCCAGGACTGGCGATAGAGGCGATTAGTTTCGTGGCCGTACAGGGAGTCCACCAGCCCGTTCGGGCTAAGATTGCCGTTGCTGTACTGGGTATCGCCAGAATAGATATTCCCCTGACGGCTATAGGCGTAGCTGAAATCGAGAATTTGTTGCGGGGTCATTTTCCATGACAGTAGCGCGTTAATGTCTTTATTGCGGACCCCTTCGCGCCCCGCAGCGTAAGAGCCGTTTTGCGCATGGTTAATATCCCAGGCGTCGGGTTCCGTTTTATTGATATTGCCATACAGGCGCATCGTCAGCGCCTCGCCGGCCAGTGGGCCGCTGAGATTGAAGTTAGCGCGATTGGTCGTGCCTTCTTTGTTGTTTTCCGGCTGGTTGGTGAAGAAAGACAGCGAACCGTGCCAGGTGTTGGTCGGACGTTTGGTAATGATATTGACCACTCCGCCCGCCGCGCCGGAACCATAGCGCGCGGCTGCCGGACCGCGGAGAACTTCAATCCGTTCGACCATTTCGGCAGGTACCCAGTTGCTGTCGCCCCGGGTATCGCGTTCGCCGCGCCAGCTATAGCGAACCGCGTTACGTGACGTGACCGGTACCCCATCTATCAGGATCAGGGTGTTCTCCGGCCCCATGCCGCGGATATCAATCTGGCGGTTGTTGCCCCGACTGCCGCTGGCGCTGTTGCCGGTCAAGTTCACCCCGGGCATTTTACGGATGATGTCTGAGAGATCGTTGACCGGCGGCTGCTTAGCAATATCCTCAGCCGTGATAATCGACACCCCGGGCTGTTGCTTAAGCGCCTCTTCCGCCGTACTGCGCACAATCATCGTTTCGGTATCTTGTTCTGATTCTTCAGCAAAGGCGTTAGGGGCGAGGAGACTGGATATGACCAGCGCCAGGGTCGTGGGCACAGAATATTGCGGCGATCTCATGTAAATATCCTTTTCAAAACAATGCAAAATGAGATCGAGAATATTAATGATAACAATTATCATTACAATGTAACGAGATGAATCTCCATAAAATCCTCACAATTACCGCAACTTTTTATGCAGTTGAGAGAAATCGTGAAGAGAGCCTGCACAGTGTGGCCGGGAAGCTGTCAGCGTATGCGCTGAGGTTGTGTGGTTGCAGGGAATGTTTGCCAGTGCAGTAAGCTTATAGGGGGCGAGCGCGGCGCGCGATGGCGCGCCGGCGGAGGGGTTAGTGGTGGTCGTCCTGCGGCATATGACGGTAGATGTAGATCCCGCTCAGCAAGGTAAAGACCAGCGTGAGGGCGGTTAAACCAAAGACCTTAAAGTTAACCCAGATATTCTGCGGCAGCCAGAAGGCGATATAGATATTGGCCAGCCCGCAGAGAATAAAGAACAGCGCCCAGGCCAGGTTAAGTCGCGACCAGACCTGCTGCGGCAGGCTCAGCTCTTTACCCAGCATGCGCTGGATCAGCGGCTTTTTCATCACCCACTGGCTGAACAGCAGCGCGCCGGCGAACAGGGCATAGATCACCGTCACCTTCCATTTAATAAACTCATCATTATGGAAGAAGATGGTTAACCCGCCGAAGACGGCCACCAGCACGAAGGTGATCAGCGCCATTTTTTCCACTTTCCTGTAGCGCACCCAGCTGTAGATCAGCACGACGGCGGTCGCCACAATCAGCGCCGTGGTGGCGGCGTAGATATCGTAAAGCTTATAAAAGGCAAAGAAGACCACCAGCGGTAAAAAATCCAGAAACTGCTTCATACATCGATCCCGTCTTTCAGGACGGACCGGGGAAGGCCCCGGTCCTGGTTAAAATTAGCTGCGGATAAGCATATACACGCGGAATAAATAGATCAGCAACAGGGCGGAAATCAGGTTGCTGATGGTATTAATCACCACCGCGCCGACGTTTGGCGTCAGGGCGGCAAAGCTGGAAGCAAACAGTAACAGCAGGGTTTTCGCCACCAGCCAACCGATAATAGCCGGCGCCACCAGCCGCAGATTGGCCCACGCCAGGCGCATGCTGCTGCGCATGGCGCCGAGGATGCCCATTTTGTCCTGTACCAGCATGATCGGCGCAAAGGCCAGCACGATGGCCAGCAGCACGCCGGGCACCAGCACCAGCATCATCCCCATCTGCACCAGGAAGGTGGTGAACAGGATCAGCAGCAGCAGCTTGGGCAGTACCGGCGCCGAGGCGCCGATGGCGCGCAGGGCGCTAACGCGATGACCGGCGGAGACCAGCTGGATCAGCAGCAGGACGCCGCCGACGAGGATCGCATTACCTACCAGACCCGAGAAGGTTGATGCCGCCGAGGCGCGCAGCAGAACCTGCTGCTGCTCCGGCGTCATGTTCTGCACCAGCTCGAACAGCCCGGCGCTACCGGCGAGGTTATCGCCTTCGCTGAGTATCGACAGCTGCTCGTCGCTGGGTGAAAAGGCATGGCCAAGTACTACCGTAATAAACGCGCACAACAGCGCAATCAGTAAAATAGTAATGAACTGATTACGAAAAAAATTCCCGGTGTCACGGTAGACGGACTTCGCCGTGATAGACATGCATTCTCCTTGAGTGTCGCAGGTGTTAACTAGCCGGCGATTGTACCGCAAATCGTTCCGTCGTAGCACTCTCTGCGCCGGTCAGGGCAGGTATATCTTTGTAAAGAGGCCGCAATGGTGGCAGGCCGTAGCGCGCCCGCGCCCGGTTGCAGGCATCGTTTTCCTCGCCATTTTCCCCGGACATGGCGAATTCGCGACACGGCGAAGGCCGGTTTTCATAAATAGTGCAGTGAACGGCGTCGCCGATATCGCCAGACAGGGCCGCGCAGCGGCTCTGGCGCTGATTGGTGCCGCTCATGCAGCGCAGGAAAGGGGTCAGCGGTTCGGTCAGCGCGGAGGGCACCAGGCCGCCCGCATCGTCGGCTTCCGCCCAGTAGAAAGAGACTCGAAAATACGCACAACAGGCACCGCACGTCATGCACGGGTTGATTTCACTCATAATTACACCTGAAAAAAACGCATCAACACAGATTGTCGGCAGTTAACTTATCCAGCCGCCTCAGCGACGGCAAGAGGGGCAGAAATAAATTTTTGCGCGAAAAGTGAAAATTGATGTGCGAACAATTCAAGGCATTGCGATCGGTAGCGAAAATTAATCTGGATCAATAAATGTTAAATCTGAGGACTTAGTGTGATCTAAAACAGATCAAACGTAACTCGTTATAGGTATATTTGGCCGCGCTGAAAAACCATAATGAGGAAGTGGATATGAAGAAGTTAGCAGCGGCGGCATTGATTCTTGGCACGCTTTCTACCGGCAGCGTCTGGGCGCATGAAGCGGGTGAGTTTTTCATTCGTGCCGGGACCGCCACCGTCCGACCGACGGAGGGCTCTGACAATGTGTTAGGCAGCCTTGGCAGTTTCAACGTCAGTAACAATACCCAGCTGGGTTTAACCTTTACCTATATGGCGACCGATAACATTGGCGTGGAGTTGCTTGCCGCGACGCCGTTCCGCCATAAGGTCGGCACCGGGCCAACCGGGACTATCGCCACCGTCCATCAGCTGCCGCCCACCCTGATGGCGCAGTGGTACTTTGGCGATGCGCAAAGCAAGGTGCGCCCGTACGTGGGGGCCGGTATCAACTACACCACCTTCTTTAATGAAGACTTTAACGATACCGGCAAGGCGGCCGGGCTTTCCGATCTGAGCCTGAAGGACTCCTGGGGCGCGGCGGGGCAGGTCGGCCTCGATTATCTGATTAACCGCGACTGGCTGCTGAATATGTCGGTGTGGTACATGGATATCGATACCGATGTGAAATTCAAAGCCGGCGGCGTGGACCAGAAAGTCAGCACCCGTCTGGATCCGTGGGTGTTTATGTTCTCCGCAGGCTATCGGTTCTAAATTCTTCTGTAAACTGGCCAACGGATGGCCAGTTCATTGTCTCGTCACACCTGTCTGCCGCAAGCCTCTGTCATCAACAGCGGATCACACTTCCGTCCACTGGCGCAGCAGGTTGTGATACATGTTGAGCAGGGAGAGGACCTCTTCTCCGTCGCCAAAGCGGGCCTTCAGAGACTGGATGGTGCGGTCCAGGTCGTAAAGCATCGCACGCTGCTTATCGTCGCGGACCATCGACTGGATCCACAGGAAAGAGGCCTGGCGGACGCCGCGGGTGACCGGGGTGACGCAGTGCAGGCTGCTGGCGGGATAGAGCACCAGATGCCCGGCCGGGAGCTTCACCCGATGTTGGCCATAGGTGTCTTCAATCACCAGTTCGCCACCCTCATAGCTCTCCGGATCGCAAAGGAACAGCGTCGCTGACAGATCAGTGCGCATCCAGCCCGCCTCGCCGTTCTGGCGAACGGCGCCATCGACGTGAAAACCATAGGTCTCCCCTGGCCCATAGCGGTTAAACAACGGCGCGGAAATCGTCCGCGGCAGCGCGGCGGAAAAAAACTGCGGATGGCCGCGCAGCATATCGAGCACAGCGGCCTGCAGGCGGGCATACAGCGGCGTTCGGGTATCGATCTGCTGGTTCTGTTTGACGGCCGCCCCCTGGCTACCCACCGTAACCCGCCCGTCGACCCACTCGGCCTGCGCCAGCTGCCGGGTAAATTCCGCCACCTGGTCTGTCGATAGCACGTCAGGAATGTGATACATCATCGCGGTGTTCTCTCTAAAAGGTGGGGCGCAACGGCCCCACGCGCAGACTCAGAAATGGACGTTCGCCGTCAGCATAAAGGTCCGGGGTTCGCCCGGATGATAGCGATAGCCGCTCTTGTTGATGGAGGCCACGTAATCGGTATCAAACAGGTTATACATATTGAGCTGCAGATCGAGGTTTCTGTTGACCCGATAGCCCAGTTTGGCGTCGGCAACCCAGTAGCCCTCGGTGTGATCCGGGGTACCGACCGCACCATCGCTGCCCCGGCGCAGGCTTCCGACATAGCGCACACCGCCGCCGACGGACAGATCGCTGGTGGCCTGATACTGCGTCCACAGCGTAAAGGCATGTTTCGGGGTGTAGGCCAGGGCGGAAGATCCATCCTGTGCAACGTTCTGTCCCTCCGTCACTGTCGCATGCTGCTGAGTGTAGCCGGCGATAATCGTCCAGTCCGGGGTCAGGTTTCCGGTCGCGGAGAGTTCATACCCCTCCACGCGCTTTTTGCCGTACTGCGACCAGGTTCCGTCATCGTTGGCGGCCACTTCGTTTTCAATATCGGTGCGGAATAATGCCGCGCTGAGCAGCAGACGGTTGTCGAAGATTTGCCACTTGGTGCCCAGCTCGCTGGATTTTGCCTTCTGCGGCTTAAAGTCGGTTCGGTTAGCGCTGTTGCCGCTGCCGCTGGCGGCCAGGGCGAAGCTGCTGCCTCCCGGCGGCTGCTGTGAGATGGCGTAGTTGACGTAGACATTGCCCTGCTCGGTTAAGCGGTACAGCGCCCCGGCTTTCCAGTTAACCAGATTGCCGGATTTAGCGGTATCGACAGTGGTGACCGGGCTGCCGGTCGACTGTCCGGGCGGGCAGGCGATAGCCCCGCGTCCGCTGCCGCCGCAGGCGGTGGCGCTGTCATATTTGGTATGGTAATTGTCGAGACGCAGCCCGCCGTTGATCTCAATCCGCTCGGTTAGCGTCAGCGTATCAAAGGCATAAATCCCGAAGGTATCGGTCTGGCCGTTGGCGTTCGCCCCGTTTCTGTCCAGCCCGCCAATCGACAGGTTGCTCACCGGATGGTAGAGATTCACCGCCGGCGCGGTCCTGGCGTTAACGCCATAGTTGGTCTGGTTTTCCCGGGTAAACTCCACGCCGGCGCTGACGTCATGGCCTATCGAGCCAGTATCGAAGGTCGAGGTGATATTGGTCTGGTTGGTCAGAATGCGGTTGCTGACATCTTTGGTATTAACCAGACGCGACCAGCTCCAGGTGTTGACGTCATTGATATCGGGGGCGGTGATATTGTTCGCGCCGCCCATCACCGCGGTCAAAAGATACTCCTGTTTCACTCGCGACCAGCGGGTGGTATTGCGCACGGTGGTATTCTCCGTCAGATCGTGTTCGAAGCGCAGGGTACCGCTGTCGGTAGTAGATTTATCGTAATCGGAGTCGGTGCCATAGAAATTGCTGGTATCGACCTTCCCGGCGGAGTTGAGTGCGGCATACTTCGGCGAAGGCGCCGAATAGCCCGGCAGGCCGACGGTAGGGATCCCGCCATCCGGGGTGTTGTTCTGCCGGACGTGCAGATAGTTCAGATACAGACGAGTTGGGGTATCAAGGCCGAAGGCCAGCGACGGTGCGATGCCATAGCGTTCGTTTTCAATGCGGTCCCGACCAGCGTCATGGGTTTTTTCCCCCATCAGGTTCAGACGGAACGCAGCGTTGTCGCTAAACGCCTGGTTCAGGTCGAGAGTGCCCCGGCGCGACCAGGCGCTGCCGATGCTGGCCGAGCCGTCGATCCCGGAGTCAAGGCGCGGCTGCTTGCTGATCATATTGATCGAGCCGGAGGGCGCGCTGCGGCCATAGTCCGTGCCGGCGGGCCCTTTGATGACTTCCACCTGCTGGGTATTGAAGGTATCGCGCGTCACGCTGCCGATGTCGCGAATGCCGTCCACATAGATGCTGTTAGAGGTATCCACGCCGCGCATAAAGATGGCATCCCCGGTGGTTGAGCTGCCATTCTCCCCGGCATAAAACGCCCCCACGCCGGGAACGTTTTTGAGGGCGTCAGTCAGGTTGATGACGCCCTGATCTTTAATCACCTGTTCCGGGATCACGGTGATGGTGCGGGTGGTATCGACCAGCGGTTTATTGAACTTGGGATCGGCGGAAGCGCCGGGGGAGTAGAGTGAAGGCGGAGCGGCTTCCACTACCAGCGTCTCTTCACTATTTTTGACCGAATTTTCCGCTGCGATGCCTGCTGCCGGCGAGGCTCCCAGACACAGACCTGTAAACAATGCCAATGAGTTGAAACTGCCGAAAGGCAGAGAAGCGTTTTTTTCCATGATAAATGCAGGCTTATTTTTTGTTATGAGCACATATCACACCGCGCAAAAGCGACGTTATTCGTCGTCTGGCTTGCGCTGACCCGGCGTGATTCTATAAATGATAAAAAGAATAGTTATCATTTGCCTTAATATTTACATAGAAAAGTTGACCTTAAAACAACTTTCTTCACTTCGATTTACATAATTCACATTTTTTGAACGATAAAGCGGAAATATAGGGAATGTGCTGCAGAATAAGGTCGGTAGCAAGCCGCGCCGGGCGGGGTTAACTTCCGGGCGGCCATATGATGGTTGTTCCGGCACGGATTACCAGGGCACGGTACGGCCCTGGTAATCCAGATACTCCAGTCCCGGACGTTGCCGTTTGTCGAGCAGGACGTTCACCAGGCGTGGGATCGTCTCTTCGATGGTCAGCGGGGCATCTGCCCCGCCGAGCTCGGTGCGGATCCATCCCGGGGCCATCACCACCAGCGGATGGGAGGCCGAGGAGGGGCGAGCGGCAAAGCTGCGCATAAACATATTCAGCGCAGCTTTACTCCCGCGGTAGAGTTCCCGCTGGCCGGTAAGGTTATTGGTCAGGCTCCCCTGGCCAGAGGACATCACGCCGAGCAGCCCCTGCGGTTTAACGGCCTGCTGCAGGCGCTCGATAACCCGCATCGGCGCCAGGGCATTGGTGAGCATCACCTGGTAAAACTCCTCGGTGGAGACGTCGCCAATGGTCTGCGATGGGTCACGATTGGTGGTACCGGCGTTGACAAACAGCATATCGAGGCTTGCCGGGGGAAGCGTCGCCTGCAGCGCGGCCAGCTGGGCTTCATCGCGAATGTCGAGCGTCGCCAGGCGTAGCCGCAGGGGATGCGTCTTGGCCAGGTCGTGGAGCGGCGTGTGGGATGATAAATCGCGCACGGTGCCGATGACCTCCCAGCCGTGCTGCAGGAACGTCGCCGCCATAGCATGGCCAAGGCCGCGCGAGGCGCCGACGATGAGGATAGTGTTGTGCTGATCGGATTTCATGATGTCTCTCGCTGCAGAAAGGAGGTCTTCACTATAATCAGGCCCGAGATCGGGCGGAAGACGCCGCCAGTGCACTCATATCTTGCAGCAAACGCCCTGTCTGGCGACTGGAGCGATAATGAACGATCCCGATTTTAATTTGCTGGCGGCTCTCGATCCGCTGCCGGTCAGTACCGAGGTGATTACGGTTTCGCAGGCGTGGCATCCGCGTCTGGAGCAGGCCCCGGCCACCGCTGGCTGCGGCAGCGGGTGCGTGAGGTGTGTCGCGAGTAAAAAAAGCCCGCACAAGTGCGGGCAAAAATACTGGAAGCAATGTGAGCAATGTCGTACTGAATACCTGAGTGATTTACTCAACTATTCAGTGATGAGAAAGATAATATTTCTCATTTAAGATATCAACCCCATCTTTTGTGCGGAAGCGATTTTTTATCCGAGGGTGAAAACCGTGCGCTTCTGGCTGTCGTCCTGTGGCCAGGCCGCCGCGATCTCCTGCAGCGGCCGCGGGGTGGTGGCGACGGTCAATTTCCCCGGCACCGCCGCCTGCAGCATTTCGCCGGTCGCCGCCAGCAGCTGCGATACCGACAGGCTACCGATCCCGCTGCCCATCAGCAGGAGCGGGGCGGAACGCAGCACTGCGCCATTTAACGCGATATCGGCGCCAGCCAGGGAACCCACCTGCACATAGCGCACCGGACTGCCGGCAGGGGTATATTTCGCCAGTGCCGGCAATAATAATTCCGCGCTGTGTCCCCACAGGTAATCGATGACCACATCGATCTGCGCGGCGCTGACCGCTGAAAATTGCCCGCTCAAGGTTTTATCATCAGCGGTTAACTGAATACACTCATCGGCGTCCAGCGCCGCGAGCGACTGCGCATTGCGCCCGGTTGCAATGATTTTTTTCGCCCCCAGATAGCGGGCAATCTGTACCGCCAACTGACCGGCGCTGCCGGTGGCGCCATTAATCAGCACCGTTTCGCCGGCCTGAAGCTGGGCGCGTGTCACCAGCGATGCCCACGCGGACATACCGGGGTTGGCCATTGCCGCCGCCTGGATATCATCGAGCGCATCCGGCAGCGGCAGACAATTCTGCAGGGCGACCGGCGCCCGCTGCGCCATACTGCCGAAGGGGGCGGTGGGGAAGGCGAAGTAGACGCGCTGGCCCTGAGGTGTGGTGCCGACGCCATCGATACCAGGCACAAAGGGCAGATTGCCGTCGAAGCTGTAATGGCGTCCGGATGCCCGGGCCTTAACCACATGGCTTATCGCGGCGGCGCGGACGTCAATGAGCGTCTGGCCGGGCGCGGGCTGCGGGTCGATAAAATCGGCCCAAACCGGGCCTTCTGCGAGATCAAAAACCACGGCTGCTTTCATAAATTATCTCCTGTCGGGAATTATGTGTAAAATACACATATTGTTTTGCAGCACTATACGCGGAAAATTAATACATGCAAGATGCACATAATGACTACGACATTACCGACTTTCACGGCGCGCTGCTGGATATCATCAGCGTAATGAATCAGCCGCTGCGCGATGAGCAGATCCTGCAGGCAGCCGGCGTCCAGCTGGAACAGATGCTGTTTCCGCTGCTTGTGGCGGTAGGGCGCCATGGCCCGGTGGGGGTGGTTGAGCTGGCGGATCATTTAGGGCGCGATTACACCACCGTCAGCCGCCAGGTGAAAAAACTGGAAGCCCAGGGACTCGCCTGTAAGCAACCGAACCGTCATGATCGACGGATCAGCGAAGTGACGCTTAGCGCCAGCGGACAACAGATGATCGACAGTATTGCGGTAGCGCGGCGGCGGTTAATGAATCAGGTGCTGGCGCAGTGGCCGGAAGATGAAGTGCAGGCGCTGTTTCGCTTAACGCGCAAATACGCCGACAGTTTGCAGAAATCATCGCCGCCTGGCGCGATGCCAGGCGGCTGATGGTCAGGCGGTTTTGGTCGCTGCCTTCAGGCTCTGGACGAAGGCTTTCAGCTCGTCGAGCATGGTCTGCGGCTCATCGAGGTGGCGTTCGATGATTTTGACGATGGCGGAACCGGAGATAGCCCCGGCGGCTCCGGCGTCAATAGCGGCGCTCACCTGCTCCGGCGCGGAGATACCAAAGCCCTGCAGCGGCGGCGCGGCGTGATATTCCGCCAGCTTCTCCACCAGGTGGTGCAGCGGCAGCGCGGCGCGATTTTCCGCACCCGTCACTCCGGCGCGCGACAGCAGATAGGTGTAGCCGCGGCCATAAGAGGCAATCTGGCGCAGTAAGTCGTCATCCGCATTGGGCGGGCAGATGAAAATCGGCGCGATGTTATGGCGCATCGCCGCCTGGCGGAACGGGGCGGACTCTTCCACCGGCACGTCGGCCACCAGCACCGAGTCGACGCCGACGCGGGCGCACTGGGCATAGAACGCATCGATGCCCGGGCTGAAGACGAGGTTGGCATACATCAGCAGGCCGATTGGGATGGTCGGATGCTTCTGGCGGATCGCCGCCAGCATCTCAAAGCACTGCGCCGGGGTCACTCCCGCGGCGAAGGCGCGCAGGGCCGCGCCCTGGATGGTCGGGCCGTCCGCCAGCGGGTCGGAGAAAGGGATCCCCAGTTCAAGGGCATCGGCGCCGCCTTCGATCAGCGCATCGATAATTTTCAGCGACTGCTCCGGTCCCGGATCGCCAAGGGTGACAAAGGGGACGAAGGCGCCTTCCTGGCGATTTTTCAGTTGGGCAAACAGCGTCTCATAGCGTTCCATCAGATTTCCCCTCGCGCTTTCAGGATGTCATGTACGGTGAAAATGTCTTTGTCGCCGCGGCCGGAGAGATTAACCACCAGCAGCTGCTCTTTTTCCGGGTTCTCGCGCATCATCTTCAGCGCGTGGGCCAGAGCGTGAGAGGACTCCAGCGCCGGGATAATCCCTTCGTGGCGGGAAAGCGCTTTAAACGCGTCCAGCGCTTCGTCGTCGGTGATCGACACATAGTCAGCGCGACCGGTGCTGTTCAGAAACGCGTGCTGCGGCCCAACGGACGGGAAGTCCAGCCCGGCGGAAATGGAGTAAGACTCTTCGATCTGGCCGTCGGCGGTCTGCATCATCGGCGACTTCATACCGAAGTAGATCCCAACGCGGCCATGCTTCAGCGGCGCGCCGTGCTCGCCGCTCTCGATACCGTGTCCGGCGGGCTCCACGCCGATCAGGCCGACGTTGGTTTCCTCGATAAAATCAGCGAACATGCCGATGGCGTTTGATCCGCCGCCGACGCAGGCGATCACCGCGTCCGGCAGGCGGCCCTCTTTTTCAAGGATCTGCGCTTTGGTCTCTTCGCCAATCATGCGCTGGAATTCACGCACAATCGTCGGGAACGGGTGCGGACCGGCGGCGGTGCCCAGCATATAGTGCGCCTTTTCGTAGCTGCCGGACCAGTCGCGCAGCGCCTCGTTACAGGCATCTT
Organism: Klebsiella sp. HMSC16A12; assembly: GCF_001808265.1. Classification (NCBI taxonomy): domain Bacteria; kingdom Pseudomonadati; phylum Pseudomonadota; class Gammaproteobacteria; order Enterobacterales; family Enterobacteriaceae; genus Klebsiella; species Klebsiella sp. HMSC16A12. The sequence goes on from NZ_KV792611.1 coordinate 51,723, forward strand.
TCAGCGTGGCGGAGCCGCTGTGCACCGGGATCACCTCGGCGCCCATCAGGCGCATACGGAACACGTTCGGCGACTGGCGCTCGACGTCCTTGGCGCCCATGTAGATACGGCATTTCAGGCCGAGCAGGGCGCTGGCCAGCGCTGAGGCGACGCCGTGCTGGCCGGCGCCGGTCTCGGCGATAATTTCAGTTTTGCCCATCCGTTTGGCCAGCAGAGCCTGGCCCAGCACCTGGTTGGTTTTGTGCGCGCCGCCGTGCAGCAGATCTTCGCGTTTCAGGTACAGGGTGGTGCGGGTGCCTTCGGTCAGATTCCGGCATTTGGTCAGGGCCGTCGGACGACCGGCGTAGTTTTTCAGCAGGTCGGTGAATTCCGCCTGAAAGGCCGGGTCCTTCTGCGCGCTGACAAAGGCTTCTTCCAGCTGGCGCAGGGCGGGCATCAGGATCTGCGGCACATACATGCCGCCGAATTCGCCGAAGTAGGGGTTCAGTAAAGTGCTCATTATTGCTCCTTAATATGCGCGCAGCGTCTGGAATACGGAGGCCAGCTTGCTGGCGTCTTTAATCCCGGGTTGCGACTCTACGCCTGAATTGAAATCGAGTCCGGCACAGCCGCTTTTGGCCGCTTCCACACAGTTATCGGCGCCGAGGCCGCCCGCCAGCATGACGTTGCGCAGATCCTGGCCCTGCAGCAGGCTCCAGTCAAAGCGCTGGCCGCTGCCGCCCTGGCCGTTGTCGAGCAGGTACTTGTCGACATGGCGGAGCGTACGGGCCGGGAATGTTTCGCCGACGCTCAGCGCTTTCCAGATGCGGACGTTGTCCGCGAGGGCGTCGCGCAGCGCGTCGATATAGGCCTGGTCTTCATCACCGTGCAGCTGCACGGCGGCCAGCCCCAGAGCCTGCGCGCGGGCGACCACCTCCTCCAGCGGCGCATTGCGGAAGACGCCGACGTACTGCAGCGGCGCAGCGGCGATCACCGCTTTGGCCTGGGCGTCATTTACCGCCCGCGGCGAGGTCGGGACGAAGATCAGCCCACCGTAGATGGCGCCGGACTCCCAGGCCACCTGGGCATCCTGCGGGCGCGTCAGGCCGCACACTTTGTTCTCGCCGAGCAGCACGCGTTTAACCGCCGCTTCCAGATCCGCCTGCTCCATCAGGGCGGAGCCGATCAGGAAGCCGTTGGCGAAGTGGCTCAGCTCGCGCACTTCGGCATAGGTATGGATGCCGGATTCGCTGATCACCGTGACATCCGGGCCGAGACGCGCCGCCAGCTGACGGGTGCGGTTAAGGTCAATCGACATATCGCGCAGGTCGCGGTTGTTAATGCCCACCACCTTCGCCTTCAGGGCGATGGCGCGCTCCAGTTCCTCTTCATTGCTGACTTCGGTCAGCACGCCCATATTCAGGCTGTGAGCCACCGCCGAGAGCTGACGATACTGTTCATCGTCGAGCACCGAGAGCATCAGCAGACAGGCGTCGGCCTGATAGTAGCGCGCCAGGTAGATCTGGTAAGGGTCGATGGTGAAGTCCTTACACAGGATCGGCTGCGGCGCGACCTGGCTGACGATCGGCAGGAAATCGAAGCTGCCCTGGAAATATTTCTCATCACACAGCACCGAGATCGCCGAGGCGTAGTGCTTGTAGATGCTGGCGATCGCTGCCGGATCGAAATCCTCGCGAATCAACCCCTTCGACGGTGAGGCCTTCTTGCACTCGAGAATAAACGCGGTGCGGGTGCCGGCCAGCGCGTCATAGAAATTGCGCTGCGTCGGAACGATCTCATTTTGAAAACTGGCTAACGGTTGTTGTTGTTTGCGGGCTTCCACCCAAATCGCTTTGTCGGCAACGATTTTTGCTAAAACGGTTTGCATTCTTTACCCTCTTGCCGCTAAGGCGGTCACTCTGTCATAGGCCGCGCCGCTGTGCAGCACATCCAGTACCTGCTGAGCGTTAGCTTTCAGATCTTCATGCCCGTGTAAACGCATCAACATGGCGACGTTGGCGGCGACGGCGGCTTCGTGAGCGGCTTCACCTTTACCTTGTAGCAAGCGCGTCAGAATGTCACGGTTTTCTTCCGGGGTGCCGCCCGCCAGCTGCGCCTGATGGTAAGGCGTCAGGCCGAAGTCGTCGGCGGTCAGCTGATAGCTTTTAATTTCCCCGTTATGCAGTTCGGCCACCACCGTAGGCGCATGCAGCGAGACTTCATCCATCCCACCGCTGTGCACCACCGCCGCGCGCTGATAACCCAGCACGCGCAGGGTCTCGGCGATCGGCAGCACCAGTTCCGGGCTGTAGACGCCAATCAGCGCCAGCGGCGGATGCGCCGGGTTGATCAGCGGGCCCAGCACGTTGAACAGAGTGCGGGTCTTCAGCTGCTGACGGACCGGCATCGCGTGGCGGAAACCGGTGTGGTACTTCGGCGCGAACAGGAAGCAGACGCCCAGCTCATCAAGCGCGGCGCGGGATTTATCGGCGTTCATATCGAGATTAATGCCGAAGGCCGCCAGCAGGTCAGAAGAGCCTGATTTACTGGAGACGCTGCGGTTGCCGTGTTTCGCCACTTTTAACCCGCAGGCCGCAGCGACAAAGGCGCTGGCGGTGGAGATATTGATGCTGTTGCTGCCGTCGCCACCGGTGCCAACGATGTCGGCAAACAGGTAGTCCGGGCGCGGGAACGGCGCGGCGTTTTCCAGCAGCGCGGTAGCGGCGCCGGCAATTTCCTGCGGCTGCTCGCCGCGCACTTTCATGCTGACCAGCGCGGCGGCCAGTTGCTCAGGCTTCACTTCGCCGCGCACGACGGCGGAGAACAGCTGGTGGCTCTCCTGCTGGCTCAGGGTTTCCGCCTGGTACAGTTTCTCAAGGATCGGCTGGAGGGTGTTGGTATGCTCCAGCTTCTGCAGCGCCCAGGCCAGGGTCTGCTCCAGCAGTCGCGCGCCCTGGGTGGTGAGGATCGATTCCGGGTGGAACTGGAAGCCGCACACCCGATCCGCATCGTGACGCACCGCCATCACCATACCGTTGAAATTGGCGTTAATCGTCAGCCCGGCGGGAATATTGCTGCCGACCAGCGAGTGGTAGCGCGCCACCGGCAGCGGGTTAGCCAGACCGGCAAACATCGCCTGGCCGTCGTGCTCAATGCTGGAGGCTTTGCCATGAAGGATCTCCCCCGCCTGGCCGACATAGCCGCCGTAGGCTTCGACAATGGCCTGGTGGCCGAGGCAGATGCCGATGATCGGCAGCTTGCCGCGCATACGGGTCAGTAGCTCCGGCATGCAGCCGGCTTCGCTTGGCGTACCCGGGCCCGGGGAGAGCATCAGCACCGGGTTGTCCATGGTGCCCAGACGCTCAATCAGCGCCTGCGCCGGAACGGAGTTGCGATAAATCACTACGTTATGGCCGTTGGCGCGCAGCTGGTCTGCCAGGTTATAGGTAAAGGAATCGATATTATCGAGCAGCAGAATGTCAGCCATCAGAAAATCTCCTTCGCGTGATGGGCCTGGGCAATGGCGCGCAGCACCGCGCGGGCTTTATTTCGGGTCTCATCCGCTTCCGACTGGGGAACCGAGTCGAGCACAATGCCGGCTCCGGCCTGGACGGTAGCGATACCTTCCTGCACGTAGGCGGAACGGATGACGATGCAGGTGTCGAGGTCGCCGTGGGCGGTGAAATAGCCCACCGCGCCGCCGTAGCTGCCGCGGCGTTTACCTTCGGCGGCGGCAATCAGCTGCATGGCGCGGACCTTCGGCGCGCCGCTGAGGGTGCCCATATTCATGCAGGCGCGATAGGCGTGGAGGACGTCGAGATCCTGACGCAATTCGCCTACTACACGGGAGACCAGATGCATCACGAAGGAGTAGCGGTCAACCTTGGTTAAATCAGCGACATAGCGGCTGCCCGGGGTGCAGATGCGCGCCAGGTCATTACGCGCCAGGTCCACCAGCATCAGGTGTTCGGAAAGCTCTTTATGATCGGTGCGCATTTCCAGCTCGATGCGGCTGTCGAGGTCGCGATCCAGCGAGCCGTCGGCGCGGCGGCCGCGTGGCCGGGTGCCGGCGATGGGGTAGATCTCAATCTGACGGCTGACGGCATCATACTTCAGCGAGCTTTCCGGCGAGGCGCCGAACAGCGTGAAATCATTGTCCTGCATAAAGAACATGTACGGGCTGGGGTTGCTCTTCTTCAGCACATCATAAGCGGCCAGCGGCGATGGGCAGGGCAGAGAGAAGCGGCGGGAAGGAACCACCTGGAAGATTTCCCCGGCGCGGATCGCGCGCTGCATTTTGCGCACCACCGCGCCGTACTCTTCATCGCTCTGGTCAACGTCGCAGCGCATTTCGGCCACGGTGGTAACCGGTAGCGGCGCCGGCGGCTCGTTCAGCTGCTGACGCAGCTGGCTCAGGCGCTGCTCCAGGCGCTGTTTTTCACTCTCCAGCGGGGTGAACAGGCTGGCCTGAATGCGGGTATGCTTGGTCTGATGGTCGATGACCAGCAGGGTTTCCGCCAGATAGAAGCAGTAGTCCGGGCAGGCGGTGTCGCTTTGCAACTGGGGAAGATCTTCAAAACCGGCCACCAGGTCATAGGCGAACAGGCCGCCGAAGAACATCGCTTCGCGCTCGTTGTCCGGAACGCTCACCAGCTCCTGCAGGAGACGGAAGGCGTCAAACACCGACAGTGAGCAGAGACGGGCGTCTTCATCGAGCAGGGCGCTGACGGCCGGGAAGGTCAGGATGCGGCCGTTGGGCTGGCGCTGATTGTTGATCCCGGAGGGCAGCGCGCCGTCCAGTAATTCCAGCAGCGCCGCGCCGTTGGCGGAGAGGGCCTGAATAGTGACAGTGTCACCAAGGGCCGTAATGCGCAGCGCGCTATCGACCAGCAGCAGGCTTTTTAAGTCATCTTTGCTGTCGATGTCAGCGGATTCCAGCAGCAGCGTCGCCGGACGGGCGCCGCACAGTTGGTGGAATAACGCCGTCGGGTTCTCCCGGTAGATGGCGTCGCTGGTGAGAAGCTCGAGTGCCGGTTTGGATGTTTGCATTATTGTTCTCGCCTGTTCGTATTATTTTTGTCCAATAAAAAGCCCGCTCATTGGCGGGCCGGGTATCTGTATGCTGAATGCAAAACGCGATCACGCCGCCCGTCGTCAGGAGGTGCGCCACCAGCTGTGCAGAGTGATAAAGTGCATTTTCATCGTGATACCCCTTCATGTGAACTTGCGTACTAGTTAACTAGTTCAATGGAATAAAGTCAACCCTTGTTTGCAGATTTTCTCTGCCTGTCGGTATGATAATGCGCTTATTTACGTTGATGTCCAGCAGGAGTCCTTTTGAGCGACAGCCAATACGCAGTGATTTACGATCTGCACAGCCATACCACCGCCTCTGACGGGCGGCTGACTCCGCAGGAACTGGTCCATCGCGCCCATGAGATGCGCGTCGGCACCCTGGCGATCACCGACCATGACAGCGTGGCGGCGATCCCGGCGGCCCGGGAGGAGATCGCCCGCGCCGGATTACCCTTGACCCTGGTGAACGGCGTCGAGATTTCCACCCTCTGGGAGAATCACGAGATTCATATTGTGGGTCTGAATATTGATATTGCGCACCCAACGATGACCGCCCTGCTGGAGGAGCAGAAAGCGCGGCGCCAGCAGCGCGGTCAGATGATTGCCGAGCGCCTGGAGAAGGCGCGGATCCCCGGCGCCTGGGAAGGGGCGCTGCGACTGGCGGACGGTGGCGCCGTCACCCGCGGCCATTTTGCCCGTTTTCTGGTGGAGGCCGGCCATGCGAAAAACATGGCGGAAGTCTTCAAAAAATACCTTGCCCGCGGGAAAACCGGTTACGTGCCGCCGCAGTGGTGTACAATAAAACAAGCGATTGATGTGATTCATCATTCTGGCGGCAAGGCGGTGATTGCCCATCCCGGGCGCTACGATCTTTCCGCCAAGTGGTTGAAGCGGCTGTTGGCCCACTTTAGTGAGCAGGGCGGTGATGCCATGGAAGTGGCCCAGTGTCAGCAGGCGCCCCATGAACGCGCCCAGCTGGCCACCCTGGCCGTGCAGTTTGGTCTTCTGGCGTCGCAGGGATCCGATTTTCATCAGCCCTGCGCGTGGATCGAACTTGGCCGTAAGCTCTGGCTTCCTGCCGGCGTGGAAGGCGTCTGGCACAGTTGGGAAGCGGCCGCCGAATAAAAATTGAGAGGGAAGTATGAGCCAGTTTTTTTATATCCATCCGGATAACCCGCAGGCGCGGTTGATTAACCAGGCGGTGGAGATTGTGCGTAAGGGCGGGGTGATCGTTTATCCTACCGACTCCGGCTACGCGCTGGGCTGCAAAATTGAAGACAAGGGGGCGATGGAGCGGATCTGCCGCATTCGTCAGCTGCCGGACGGCCACAACTTTACCCTGATGTGCCGCGATCTGTCCGAGCTGTCAACCTACGCTTTTGTGGATAATGTGGCGTTTCGCCTGATGAAAAACAACACGCCGGGCAACTATACCTTTATCCTTAAGGGGACCAAAGAGGTGCCGCGTCGGCTGCTGCAAGAGAAGCGTAAAACCATCGGCATGCGCGTCCCGTCTAACCCCATCGCTCAGGCGTTGCTCGAGACCTTAGGCGAGCCGATGCTCTCCACGTCGCTGATGCTGCCCGGCAGCGACTTTACCGAATCCGACCCGGAAGAGATCAAAGATCGTCTGGAGAAAGTGGTGGACCTCATCATTCACGGCGGTTTCCTTGGGCAGCAGCCGACCACGGTTATCGATCTCACTGAAGACACCCCGGTGGTGCTGCGCGAAGGCGTCGGCGACGTGAGGCCGTTTCTCTAAGGCTATCTGCCGGGCGGTGCATCATGCGCCGTCCGGTACCCCGCGTTTTCGCCCCGACGGCACGATAATCATCCATAGCGCTACACAAACCAGCAGCGCGCCGAGAATCAATCCTTCCTCCACCGTTTCTCCGAGGCAGAGATAGCCCCACAGCGCCGCAAAAGGTGGGATCAAAAAGGTCACCGACAGCGAACGCAGCGGCCCTATATCTGCAATCAAGCGGAAGTAGAGAATATACCCTGCCGCCGTGCAGACCACGCCCAGCATGACTATCGCTATCCACGGCAGACTCTGCCGCCAGTCTACGGCAGGCCCATGCCAGCAGGACCAGAGAAAGAAAGGAAACAGAAACAGCGTGGCGCCGACCTGGCTACCCAGCGCGACGCGTTCAGCCTCGAGGCCGCCTCGCTGCTGGATCCAGCGGCGGGTCAGAAAGCCGGCCAGACCGTAACAGGCGGTCGCGGTCAGGCAGGCACCAATCCCCGGCAGCAGCAGGGCGGCGCTAAGGCCAGACGTCGGGCGCGCGATCACCGCCACGCCAATGGCGCCCAGTATCGCGCCGCCGCCTTTGCGCAGGGTTAACGGTTCTGCAAAGCATAACGCGCCGATCAGCACCCCCATCATCGGCGCCGTGGCGTTAAGCGTGGCGGAGTACCCTGCCGGCAGCCATTGCGCGGCAAGGCAGTACATGAGAAAAGGAAGGCCTGAATTAATGACCCCCAGCTGCATAGTGGATATGAATTTTCCCTGATACCCGCTCCATTTACGCTGCACGCCGAGTAACAGCCCGAGCGCGATAGCGGCGAACAGTACGCGAAGAAAAGCGCTGGTCATCGCCCCGAAGGCCGGGGTGGTGATGCGCATAAACAAAAAGCTGGCGCCCCAGAGGGCGGCGAGCAGCAGCAGGCGGCCATAGTCGATAACACGCATGATTGACTCCTTGTAGTCACGAAGGAAGTCAACTGTAGAACCCACGAGCAGCGTGCGACAAACGCGTTATGCTTACATGATTAAGTTTTTCTTAACTGAGGTTCCATACCCATGAAACTCCCGCCGCTGAATGCGTTGCGCTGCTTTGAGGCGGCGGCGCGGCTGCTCAGCCTGAAGCTGGCCGCCAGTGAGCTTTGCGTCACGCCCAGCGCCGTCAGCCAGCAGATTGCCCGCCTTGAGGAGACGCTGAATGTCCCGCTATTTATCCGTACTCCGCGACGGTTACAGTTAACGGCGGTGGGAGAGATCTACCTGCGGGCCATTCAGCCGGCGTTTCATCAGATAGCCGCCGCCACCCAGCGTCTGCAGGTGCCCCCGGGACCAGAAAAGGTAGCTATCAGCTGTACCAGCGGCTTCGCCATTCAGTGGCTGCTGCCGCGGCTGGCTGATTTTGAACGACGCTATCCGCAGATAGAGATCCAGATCGGCACCACCAACCGGCGAGTAGATTTGCTGAGTGAAGGGATCGATTTTGCCGTGCGTCATGGTGTCGGCGGCTGGCCGGAACTGCAGGCTTACCGCCTGCTGGATGACGACCTGATGCCGGTCTGCAGCCCGCAGCTGATCGCTCCGCGCCGGACGCTCACCGATGCGAGCGATCTACTGCAGTATCCGCTGCTGCACGATGAACATCGTGAAGACTGGGCGCTGTGGTGTGAGGCCGTGGGGCTGGCGCCGCACTTCGCGCGGCGTGGGCCGGTGTTCACTGATTCCAACGGCGTGACGGAGGCGGCGTTCGCCGGTATGGGGATGGCGTTGCTGCGACGCTCATTCATAGCGCCTGCGCTGACGCAGGGGCGGCTGGTTAATCCTCTGGCGCAGCCCATCGCCTGTCCGCTGGCCTATCATCTGGTTTACCACGAGACCGCGCTGCTGGCGCCTGCCAACCGCTGTTTTCGCGACTGGCTGCTTGGCCAGCGCCCGGCCGTTGCTGAGGAGCGCGCGTAGTGAGGGGGCGCTGTCCGATAAAGATCCGTGTGCGTGAATGGGCACAGGAGAATGAGGAAAATCTGTTCCATACTAAAGACGGGGCGCGGCGAACAGAAGCTTTCCCGACGAAGTTAGTGTAGTATGTTCGGCCACGAATACGGGCTCGCGGTGGATATCCTGAACGCGCCGACGAGACTTTACGTTAAAAGTATATACGTAACAATGAGTTGTGCTTTTGGCCTCATTGTTTCATAAAGCATACCAGACGCCTGGGAAGGCGACACCTTAAGGAAGCTCAATGAGCGAGAAACTGCAAAAAGTGCTGGCCCGCGCCGGCCACGGCTCCCGCCGTGAAATTGAAGCGAAAATCGAAGCTGGCCGCGTCAGCGTCGACGGCAAAATCGCCACCCTCGGCGATCGTGTGGAAATTGTCCCTGGTTTAAAAATTCGTATCGATGGTCATCTGATCTCGGTGAAAGAGTCTGCCGAGCAGATCTGCCGCGTGCTGGCTTACTATAAGCCGGAAGGCGAGCTGTGCACCCGTAACGATCCGGAAGGACGCCCGACGGTGTTTGATCGTCTGCCTAAACTGCGCGGCGCGCGCTGGATTGCCGTTGGTCGTCTGGACGTGAATACCTGCGGCCTGCTGCTGTTCACCACCGATGGCGAACTGGCCAACCGCCTGATGCACCCGAGCCGTGAAGTCGAGCGTGAGTACGCCGTTCGCGTTTTCGGCCAGGTGGATGATGATAAGCTGCGCCAGCTGTCGCGCGGCGTACAGTTAGAAGATGGTCCGGCAGCGTTTAAAACCATCAAATTCACCGGCGGCGAAGGGATTAACCAGTGGTATAACGTTACCCTGACCGAAGGGCGTAACCGCGAAGTGCGTCGCCTGTGGGAAGCGGTCGGCGTGCAGGTCAGCCGTCTGATCCGCGTGCGCTACGGCGATATTCTGCTGCCGAAAGGCCTGCCGCGCGGCGGCTATACCGAGCTGGACCTGGCGCAGACCAACTACCTGCGCGAGCTGGTGGAGCTCACGCCGGAAACCAGCTCTAAGGTTGCCGTCGAGAAAGACCGTCGGCGGTTGAAAGCCAATCAGATCCGTCGGGCGGTGAAGCGTCACAGCCAGACCAGCGCTAATCCGCGCCAGGGTAACAACAGCAACCGTCGTTCCAGTACTCGCAATAAGACTAACGGTTAATGTTATGCGTTCCGGTGACTTGCCGCCGGAACGCGTACTTCCTTCCGCGCTATCAGGCCCTTAGTAGTCAATCCCCATCTGCGCTTTAATCCCGGCATCAAATGCATGCTTGACCGGACGCAGTTCGCTGACGGTATCGGCCAGTTCAATAATATCGCGATGACAGCCGCGGCCGGTGATGATCACCGACTGATGGGCAGGGCGCTCACGCAGGGCGCTCAGCACCGACTCCAGCGGCAGGTAATCATACGCCACCATGTAGGTCAGCTCGTCCAGCAGCACCAGATCGAGCTGGTCGTCAGCGAGCATACGGCGGGCATGCTCCCAGACCGCCAGGCAGGCGGCGGTGTCGCTGTCGCGATCCTGGGTGTTCCAGGTGAAACCTGTGGCCATCACCTGAAATTCGACGCCGTGAGGCTCCAGCAGATTACGCTCGCCGTTAGGCCAGGTCCCCTTGATAAACTGGATCACGCCGACTTTTTTGCCATGGCCGACGGCGCGGGTCGCGGTGCCAAAGGCGGCGGTGGTTTTGCCTTTGCCGTTGCCGGTAAAGACCATCACAATGCCGCGCTCGTCCTGGGCCGCCGCCACCCGGGCGTCAACTTTATCTTTCAGCCGCTGCTGGCGTTCGCGGTAGCGTTCATCACTCATTGGGCAATTCCTGGTTTACGTCCCGGTTGGGCGTCGAAGGTCATTCCCGTCTTGCGACGACTGTCGTCACCCATCAGCCACAGATAGACGGGCATAATGTCAGCGGGGGTTTTCAGTTTCAGCGGATCTTCCGTCGGGAACGCGCTGGCGCGCATTCCGGTGCGAGTGCCGCCGGGGTTGATACAGTTTACCCGCAGGTGGCGGCTTTGATACTCGTCGGCCAGCACCTGCATCATCCCTTCGGTGGCGAATTTGGAAACGGCATAGGCGCCCCAGTTGGCGCGGCCCTGACGACCGACGCTGGATGAGGTGAAGACCAGCGAGCCCGATTCCGAACGGAGTAATAAAGGAAGAAGCGCCTGGGTCAGCATAAAGGTGCCATTAACGTTCACCTGCATCACCTGCTGCCAGACCTCCGGCTTCTGCTCTTCCATTGGGCAGATGTCGCCGAGCAGGCCAGCGTTATGCAGCACGCCGTCAAGGCGGGGATAGTGCATGCTGATCTGCTGCGCCAGCTGCTGGCACGCCTGGGGCGTACAGGTGAGCAGGTCGAGGGTAAACCAGCGAGGGGGAATACCACCCTCACGCTCAATCTCCTGGGCGACGGTGCGCAGTTTGTCGTCGTTGCGACCCAGCAGGATAACGCTGGCGCTATAGCGCGCGTAGGTCAGGGCCGCTTCACGACCAATCCCGTCGCTGGCCCCGGTGACCAGGATGATGCGATCTTTCAGCAAGTGACGTTGTGGTTGATAATGCACGGCAACTCCTTGGACGATCGGTTACCGATCGCGCTTCATCTTTGGTATCTCACTTTTGCGCTGTTATGCCTGAAAGCGCCCGCCATTGCAATCGGCGAAGCGGAAAGTATTCACAAAATTAATATCTTGCAACGATTTCAGCCGCGCGAAAAAAAACGGAATCCGCTGCGCAGAGAACACAAAGCACAAAGACTTCTCGCCAGCGGCTGAGGTACACTGTGCAGCAACGTCAGTGCTTTACACAAGGTGAAAACGTGGAATTACTTGCTCAGTACGGCTTATTTTTAGCCAAGATCGCGACGGTTGTCGTCGCCATCGCGGTGATTGCCGCTATTATCGTCAACCTCGCTCAGCGCAAGAAGCAGCGCGGCGAGCTGCGGGTGACCAATCTTAGCGAGCATTATAAAGAGATGAAGGAATCGCTGGCGGTGGCGCTGCTGGACGGCCCGCAGCAGAAGCAGTGGCATAAGGCGCAGAAGAAAAAGCAAAAACAAGAGGCGAAGGCGGCCAAAGCGCGGGCGAAGCTGGGTAATGCCGAGCCGGAAGGCAAGCCGCGCGCCTGGGTGCTGGATTTCAAAGGCAGTATGGATGCTCATGAGGTCAATAGCCTGCGGGAAGAGATCACCGCGGTACTGGCGGCGGCGAAAGCGCGCGATCAGGTGGTGATTCGCCTGGAAAGCCCCGGCGGGGTGGTGCACGGCTACGGTCTGGCCGCCTCTCAGCTGCAGCGTTTGCGCGACAAGCAGATCCCGCTGACGGTGGCGGTCGACAAAGTGGCGGCCAGCGGCGGCTATATGATGGCCTGCGTGGCGAACAAAATTGTCTCGGCGCCGTTTGCGATCCTCGGCTCTATTGGCGTGGTGGCGCAGATCCCGAACCTGCACCGCTTCCTGAAGAATAAAGATATCGATATTGAACTGCACACCGCCGGGCAGTACAAACGAACGCTCACCATGCTGGGCGAAAATACCGAGGAAGGGCGGCGCAAGTTCCGCGAGGATCTCAATGAGACACATCATTTGTTCAAGGATTTCGTCCACCGGATGCGTCCGGGACTTGATATTGAGCAGGTGGCCACCGGCGAACACTGGTACGGGGTGCAGGCGCTGGAAAAAGGACTGGTGGATGCGGTTGAAACCAGCGATGAGCTGCTGCTGGGGCTGATGGAGAGCCACGAGGTGATCGGGGTGCGTTATCAACAGCGTAAGAAGATGCTCGACCGCTTTACCGGTAGCGCGGCGGAGAGCGCCGATCGGCTTCTGCTGCGCTGGTGGCAGCGCGGTCAGAAACCGCTGATGTAAATAACATAACGCGAGGCCTGGGCCTCGCGTTATTGTTTTCACTGGTCTTAATCGACCAGGTGGTACTTGTCCGACAGCTCGTGAGCAAGATACTTAAACATGTTAAATACCGCTGTACTCTTTGGCGTCGGTAGTCCCTGCTCATCAAGGTAAAACTCACCGCTAAACACCAGGACATTGTTGCGCTGAACGACGTCGGTGGCTTCGATACCGGCTAACGTATCCTCATGTTCGCGAATAAGTTTGTTGGCTTTTTCGAGCAGCGTCTGGCGATCGATTGGTTGGGTTGTACCTTGCATAACGGACTCCTCTTTTTCTCCGCGCGTAGTTTACGCCGCGCGGCGGCGTGGGGCAAATTTTCCATGCATAAATCAGGGGTAATGGTAACCAGTGGAGAAACAGCCGTTTACTGGCGGGATTTGCTTTTGCATGCTAATAAAGTTGCGTAACGAATTTTATCAGGTACAGTGTGACGCTTTCGGCGATCTGGCAACAGATTTGCTTGACATTCGGCCAAAAATTCTTCGTGCTATGTCACCTGACGAGAAAAAGTCAGCAAACTCAAGCGCCTGGTTTTACGGAGATGAAACGGGTGTTCAGGGTTGATATTCACCGACGGTGCCGCAACATATGAGGCAGTCGCCAGTGGAGGGTGTATGAATGTGCGATGTATTCCTGGATGAATCAAATTAGGTAAAGGTGAATATGGGTAAAGCTCTCGTTATCGTTGAGTCCCCGGCAAAAGCCAAAACGATCAATAAGTATCTGGGTAATGACTACGTGGTGAAATCCAGCGTCGGTCATATCCGCGATTTGCCGACCAGTGGATCAGCTTCCAAAAAGAGCGCCGACTCTACCGCCACCAAAGGGGCTAAAAAGCCTAAAAAGGACGAACGTAGTGCTCTGGTTAACCGTATGGGCGTGGACCCATGGCATGACTGGAATGCGCACTATGAAGTACTTCCGGGTAAAGAAAAGGTAGTTTCAGAACTCAAACAGTTGGCGGAAAAAGCTGACCACATCTATCTCGCAACCGACCTTGACCGCGAAGGGGAAGCCATTGCCTGGCACCTGCGGGAAGTCATCGGCGGCGATGAACAGCGTTACAGTCGCGTGGTGTTCAATGAGATCACCAAAAACGCTATTCGTCAGGCCTTTGAAAAGCCGGGCGAACTGAATATCGATCGGGTTAACGCCCAGCAGGCGCGTCGTTTTATGGACCGCGTGGTGGGCTATATGGTTTCGCCGCTGCTGTGGAAAAAAATCGCCCGTGGTCTTTCTGCCGGGCGCGTGCAGTCCGTCGCGGTCCGCCTGGTGGTGGAGCGTGAACGTGAAATTAAAGCGTTCGTCCCGGAAGAGTACTGGGAAGTCGACGCCAGCACCACCACGCCGGGCGGTGACGCCCTGCCGCTGCAGGTGACCCATAAGGACGATAAGCCGTTCCGTCCGGTCAGCCGCGATGAGACCATGGCGGCGGTATCGCTGCTGGAAAAAGCCAGCTACAGCGTACTGGAGCGTGAAGATAAGCCGACCAGCAGCAAGCCGGGCGCGCCGTTCATCACCTCCACCCTGCAGCAGGCGGCCAGCACCCGTCTGGGCTTCGGCGTGAAAAAGACCATGATGATGGCTCAGCGACTCTATGAGGCAGGGCACATCACCTATATGCGTACCGACTCCACCAACCTGAGTCAGGACGCGCTGAACATGGTTCGCGGCTACATCAGCGACAAATTTGGCAAAAAATATCTGCCGGATAGCGCGAACCAGTACGCCAGCAAAGAAAACTCGCAGGAAGCGCACGAAGCGATTCGTCCGTCTGATGTGAACGTGCTGGCGGAAACGCTGAAAGATATGGAAGCGGATGCGCAGAAGCTTTATCAGCTGATCTGGCGCCAGTTTGTCGCCTGTCAGATGACGCCGGCGCAGTACGACTCCACCACGCTGACCGTGGCTGCGGGTGATTTCAAACTGAAAGCGCGCGGTCGCACTTTACGTTTCGACGGCTGGACAAAAGTCATGCCGGCGCTGCGCAAGGGCGATGAAGACCGGACGCTGCCGCTGGTCAAACAGGGCGACCGCCTAAGCCTGGTGGAGCTGACGCCTGCGCAGCACTTTACCAAGCCGCCGGCGCGTTTCAGCGAGGCCTCGCTGGTGAAAGAGCTGGAAAAACGCGGGATTGGCCGTCCGTCGACCTACGCGTCGATCATTTCGACCATTCAGGATCGCGGCTACGTGCGGGTGGAAAATCGTCGTTTTTACGCCGAAAAAATGGGCGAGATCGTTACCGACCGGCTGGAAGAAAACTTCCGCGATCTGATGAACTACGATTTTACCGCGCAGATGGAGGATCGCCTCGACCAGGTTGCGAACCACCAGGCCGAGTGGAAAGAGGTGCTGAACCACTTCTTCGGCGATTTTACCACCCAGCTGGCGACGGCAGAGAAAGATCCGGAAGAGGGCGGCATGCAGCCGAACCCGATGGTGCTCACCAGCATCGACTGCCCGACCTGCGGCCGTAAAATGGGGATCCGTACCGCCAGCACCGGCGTTTTCCTCGGCTGTTCGGGCTATGCCTTGCCGCCGAAAGAGCGGTGCAAAACCACCATCAACCTGGTGCCGGAGAACGAAGTCCTCAACGTGCTGGAAGGCGATGACGCGGAAACCAACGCGCTGCGCGCCAAACGTCGCTGCCAGAAGTGTGGGACGGCGATGGACAGCTACCTTATCGATCCTAAGCGTAAGCTGCACGTCTGTGGTAATAACCCGACCTGCGACGGCTACGAGATTGAAGAGGGCGAATTCCGCATCAAGGGCTATGACGGCCCGGTGGTGGAGTGCGAGAAGTGCGGGTCTGAAATGCACCTGAAAATGGGGCGTTTCGGTAAATACATGGCCTGTACCAACGACGAGTGTAAGAACACGCGTAAGATCCTGCGCAATGGCGAAGTGGCTCCGCCGAAGGAAGATCCGGTGCCGCTGCCGGAGCTGCCGTGTGAGAAGTCTGACGCCTACTTTGTGCTGCGCGACGGGGCGGCGGGCGTCTTCCTGGCGGCCAACACCTTCCCGAAATCACGGGAAACGCGTGCGCCGCTGGTGGAGGAGCTGTACCGCTTCCGCGATCGTCTGCCGGAAAAACTGCGTTATCTCGCCGATGCGCCGCAGCAGGATCCGGAAGGCAATAAAACGCTGGTACGCTTTAGCCGTAAAACCAAGCAGCAGTACGTGGCGTCCGAAAAAGAGGGCAAAGCGACCGGCTGGTCAGCTTTCTTTATCGACGGTAAGTGGACGGAAGCCAAAAAGTAATGGCGTTCGTTCGGGCAGGAAAAGCGCGCTTTTCCTGCTCAGGCGACCGGCAGAGAGAGTGCATTTCTCTGCCGTGTCGTCTTCCCCTCTTTGCGTTAATTTCCTCCCCTTATAACCACCTATATTATTTTTCGTTAGCGTCTATACAGTGTTGATATAAATGATATAGTGGTTATAGTTAATGCCTTTTTTATTATTAAAACGTCTTATACATCATCGCTTTCAGGATGCATTGCGGCGCCACTATGGCCAACTGCCGGGAGCCCAGGGCCTTCATCGGCGACAAGTTGCCTGAACGTAAAGTGTATTAAGCGGCTTCATTTTACGCGCAAACGGATATCAGCCATGAAACTACAACAGCTTCGCTACATCGTTGAGGTGGTTAACCATAACCTGAATGTTTCATCCACCGCCGAAGGGCTCTATACCTCCCAGCCGGGTATCAGTAAGCAGGTCCGCATGCTGGAGGATGAGCTGGGCATTCAGATCTTTGCCCGCAGCGGTAAACACTTAACCCAGGTGACGCCGGCCGGGCAGGAGATCATCCGCATCGCCCGCGAAGTGCTGTCGAAAGTCGATGCCATCAAATCTGTCGCCGGAGAGCATACCTGGCCTGACAAAGGGTCTCTTTACGTCGCCACCACCCATACCCAGGCGCGCTATGCGTTACCGGGAGTGATCAAGGGGTTTATTGAACGCTACCCGCGGGTGTCGCTGCATATGCATCAGGGCTCGCCGACTCAGATTGCGGAGGCTGTGTCGAAAGGCAATGCCGATTTCGCCATCGCCACCGAGGCGCTACATCTGTATGACGATCTGGTGATGCTGCCATGCTATCACTGGAACCGGTCGATTGTAGTGACCCCCGAGCATCCTCTGGCCACCAAGGGCTCGGTGTCCATAGAGGAACTGGCCCAGTATCCATTGGTAACCTATACCTTTGGTTTTACCGGCCGCTCCGAACTGGATACCGCGTTTAACCGTGCGGGCCTGACGCCGCGCATTGTTTTTACCGCCACCGATGCCGACGTCATCAAAACCTATGTTCGCCTGGGGCTGGGGGTAGGGGTAATCGCCAGCATGGCGGTGGATCCGGTCTCTGACCCGGATCTGGTGAAGCTGGATGCGAACGGTATTTTCAGCCACAGCACCACTAAGATAGGTTTCCGCCGTAGCACCTTCTTACGAAGCTACATGTATGATTTTATTCAACGTTTTGCTCCCCATTTGACCAGGGACGTGGTAGATACCGCGGTGGCTTTACGCTCGAATGAAGATATTGAAGCGATGTTCAAAGATATAAAACTTCCGGAAAAATAACCCTGAAAATAATAATGGCACTCCCTGCGAGGAGTGCCATTAACTATGATGGACTGTATTTAACAACTTAAACCTCGAACCAATCACAAAATTAATAATTTTTGGCAACACGTTTTTCATTATGCCCGCCGCGATCAAATAACCGGTTAAATATATTCCATCAGGCCTAAATTCACTGGATTAATCTTTTATCCATAATTAAGATTTATCTGTACCTGATGATTTGAGCAATTGGTGGTGACAATATGATAAGTAATATCGATTACATGAAACTGGCGATGTCATACGAGAATGACAAAACCGAAATCGATCCCGTTCTGCGTAGTCGCGTATGGGGCGTAGTGTTGGTAGGGTTGGCGATGTTCTGGAGCATCATCGCGCTCACCATCTGCAACATCTGGATTGTCAGCTAAAGCTGTAGGTCATCGTTGTAGATACATGTCATTTTTATGACAGTGAAAGGAAACTGTAATATAAAATCAGTGACCGGCAATACAGGGAGAATATATTTTGCCGCTGGATTCATCCAACCTGAAATCACTCACCAGAGCTAATCACTGCCCGCTGGCCGATTAGCTCTTTTTTTGTCCTCGTGTACTAATACAATATCGGCATACGCCCTCTTTGCACTATTTTGGTGCTATTTCGCCTGCTCTCGGATAATTCCCGTTTCCTCTCTCTCTGTCTCGCCGTATTTAGCAATTTGGGTTGTTATCAAAGTGTTATGCTCAGTATGTGTTATCTTTAATGGAGACCCTGAGGAGAATCAGGGTATGCCATCCCTGAGATAAAGGAGGAGCTATGTCGTCAACCCT
Organism: Klebsiella sp. HMSC16A12; assembly: GCF_001808265.1. Lineage (NCBI taxonomy): Bacteria > Pseudomonadati > Pseudomonadota > Gammaproteobacteria > Enterobacterales > Enterobacteriaceae > Klebsiella > Klebsiella sp. HMSC16A12. The sequence continues at coordinate 69,809 of NZ_KV792611.1, forward strand.
ACGAGAAGCCAGTAAGGACACGCTGCAGGTCAACGATAAAACCTGGCATTACTACAGTCTGCCGTTGGCGGAGAAGCAGCTGGGCGAGATCAGTCGACTGCCCAAGTCGCTGAAGGTGCTGATGGAGAACCTGCTGCGCTGGCAGGACGGTGACTCGGTAACTGAAGAAGATATTCGCGCCCTGGCCGGCTGGCTGCAACAGGCCCATGCCGACCGGGAAATCGCCTACCGTCCGGCACGCGTCCTGATGCAGGACTTTACCGGCGTGCCGGCGGTAGTGGATCTGGCCGCCATGCGCGAGGCGGTGAAACGCCTTGGCGGCGATACGGCGAAGGTTAATCCGCTATCGCCGGTTGACCTGGTGATCGACCACTCGGTGACCGTTGACCGCTTCGGCGACGACGAGGCCTTCGAAGACAACGTCCGCCTGGAAATGGAGCGGAACCACGAACGCTACGCTTTTCTGCGCTGGGGGCAGCAGGCCTTCAGCCGCTTCAGCGTGGTGCCGCCGGGCACCGGTATTTGCCATCAGGTGAACCTGGAATACCTTGGCCGGGCGGTCTGGAGCGAGGAGGTGAACGGCCAGTGGATGGCGTGGCCGGATACGCTGGTGGGCACCGACTCCCATACCACCATGATTAATGGTCTTGGCGTGCTGGGCTGGGGCGTGGGCGGGATTGAAGCGGAAGCCGCTATGCTGGGCCAGCCGGTGTCAATGCTGATCCCCGATGTTGTGGGCTTTAAGCTCAGCGGCAAACTGCGCGAAGGCATCACCGCCACTGACCTGGTACTGACGGTTACCCAAATGCTGCGTCAGCATGGCGTCGTCGGCAAGTTTGTTGAATTCTACGGTGACGGCCTGGATACCTTACCCCTTGCCGACAGGGCGACCATCGCCAATATGGCGCCGGAGTATGGCGCCACCTGTGGCTTTTTCCCTATCGATGACGTAACGCTCAGCTATATGCGTCTCAGCGGCCGTAGCGAAGAACAGGTCGCGCTGGTGGAAGCCTACGCTAAAGCCCAGGGCATGTGGCGCCAGCCTGGCGATGAGCCGGTCTTTACCAGTACCCTGGCGCTGGATATGAGCAGCGTCGAAGCGAGCCTCGCCGGGCCGAAGCGACCGCAGGATCGCGTGGCGCTGGGCGATGTTCCGAAAGCCTTCGCCGCCAGCGGCGAGCTGGAGGTTAACCACCTTCAGCGTCAGCGTCAGCCGGTTGACTATACGCTGAACGGGCATCACTATTCGCTACCGGATGGCGCGGTGGCTATTGCAGCGATTACCTCCTGCACCAATACCTCTAACCCCAGCGTGTTGATGGCCGCCGGCCTGCTGGCGAAAAAAGCCGTCGAACGCGGCCTGCAGCCGCAGCCGTGGGTGAAAGCTTCCCTGGCCCCAGGCTCGAAAGTGGTGTCGGATTATCTGGCCCATGCCGGCCTGACGCCTTACCTCGACCAGCTCGGCTTCAATCTGGTGGGATATGGTTGCACCACCTGTATCGGTAACTCCGGTCCATTGCCTGAACCTATCGAAGAAGCGATCAAAAAAGGCGATCTGACCGTCGGGGCAGTGCTCTCCGGTAACCGTAACTTCGAAGGGCGTATTCATCCGCTGGTGAAAACCAACTGGCTGGCCTCGCCGCCGTTGGTGGTCGCCTATGCGCTGGCGGGGAACATGAATATCGACCTCACCCGCGAGCCGTTGGGACAGGGCAAGAATGGCGAGCCGGTCTATCTGAAAGATATCTGGCCGAGCGGGGAGGAGATTGCCCGCGCGGTGGAACAGGTCTCCACCGAGATGTTCCGCAAAGAGTACGCGGAAGTGTTTTCCGGCACTGAGGAGTGGAAGGCGATCAAGGTGGAGGCGTCAGATACCTACGACTGGCAGGAGGACTCGACCTATATTCGCTTGTCGCCGTTCTTTGACGAGATGGGCGCCGAACCGCTGCCGGTAGAGGATATTCGCGGCGCGCGGATCCTCGCCATGCTGGGCGACTCAGTCACCACGGACCACATTTCGCCGGCGGGGAGCATCAAAGCCGATAGTCCAGCAGGCCGCTATCTGCAGGAGCATGGGGTTGCCCGGCGCGACTTTAACTCCTATGGTTCCCGTCGCGGTAACCATGAGGTGATGATGCGTGGCACCTTCGCCAATATCCGCATTCGTAACGAAATGGTCCCAGGGGTGGAAGGGGGCATGACCCGCCATCTGCCGGATCCTGAACCGATAGCGATTTACGATGCGGCGATGCTGTACAAGGCTGAGGGCACACCGCTGGCGGTGATTGCCGGTAAGGAGTATGGCTCAGGTTCCAGCCGTGACTGGGCGGCGAAGGGGCCGCGCCTGCTGGGGATTCGGGTAGTGATCGCCGAGTCCTTCGAGCGTATCCACCGTTCCAACCTGATCGGAATGGGCATTTTGCCGCTGGAGTTCCCGCAGGGCGTCACCCGCAAAACGCTGCGGTTGACCGGGGAAGAGCGGATTGATATCAGCAATCTGCAGTCGCTTCAGCCTGGCGCTACGGTGCCGGTGACCCTGACTCGCGCTGACGGCTCGCAGGAAGCGATCCCTTGTCGGTGCCGTATCGACACGGCGACCGAACTCACCTACTACCGCAACGACGGCATCCTGCACTACGTTATTCGTAATATGCTGTGAAACAAAGGGCCAGCATCGCTGGCCCTTTTTCGGTTATTCCACCGGTTTATTCCGTCGGCTTGCTGTTCAGCAGATGGCCCATCTTGGCGGCTTTGGTGTCCAGATAGTGAGCGTTTTTCGGGTTACGCCCGACGATCAGCGGCACCCGCTCCACAATGTTGATCCCGGCTTCGGTAAGAATTTCCACTTTTTTCGGGTTATTGGTTAATAACCGCACCTGCTCAACGTTGAGCAATTTGAACATGTCGGCGCACAAGGTGAAATCGCGCTCATCGGCGGCGAAGCCAAGCTGATGGTTCGCTTCGACAGTGTCGTAGCCCTGATCCTGCAGCGCGTAGGCGCGGATCTTATTCAATAAACCAATGTTGCGTCCTTCCTGGCGGTGATACAGCAGGATCCCCCGACCTTCTTCAGCGATATGCGACAGAGCCGCTTCCAGTTGAAAGCCGCAATCACAGCGCAGGCTAAACAGGGCATCGCCCGTCAAACACTCTGAATGTACGCGGGCGAGGACCGGCGACTGCCCTGATATATCGCCATACACCAGCGCGACATGATCCTGTCCGGTTGCCAGTTCTTCAAAACCCACCATCAGGAAATCGCCCCAGGGGGTTGGCAGTTTGGCTTCTGCCACACGTTTAAGCTGCATGTGATTCTCCAGATTCTGTCAGCACCTGACTGTGCTTTCTGTTTCCCGCTATTTTGCCACAACGCCTGGACGTTCTCCTAATCGCGAACGGTTAGCCGTGTGGAAAGCGCACAAACGATCTACTTTCCGCTATGATGTTCATCTACAAGGAGAAGGAGAGAAAATGCTGTTGATAGCCCGACGAACTGCTCTCGCGGCGGCGCTGCTGCTGGTTATGCCCCTCACGGTCTGGCTTTCCGGGTGGCTGTGGCAGCCTGGACTGCCGGTTGCCATGTTGAAAAGCCTGTGGTGGGTGACGGAAACGGTGACCCAGCCGTGGGGAATTATCACTCATGTCGTGCTTTGCGGCTGGTTCCTCTGGTGTCTGCGCTTTCGCCTGCGCGCGGCGTTGATCCTGTTCCTTATCCTTGCCGCCGCTATCCTGGCGGGACAGGGGGCGAAATCCTGGGTCAAGGCGCGGGTCCAGGAGCCGAGACCGTTCGTCATCTGGCTGGAAAACACAAGGCAGGTGCCGGTGACGCAATTCTACGCGTTAAAGCGTAAAGAACGCGCTAAACTGGTGCATGAACAGCTGGCGCAGGCGCAGGACATTCCGTCATTTTTACGCAAACACTGGCAGAAGGAGACGGGGTTTGCTTTCCCGTCAGGTCACACCATGTTTGCCGCCAGCTGGGCGTTACTCGCTGCGGGGCTGCTGTGGCCGCGTCGCCGCTGGGGCACAATCGCGGTGCTGCTGGTGTGGGCGACGGCGGTGATGGGCAGTCGCCTGGCGCTGGGCATGCACTGGCCGCTGGATCTCATCGTCGCCACGCTGATCTCCTGGCTGCTGGTCACGGTGGCCTGCTGGCTGACGCAGCGCCTTTGTGGTCCGCTCTCGCCGCCCGGAGAAGAGGCGCAGGATATTAAAAAACGGATGCCTGAAGCGGAATAATGTTGATTTTAGCGGCATCCGACCGCATATCCTGAAGAGTTGCCATGCTTTTTCATTCCACCGCTGCGGCGAAAATGATACTTTATAGGGCTGAAAGCGGGCTTTTTTCGCGCAACCCACATAACGGGAAGTCATGTGAAATATTTACTCATTTTCTTACTGGTGTTAGCAATCTTCGTCATTTCAGTGACGCTGGGGGCGCAGAATGACCAACAGGTCACTTTCAACTATTTACTCGCTCAGGGTGAATTCCGCATATCGACGCTGCTGGCGGTGCTGTTTGCCGCGGGCTTTGCCATTGGCTGGCTGATCTGCGGCCTGTTCTGGCTGCGGGTGCGCGTCTCACTGGCGCGCGCGGAGCGGAAAATTAAGCGTCTTGAGCATCAGATTGCCCCCGTCAGCCCGGCGGCTGTCGACGCAGGCGTGCCTGCGGTGAAGGAATAACCTCTTATGCTGGAGTTGTTGTTTCTGCTTTTACCCGTTGCCGCCGCTTACGGCTGGTACATGGGGCGCAGAAGTGCACAACAGTCCAAACAGGACGATGCGAGCCGCCTGTCGCGAGATTACGTGGCGGGGGTTAACTTCCTGCTCAGCAACCAGCAGGATAAAGCCGTCGACCTGTTCCTTGATATGCTGAAAGAGGATACCGGTACCGTTGAGGCGCACCTGACGCTCGGTAATTTGTTCCGTTCGCGCGGCGAAGTCGACCGCGCGATCCGAATTCACCAGAGCCTGATGGAAAGCGCGTCGTTAACCTACGATCAGCGCCTGTTGGCGGTGCAGCAGCTGGGACGGGATTATATGGCCGCCGGACTGTATGACCGCGCGGAAGACATGTTCAAACAGCTGGTGGATGAGACCGATTTCCGCCTCGGCGCGCTGCAGCAACTGCTGCAGATTTACCAGGCGACCAGCGACTGGCAGTCGGCTATTGAAGTGGCTGAACGGCTGGTGAAGCTGGGGAAAGAGAAACATCGTGGCGAAATCGCCAACTTCTGGTGCGAACTGGCCCTGCAGCAGATGGCAGCCAACGATCTGGATAAAGCGATGGCGTTGTTGAGAAAAGGCGCCGCCGCGGACCGCACCAGCGCCCGGGTATCGATCATGATGGGCCGGGTGTGGATGGAAAAGGGCGACTACGCCAAAGCGGTGGAGAGCCTCGAGCGGGTTATCGATCAGGATAAAGAGCTGGTGGGTGAAACGCTGGAGATGCTGCAGACCTGCTACCAGCAGCTCGGCAAAACCGATGAATGGGAAGTTTTTCTGCGCCGCTGCGTGGAGGAGAACGCCGGGGCGACCGCCGAACTGATGCTGGCGCAGATCCTTGAGCAGCGGGAAGGCGTCGAAGCGGCGCAAAACTACGTCACCCGGCAGCTGGAACGCCACCCGACCATGCGCGTCTTCCATAAGCTGATGGACTTCCATCTCAACGAAGCGGAAGAAGGGCGGGCGAAAGAAAGCCTTGGGGTGCTGCGAAACATGGTTGGTGAGCAGGTGCGCAGCAAACCACGCTATCGCTGCCAGAAATGCGGGTTTACCGCTCATACACTCTACTGGCATTGTCCATCCTGCCGCTCGTGGGCGACCATTAAACCCATTCGCGGTCTCGACGGCCAGTAAAGCCAAAAAAAAGCCCTCCATTAGTTACAACATACTTATGACTTCACTCCTCTCCAGGCGCGGCCCCGGCAGCGCCATCGTCCGGTCAGGGCAGGTACGGCAGTCTGTTATTTTGTTCGCTTCACAGGTAGAATGCTGCCCGTTTACCTTTTTTGCGCCACCCCGGCGCCCATCAACACTAAGGTCTGGTCATGACGTCTACAGCTATCCCATCTTCCCGCGCTGTCACATCCTCTCCCGTTGTGGTTGCGCTCGACTATGATAATCGCGATAAAGCGCTGGCATTTGTCGACCGCATCGACCCGCGCGACTGCCGCCTGAAGGTGGGCAAAGAGATGTTCACCCTGCTGGGCCCGCAGTTTGTCCGCGATCTGCATCAGCGTGGGTTTGAGGTGTTCCTGGACCTTAAGTTTCACGATATTCCCAACACCACCGCCCGCGCGGTGGCCGCAGCGGCTGAGCTGGGCGTATGGATGGTGAATGTCCATGCTTCCGGCGGCGCGCGAATGATGACCGCCGCGCGCGAAGCGCTGCTGCCGTTTGGCAAAGATGCGCCGCTGCTGATCGCTGTCACGGTGCTCACCAGCATGGAGTCCAGCGATCTACAGGATCTGGGCATTACCTTATCTCCGGCTGACTACGCGGCGAAGCTGGCGGCGCTGACCCAACGCTGCGGCCTTGATGGGGTGGTGTGTTCAGCCCAGGAGGCGGTGCGCTTTAAGCATGAGCTGGGGCAGGCGTTTAAGCTGGTGACCCCGGGGATTCGTCCGCAGGGCAGCGACGCTGGCGATCAGCGGCGAATTATGACTCCTGAGCAGGCTCAGGAAGCTGGGGTAGACTATATGGTGATTGGTCGCCCGGTTACTCAGTCGGCGGATCCAGCCGCGACGCTGCGGGCGATCAACGATTCTCTGCGCAAGGGGGCATAATGAGCGATTCCAACAGCCGTCTGGTCTACTCCACCGAAACCGGGCGTATCGACGAGGCGAAACCGGCGCCGGTGCGCCCGAAAGGCGACGGCATTGTGCGGATCCAGCGCCAGACCAGCGGCCGCAAGGGCAAAGGCGTCTGTCTGATTAGCGGGATTGATGCCGACGATGCTGCGCTAACCGCTCTGGCGGCAGAGTTGAAAAAGAAGTGCGGCTGCGGCGGCGCGGTGAAAGATGGCGTGATCGAGATCCAGGGCGATAAGCGGGATTTACTCAAGTCGCTGCTTGAGGCGAAAGGGATGAAGGTCAAGTTAGCCGGTGGCTGATCGCTATTTTCCCTCTGCTCCAATGGTCTGGTTGAAATAACAAGGCCGCGGTAAATGCCGCGGCCTTGAATGATTTAACGTGCGTAAGTCAATTCGTGTGAATTATTCTTTTATTTCGTCAGATAATTAAATTATTTGCCGACCTGGTGACCAATAATACCACCGACTGCTGCGCCACCCAGGGTACCGAGCGCGCTACCGTCAGTTAACACCGCACCACCGATAGCGCCGGCGCCAGCGCCGATAGCCGTGTTACGATCGCGTTTAGACATGTTAGAGCAAGCGCTCAGAGACATTGCTACAGTGACAGCCAGAACGACAGCAGCCATTTTTTTGCTCGTTGAAGTCATCATTTTTTTTCTCCTGAATAATCTATTCATGGATTACAGCGCTCCTTTAAGCATAGCCTGATAAAGCAGCTTTAGGGCAATTCCATGAAGTTAAGGTGCGCAGGTGTCACGAAAATCACGCAGGTGATAGTCACTTCCTGTTATATCGCTAATAATAATTTTACTTTTTTTAAAATTTATCGTCAGGTAAAAAGTCTTAATTAGCGGCTCGGAATACTCTCAGAGCGATAAAGCGCCCCTTCCGGCGCTTTGGCAGGAGATGGGGCGGCGGAGGATCAGATGTAGGGCACGATATCGACGGTCAGGCCGCTGCGGAGCAATTGTTCGCGACAGGCGTCCGGTAAGCGATCGTCGGTAATAACGCGATTAAAGCGGCCGGCGGGACCGAGCGGATAGGGATGTACCGCGCTGAATTTTGAACTGTCGCTAAGAATAATTGCCTCACAATGCTTCTCCAGCACGGCGTTCACCACGTCCGCACGCATCATATCGCGGCCGGTAAAGCCGGTTTCCGCCTGCCAACCGTCGATCCCGATGAAGGCTTTGCTGAAATGCACCTGCTGGATGAACTGACGGGTTAGCGGACCGACCATACTCTCACTGCGTTTCTGATAAATTCCGCCCAGCAGGATCACCTCTCCTGGGGTCTCTTTCAGCAGATGGGCGATATAGCTGCTGACGGTAATGATGGTGATATCGCCGCGCTCGGCCAGCGTACGCGCCAGCAGGGCATTGCTGCTGCCGTTTTCGATAAATACCGTTTCACCGGTATTCACTAGCGCCGCAGCCCGGCTGGCCAGCTCACGCTTAATGGCGAAATGGGTCATCATGCGGGTTTCGACATCTTCGCTGTCCAGCGGTACGGCATAGCCATGAGTACGGCGCAAATAGCTCTGCTTTTCCAGCAAATTCAAATCCTGACGAATAGTAACCTCAGAGACACCGGTCATCTTCGCCAGATCGGCGACGCTCATGCGGCCTTTATCGATGACCACTTGCAAAATACTTTGTTGTCGGGCGTTCATAGCAACATCACTGTTAGGGGGCTATATGGCGAGCAACCGGTCCATATGGCCGGCTGCGGCATGGCTGATATTCAGATTTCCCAGGGCGCCTTGGGTTGGTTTTGTTGTTCAGCATCGTCCGCCGCCAGCGCCAGCAGCTCCGCTTTGAGGATCTCCAGATTATGGATCGCAGAATGGTAATCACCGGCAACCAGAATATCCAGCACGGTATCGATACGTTGAGCGAGCAGGTGGGCATTCACATCTGACATGGCATTATCCTGGTAACAAAAACGAATGAAATCAATGATGCTAAAAATGAATGAAAAAGAGAAGCGAAAAAAACGCACAACCTTAATCGGTGCGACGGAAATGGCTGGATAGAGAGGAAAGAAGCAGCGGTTCCCGCAGGAACCGCTGTGAAGGGGCGTCAGACCGCCGGACGCGCAATAATGCTGCGGGTTTCCATGCGAACTTCAGCGATAGTGACATCGATAACGTCAGTCACTTTATAGACTACTTCACCTTTGATCTGCACGGTACCGTTCTCCTGGCTGCACACCAGTTCGTCGCGCACGGCGTGGAGGAACGGGGCCGGAATAAAGGCGACCGCGCCATTGTCCACCAGACGCACGCGCATCCCGCCGCGGCTGACGTCGATGATCTCCGCCGCGAAGCGGGTATCGGTCCCGGCTTTATCGTTGAGGAAACGGGCGTACAGCCAGTCGGCGACGTCGCGCTCGGCCATCCGGTTGAGACGACGGCGCTCCGCCATCTGCACGGTGGCTTCATCCTGGGGACGCGCAATGGTCTCGCCTTTAATGATGGCTTTCAGCAGACGGTGGTTGATCATGTCGCCATACTTACGGATCGGCGAGGTCCAGGTGGCATAGGCTTCAAGCCCAAGACCAAAGTGTGGGCCCGGCTCGGTGCTGATTTCCGCAAACGACTGGAAGCGGCGAATGCGGCTGTCGAGGAAACCGGTCGGCTGAGCGTCCAGTTCCCGGCGCAGCTTGCAGAACCCTTCCAGGGTGAGCACTTCCGTCGGGTCGACGTGCACATCATGGGTTTTCAGCAGGGCGGCCAACTGCTCGGTGTTCGCCGGATCGAAACCGGTATGAACGTTATAAACGCCGAAGCCGAGCTTGTCGCGCAGAATGCGGGCGGCACAGATGTTGGCGGCGATCATCGACTCTTCGACAATGCGGTTGGCAATGCGACGCGGTTCCGCGACGATATCCAGCACTTCGCCTTTTTCGCCGAGAACGAAACGGTAGTCCGGACGGTCTTTGAACACCAGCGCATGGGTCTGACGCCATTCGCTACGACGCTGGCACACGTCCTTCAGCAGCGTAATTTGCTGCGCGATCGCCTCGCTGTCCGGCTGCCAGCTGCCGCGGCCTTCCAGCCAGTCAGAGACGTCGTCATAGGCCAGCTTGGCTTTCGATTCGATGGTGGCGGCAAAGAACTCGATATTGTCTTCGATGGTGCCATCGGCCGCCAGGGTCATCCGGCAGGCCAGCACCGGGCGCACTTCGTTAGCGCGCAGGGAGCAGAGATCGTCTGACAGCTCGCGCGGCAGCATTGGAATGTTGAAGCCCGGCAGATAGTTGGTAAAGGCGCGCACTTTTGCGGCGTTATCCAGCTTGCTGCCTTCGGCAATCCAGGCGGTCGGGTCGGCAATGGCGACCGTCAGCAGCAGTTTGCCATCAGCAGTGGACTCGGCATACAACGCATCGTCCATATCTTCGGTGCTGGCGCTGTCAATGGTGACGAAGTCGAGGGTGGTTAGGTCGCGGCGCGTCAGCCCCTCGTCGAGCATCTCGGTGGCGACGCCGTCCGGTGCCTCTTTCTCAAGATTATGGCGCGCCAGGGTTACCCACCATGGGACGAAGTGGTCGTCGCTAAAAGTGATGAACTGGGTCAACTCCGCGTAAAATCCGCGGTCGCCTTTTAATGGATGACGGCGCATCTCGGCGACGGCCCAGTCACCCTGTTTAAAATCGTGCTCAACGCCGCGGGCGGCGCGGCAGGGAATGGCGTCTTTCAGCAGCGGATGGTCAGGAACGATAGCGAGGCGATCGTCTTTCTTCTGGACTTTACCGACAAAACGAGTCAGGAAGGGCTCAACCAGCGATTCCGGCTCGGCGCTTTCGCGTTCTTTTTCAGAATGGATCACCGCGACGATACGGTCGCCATGCATCACTTTTTTCATCTGCGGCGGCGGAATGAAGTAGCTCTTCTGAGCGTCCACTTCGAGGAAGCCAAAGCCCTTTTCCGTGCCCTTAACGACCCCTTCCGCGCGCGGCGTCTGGGAATGCAGTTGCTGTTTAAGCTGCGCTAGCAGCGGGTTATCCTGAAACATAATTAGGTATTTTCGTGGCTAAAAGAGCGGCTGACATTTTTACGCGAATATGCCTGCCGCAGCAAGCGCTGTTTCAGCAATTTACGTCTGCTGACGCACATTGCCGAGGGCGATTTTCAGACGATTCATCCATCCGCACAGCCCGCTCCAGATCAACAGATCGATTGCTTGTTGCTCAGAGAGTCGATATTCCGCGAGGGGCGTTAACTGGGCGGCGCTAAACCGGTCAGGCGAGCGGGTTAACAGCTGCACCGCGGTCACGAGAGACCGGGCCTGAGGATGCTGCTGGAGCCAGTGATGGAGGGCCTGGTCGCCCTCCCGCAGATGGCTGGCGAACTCCTTTTCACCCTGCCAGTGGGGGAGCCAGACGTCAAAACAGGTGGGGCTGCCATTGGTGCGCGCCGTGAGTAAGGCGACCTGCGGGCCAAAGGTATCATCCGTGCTGAGCTGGCGGATCAAGATCTCCAGAGGCGCGAATAACTGTGGGTCGCAGGCCAGCAGCGGCGCCAGCTCGCCCAGACCGGGCAGCGACTGCCAGCCGGCGATGCGCCGCTGACGCTCATCATCGGCATACTGCAGGTCGGGATCCGCAATGTCTGCCTGCCATGCTCCCGGCGGCGGGGCGAACAGCTCCGCGGGTGCCTCCTCTTGCTGGGGCATACCGGGGATCCAGCGCACCGGAAAGCCCTGGGCCGCCTGCAGGACGGCAATCGCCCGCGCCTGGAAGCCGACGAATCCGATAATCTGGTTGAACAGAATAATGTCCCGACTGGTTAAGCCCACTTCGTCCAGCTGGCTACGGGAGAGAGCGTTAATAACCGAGGGCGAACCGGCAAGCTGACGAGCATATTGCGTGATTTGCGCCAGACGACGGTTGCTCTCGCGCGAGGAGTCGGGGCCTGGCAGGGGAGCAAGGCGGGCGGCGTAGTGGTTACACAGCCGCTGGACGCCGTAGACCTGGGCGACGGTGAGCGCGGTGCTGAGTCGATCGTAAGCGGTAAAGGTCTGCAGGCGACTCACCGCCACCTGGTCGGGAAACAGCAGTTCGGCCAGCTGGCGTGCGGGGTGTAGCCAGTCAGCGTGGGCACGTAGCCAGGCGGCCGGCAGCGTCAGGTCCAGCAAAAAGCGGTCTTCAACATGGGCGGCTTCAGGGACGAGCGGCAGGACATCCACCGGGCAGATTGTTGACTGGGTTTCGTGATACCAGTGATTTTTGCCATTCACGCGGCGTGGCTCCATGGGCTTTCCTTGTTCGGTATGTGGCGAACCGCCGTTCCGCGGATCGTTTATGCAGAACTATCCTGGCGTAACCCGGAAGCAGGAGAAAATATTGATACGTGCTAACAAATAGCCGATTGGAATAACAGGTGGGGCGTAAGGCGTGGGGGATGGAAGAACCCTCCTCACCGGGGCGAGGAGGGGAAGGAACTTATTTCAGTTCCAGCTCGTTCATGGCGGCGATATTGAACCCGCCGTCAACGTGAACGACTTCACCGGAGATCCCCGCAGACAGGTTGGAGCACAGGAAGGCTGCGCTGTTACCCACATCTTCAATGGTGACGGTGCGACGGATCGGGGTGACCGCTTCGCAGTGCGCCAGCATTTTACGGAAATCTTTAATACCGGACGCGGCCAGCGTACGGATAGGACCGGCAGAGATGGCATTGACGCGAACGCCTTCCGGACCCATGGCGTTAGCCATATAGCGGACGTTAGCTTCCAGAGAGGCTTTGGCCAGACCCATCACGTTATAGTTCGGGATCGCGCGCTCTGCGCCCAGGTAGGAGAGCGTCAGCAGAGCCGAACCCGGGTTCAGCATGCCGCGGCAGGCTTTGGCCATTGCCACGAAGCTGTAAGCGCTGATGTCGTGCGCGATTTTAAAGCCGTCGCGAGTGACAACGTCAACGTAGTCGCCGTCTAACTGGTCAGCCGGGGCAAAACCGATTGAGTGGACGAAACCATCGAATTTTGGCCAGACTTTTTCCAGCTCGGTGAACAGCGCGGTGATGCTCTCATCTTCAGCAACGTCGCACGGCAGCACAATGTCAGAACCCAGCGCGGCAGCAAACTCTTCTACGCGACCTTTCAGTTTCTCATTCTGATAGGTGAATGCCAGTTCCGCGCCTTCGCGGTGCATTGCCTGCGCGATGCCGTAGGCGATGGACAGTTTGCTGGCGACGCCAGTGATCAAAATGCGCTTACCGGAAAGAAAACCCATAGCTTTAATCCTTATCGTTATTGCTTATTTTTACTTTAACAATCATAACGTTAACATTGTTATTTCAAAATAACTCAAATTTAGCCGGGAATTATATCCCACTGACGACCCCTTGTGTCACGATATTTTTCAGCCGGTCCGCGCCGCGCGGGGCAAAAGTACATCGCGATAGCTGCAGTATATCATCTCTCCTGACGATTATTTGAGCGCGATCTCCGCCAGCAGCAGGCGTCCATTGCTGCCCACGGGACGCAGATTCCGCGGGGATCCACCGCGCCAGCAGAGGCCGCTGCCGGCCGCGCAGCGTCGCCCGGCCAGATCCCACTCGCCTTGTAGAACATAAGCGACCCCCTCGCTGGCAGGGCATTGCAGGTCGCTAACGACCTGGACCGTCGCCGACGCGCGCCCGCGCTGAGTCATGATATTGAAGTCCAGCCCTGGCGCAACGATCCCGACGCTGGACAGCGCCCATTCGCCGGGGAAAGCCCACGGCTGCCAGAGCGCCAGCGGTTGGTCGATATTCTCGCCACACAGCCGTAGCGGCTGCCCCGCCAGCAGAGTAATGACCCGGTCGACGCCAGGAAAGGGGGAGAAAGGGCCATCCGCCTGCAGGGTGGCAATACTCGCTCGCCAGAGAAAAGGGGCATCTGGAGCGGGTACGCAGATGATTTCGCGCGTCTCTCCGGCGCCGTTTTTCCACGGCGTGACGGGGAGCGTCGAAAGTTGAAAAGGGACCATCATGGGCAGCATACCTTAGTTAATCGCTTCCGGCGTCAACAATAAGCACCGCCTTGAGCTAGTTTAGTAACTTTCTGCAATACAAATATTTTACATATTCGTCACAAAATGAGAGTGCATGCAAGGCGGTGTGTTGTCAATGCTTGTATATACAAGAGCGATTGAGTGAGGTGATATTAATAACTTGAGTGAGGAACCTATGTCTTCGTTTTCGTCTACAGACGGGCAGTCAAAGAGCAATTATGCTGGAATGAGTGAAAGGCGGTCGATTGATTACATCCCGGAAAGCGAACGGCATGGACACCCTTTTAGCCAGTTCACCCTTTGGTTTGGCGGCAATCTGCAAATTACGGCGATTGTCACTGGCGCTTTAGCCGTTGTGCTGGGCGGCGATGTAGTGTGGTCGCTGGTCGGGCTGCTGGTCGGTCAGATGCTGGGGGCGGCGGTGATGTCTCTGCATGCGCTGCAGGGACCGCGACTGGGACTTCCGCAAATGATCCTTAGCCGCGCCCAGTTTGGGGTTTTTGGCGCGGTGGTGCCGCTGGTGCTGGTTTGCGTCATGTATATCGGTTTTTCTGCCAGCGGCACCGTATTGGCCGGGCAGGCAATGGCCAAACTACTGAATATCAGCCACGTAGCCGGGATGCTGATATTCAGTGCGATTATTATTGTTATCGCCGTACTCGGTTATAAGGTGATCCACAAGCTGGGCAAACTGGCGAGTATCGTCGGAATTCTCGCCTTCGTTTATATGTTCATCACGCTGCTACTTTCGGCCGATCTCAGTGCGCTCGCGCACAATAACCATTTTTCGCTGCCGACGTTTTTATTAGCCGTATCGCTCTCCTCATCGTGGCAGATCGCTTTTTGCCCCTATGTATCCGACTATTCGCGCTACCTGCCACGCGATGTTTCCGCCACAAAAACGTGGTGCTCAGTGTTTTTCGGCACCGTATTGGGCACCCAAACGTCGATGACGCTCGGGGTTCTGACAGCGGCCATTGCCGGCAGCGCGTTCCCTGGTCACGAGGTGAGCTATCTGGTGGGATTAGGTAAGAGTCAGGCGATGGCCATGGTTATCTATTTCGCCATCTGTTTTGGTAAAATTACCTTCACTACCCTCAATGCGTACGGCAGCTTTATGTCGCTGACCACCATTGTTTCCGCCTTCCGCCGGCAAACCGTGCTGTCGCAAAAGTGTCGCATTGCATTCGTGGTGCTGATGGTGACGGCTTCCTGCATTATCGCGTTGCTTAGCGAACCCGCTTTCTTAAAGCATTTCACGCATTTTCTTCTGTTTCTGCTGGCGTTCTTCGTGCCGTGGAGCGCCATCTGTCTGACGGATTATTATCTTATCTCGAAGGGCGCCATCGATATTCCGGCGCTAAGCGACCCGCAGCAACGCTACGGGTTCTGGAACCTGTACGCGATCACCCTGTATATCGTCGGTGTGCTTATCCAGTTGCCGTTCATTGAGAACCCGTTGTTCCATGGTTCGCTCACGTGGATCTTCGCCGGTAACGATGTCTCATGGATAATAGGTTGGTTTGGCACCGGGGTTCTTTACTACGCGCTGCGCCGCTTTGACCGCCGGTCGCTGCCGGCGCAGAGTCTTTTCCCTTCTACCTGAATGACAAGGGCGGCGTGAGGGCCGCCCCTGCCGTTGCCTGCCAGCTATTTCCCGTCTTTGCGCCAGGCGTCGGCGGTGAGGGCTTCCCCGAAGTGGCCGGCGATCAGGCGCCGGGTCAGGTCGTGCAGCGGCGAGGCCAGCACATCGGCAGTGCTGCCGCGCTCGACCACTTCGCCGTTATGCATCACCAGCACCTGATCGCTGATGTGTTTCATCATTCCCAGGTGCTGAGTGACATAGATATAGGAGATGCCCTGTTTCTCCTGCAGCTCCAGCATCAGGTTGATAAGCTGGGAGCGCATCGACATATCCAGCGAGGCCAGCGCCTCATCGCAGACGATAACCTTCGGGCGCAGGATCAGCGCCCTGGCGAGGCCGAGACGCTGCTTCTGACCGGGCGCCAGCATATGAGGGTAGTAGCTGACGTGGTCCGGCAGCAGACCGACCATGCGCAGGGTGTCGATTATCTGCTTCTGCCGCGCCTCGGCGTCGAGATCGGTATTCAGTCGCAGCGGAAAATCGAGGATCTGCGAGATGCGCTGACGCGGGTTCAGCGAGGTCGACGGATCCTGAAAGATCATGCGAATCTTCTGACTGCGGTAGGAGTAATCCCCAAAAGTCAGCGGATGATCGTCAATCAGCAATTCGCCGCTGGTGGGTTCCACCATGCCCGCCAGCATCTTCGCGAGGGTCGACTTCCCGGAGCCGTTCTCGCCGATAATCGCCAGCGTCTGCCGTTCGCGCAGGGTAAAACTCAGCGGTTTAACCGCCTCAACCGTCTGACGGTGAAACCAGCCGGTGCGGTAGCGAAAGGTCTTACTGAGTTGGCGAACTTCCAGCAATGTTTCGACCATTTCACTCTTTCTCCATGTTCAACGGGAAATGACAGGCGTACAGATGGTTGCGCGCCCCGGTAAGAAGCGGCGTTTCGATACACTCGCGCTGGGCGTACGGGCAGCGCGGCCCCAGCCGACAGCCGATAGGCAACTGCTCCAGTAGCGGGATCGCTCCAGGCAGGGTGTTGAGGCGACTTTTATGCGGCATGGCGCTACCGAAATCCGGGATCGCGCGGATTAACGCCTGGGTGTAGGGGTGATGTGGGAGGGTGATCAGCTCTTCGCTGGGCCCGCTCTCCACCGTCTGCCCGCAGTACATGACGTTGATTTTATCCGCCCATTTGCTGAGCATTTGCAGGTCATGGCTGATCAGCAAGATGGTGGTGTTGTTGTTCTGGTTGAGCCGCGTCAGCAGGCGAATAATCTGCGCCTGGGTGGTCGGCTCCATGGCGTTGGTCGGCTCGTCGGCAATCAGCAGACGCGGCTGGTTGGCCAGGGCGATGGCGATCATCACCTTCTGGCACTCGCCCTCGGTCAGCTGATAGGGGAAGCTGCGCATGGCATCTTTGTGATCTTTAATGCCGACGCGGTGCAACAGCTCGATGGCCCGGCGCTTGCGCCAGCCCAGCCGTTGCCACCAGCGGCCCTTGTAGGTCCAGCCGGGGATACTCTGAATCAGCTGCTGGCCGATGCGCTCAGAGGGATCGAGGCACGACTGGGGCTCCTGAAAAATCATCGACACGTTATGGCCGATCAGCTTCCGGCGCTCGCGGTTCGACAGTCGCAGCAGGTCAATGTCATCGAAGCGCATGCGGTCGGCCGTGACCCGCCAGTTGTCTTTGGTCACGCCGCAGATAGCTTTGGCAATAAGGCTTTTCCCGGAGCCGGATTCCCCCACCAGGCCGCGGATTTCGCCTTCGGTCAGCGTCAGGCTGACGCGATCGACGGCTTTAACCCAGCCTTCTCTGGTTTTAAATTCAATGGTTAAGTGACGAATATCGAGTAACGGCATTATTCTACCCCGGCAATGATCGCCCGGCGAATACCGTCGCCCAGCAGGTTGACCAGCAGTACGCTGAGCATAATCGCCGCCCCGGGGAGCATCACGGTCCACGGCGCCACATAGATAAGCTCCAGCGCATCGCCCAGCATGGCTCCCCATTCCGGCGAAGGCAGCTGGGCGCCGAGATCAAGAAAGCCCAGCGCGGCAATATCCAGAATGGCCATCGACAGGGCGCGAGTGATCTCGGTCACAAGGCCGGAGGCGATATTGGGCAGGATGGCGAACAGCAGAATATTCAGCGTCGAGGCGCCATCGAGGCGGGCGGCGATGATGTACTCTTTTTCCAGCTCATCGTGGACCATGCTGTAGACGGAGCGCACCATGCGCGGCAGCAGCGCCAGCCAGACGGCGAACATCGCATGGCTCAGATGCGGCCCGGCAAAGGCGACGACGATAATCGCCAGCAGCAGCGAGGGGATGGAGAGCAGGGTGTCGAGGATATGGTTCATCACCGCCGAGCGCAGGCCGTGGGTCGATCCGGCAATCACGCCCAGCACCAGACCAAACAGCGTGGCGCCGAGGGTGACGACAAAAGCGCCGCCGACGGTGGGCGCCGCGCCGCTCAGCAGTCGGCTCAGCACATCGCGGCCGAGGTCATCGGTTCCCAGAAAGAAGGAGACTTCGCCATAGCGCGACCACGACGGCGGCAACAGCTGGTAGCCGAGGAACTGCTGGTCGATGCCGTAGGGGGCGAACCAGCCGCCGAAGACGCAGAGCAGCAGCAGGCCCGCGCAGCCGTACAGACCGATCATCGCCGTGGTGTCGCCATAGAACTTACGCCATACGGTGCGCAGCGCGCCGGGCGGACGCTTTTCCAGATAAACGCTATCGTAGGGCATACCATTCCTTATGTTTCAGTGGGTTAGCCATGGCACCGAGAATATCGGAAATCACGTTGACAATAATCACCAGCGCGCCAATCACCATCACTCCGGCGGAGATCGCCGCGTAGTCCTGCTGGCGAATAGCGTTGATCAGCCAGCGGCCCAGTCCAGGCCAGCTGAACACCATCTCAGTGATCATCGCCAGGGTGAGCATGGTGGAAAACTGCAGGCCGAGACGCGGGATCACCGGCGGCAGGGCGTTGTGCAGCACATGGCGCAGTAGAATTTTGCGTCGCGACACGCCGCGGGTGGCGGCCGCTTTTACATAGTTAGTGTCATACACCTCGCTGGTGCTAATGCGCATCAGGCGGATCACTTCAGTGGTGGGGGCGACCGCCAGGGTCAATACCGGCAGCACCATATGCCGGGCGGCGCTGACGATCATCTCATGGCGCCACGGCGAGTCCGAAAGCCAGGCGTCGATCAGCGCGAAACCGGTGACGTTTTTCACCTCATACAGCAGATCGAAGCGACCGGAGACCGGAAGCCAGCCGAGGGTCAGGGAAAAGAAGAGGGTCAGGAGCAGCGCCAGCCAGAAGACCGGGATCGAGAAACCGACCAGCGCGACGGCGCTGATCAGGGTATCGGGCCATTTATTGCGCATTACGCCGGCGATCATCCCCACCGGAATGCCTATCAGCAGGGCAAAGCCGAAGGCGAGGATGCACAGCTCCATGGTCGCCGGGAAAACCTCGCGCAACTGCTCAGAAATCAGCTGGCCGTTAATGCTGGAGACGCCGAAATCCCAGTGCAGCACCCCTTCAAACCAGAACAGCCACGCATTCCACAGGGAAGCGCCCTGCAGTGGGGCATGAGGGGTGAAATAGCTCAGGCTGAAACCGACAAAGGTCAGAAAAAAGAGGGTGATCAGCAGCAGCAGCAGACGGCGCAGGGTAAAAATAATCATGGCTTTTTCACCTCTTCAGTATTTTCCCGCGATACGCCAGCGAACGAAGCGTTACCGAAAGGGCTGAGCACCAGGCCTTTCATATCATAGCGGTAGGCCTGCAGCCGCAGCGACGAGGCCAGCGGCAGGACCGGCAGTTCGCGGGCGAGGATCCGCTGCGCCTCTTTGTAAGCGTCCATCCGCGAGGAGAGCTGCTGCGAGAGCAGCGCTTTTTGCAGCACGTCGTCAAACTCCCGGTTACACCAGTGGGCAAAGTTGGTTTGCGAGGCGATGGCCGCGCAGCTTAGCAGCGGTCGGAAGAAACTGTCCGGATCGTTACTGTCCGTCGCCCAGCCGGAGAGCGTCAGGTCGTGGCTCATGTCCATCAGGCGCGCCTCCTGGAAACGTCCCTCTACCGGCACAATAATCACCTTAACGCCAATCTGCGCCATATCCGCCTGGATAAGCTCCGCCGTTTTCAGCGGGCTGGGATTCCACGCCTGCGAGCTGGTGGGCACCCACAGCTTGAGGGTCAGGTTTTCCAGCCCCAGGGCTTTCAGGCGGGCGCGGGCCTCCTGCGGATTATATTCGGTAATTTTAGCGTCATTATCGTAGGCCCACGAGGCCCGCGGCAGCATGGACGCCGCCGTCTCCGCGGTGCCATAGTAGATAGACTGCATCAGGCGCTGGTTGTTAATCGCCAGCGCCAGGGCATGGCGCACCTCAGGGTTATCCAGCGGCGGCTTAGCGGTGTTGAAGGCCAGCCAGGCGATGTTCATTCCCGGGCGCAGCGTCAGGCGCAGGCGCGGGTCGTCACGCAGGATCGTCAACTGGCTGGCGGCTGGCCAGGCCAGCACGTCGCATTCTCCGGTCAGCAGTTTCGACAGGCGGCCGGTGCCGCCGGAGCCAAGGTCGACCACCACCTGGGGCATCAAAGGTTTGCCGCGCCAGTAGCCGGGGTGGCGCTGCAGGCGAACATATTGTCCGGAGCGGTAATCGGATAGCTGGAACGGGCCGGTGCCAACCGGCTGGCGATCCAGTTGCTCCTGGCGGTCGTCCTGCGTTAAGCGGGCGGCATATTCGGCAGAGGTAATTGACGCATAGTGGGTGGCCAGATGCCAGAGGAACGAGGCGTCCGGCCGCTTGAGGCGAAACTCCACGGTCTGATTATCCAGCTTGCGGACGCTCTCCACGCTGTCAGCAAACTGCAGACTGTCGAAGTAGGGGAAGCTGCTGCCGTTGACGTTGTGCCACGGATGGTCGCGGTTAAAAATACGGCCAAAGGTAAAAATGACGTCATCGGCATTAAAGTCCCGCGTCGGGGTAAACCACGCCGTGCGTTGAAACGGGACGTGGCGGCGCAGATGAAAGCGGTAGGTAGCGCCGTTATCGAGAACTTCCCAGCTCTCCGCCAGCTCGGGGACCAGCCGGTAGGTATAGGGATCGACGTCAAGCAGACGATCGTAGATCTGAGCGGCCAGCGTATCGACAATCAGGCCGCTGCTGACTTTCTGCGGATTAAAGGTATTAACCTGGCCGCTGACGCAATAGACGAAACCGCTATCGCGGATATCGGCGCGGTCGGGGAGCGCAGGGGCGGCAAAAGCTGGCCCACACAGCAGGGAAACGGCTGCCAGGAGAGATGACAATTTCAGGCGCATATTTTCTGTTTGATTATAGAGCTGAACTCTATCTTATTAAGATTAATAGACATTCACCACCGCCTTCAACAAGCCTGAGGGATAATGCGGTTACCGGGTGCGTATAGTATTCAGTCAATTGATTAAAATAGTCGCGGAACCGAGTCTGTATAGTGAAACATGGTAACTTTTTATCGCCGATATCGCCAGTCAGCTCTGTTTGGCCGCGGTTGACCAAACGGCGACGACGTGCGGACGCTAGAGAATAGATTCAGTATAGCGGGGAGAAAGCCGATGACCCGACGGGGGACTAGCCGTACCCGTCGGGTGTGATACAGGGGGAGCGTGTTTCGATTATTGTGACAGTGTCACTTTATGATAGTCCATGTTCTGCAGGTCCTCCAGCAGCCCGGGGCCAACCGGCTGCCACTGCAAGCGCTCGCGGGTCCATGCCGAGCTGGCGCGCAGGTCAAGGGCGGTAAACGGCGCAAACCAGCCGAACCAGGCGTCGACCTGCGAGTCATCCAGGTGGGTCAGCGGCAGGTTTAATCCGTGGGCAATTACCGCTGCAATATCGCGTAACGCGATCCCCTCTTCGGCCACCGCATGATAGCGCTCGCCGGCCGCGCCCTGAAGCAGCGCGCTGACATACAGACGTGCGACGTCATCGACATGGGCGGCTGACCAGCGGTTGCTTCCCTCGCCGCGCAGGGCTACCGCCCCGTTGGCGACCGCGCGTTCGATATAGCAGGTCAGCAGTCCCTGACGCACGGTGTCATGCACCTGCGGTAAGCGGACCACCCTGACATCCACTCCCGCCTCCAGCAACTGCTGGCCGGCGAGCTCTGAGGCGGTGCGCGGGCTGGAGTGCGCTGAGTTGAAGAACGACTCCCGGGCCGGGGCGCCGCTCCCGTCGTCGCCCATCAGCGTGCCGGAGGTGATCACCAGCGGCCGCGTGCTGCCTCGCAGCGCCTGGCCCAGGGCCAGGATCGCCTGGCGGTCTTTCTCGCAGTTAGCGGCAAAGCGGCTGAAGTCGTGGTCGAAGGCGGTATGGATCACCGCGTCGGCATTCCCGACGCCAGCCAGCAGCGACTCCGGGGCATCCAGCGTGCCGCGATGCACCTCGGCGCCGGCCGCCTTCAGGGCCTGTGCGGTGCTTTCGCTGCGCGCGAGGCCGATAACCTGATGGCCCGACGCCTGCAGCGCCGGAAGAATACGTGAGCCGATAAATCCGCTCGCGCCGGTAAGAAATATACGCATCATGGATCTCCTGAATGGGTTTCAGGCGTATCCTACCTGCGATGTCATACTATAAAAGTAGAGACATTATCGGGGTATAAATTCTAACAGGCAGAACCCACAGGCAGATGATGAACACTTCTGACAACCATGCTTTAGGCGATTTTCTCCGCGCCCGCCGCCAGCGTCTCGATCCGGCAACGTTTGGCTTCCCGGCGGGACGCCGGCGCACCCCGGGGCTGCGCCGCGAAGAGGTCGCGCAGCTCGCCAGCATCAGCCCGACCTGGTATACCTGGCTTGAACAGGGGCGCGGCGGGGCGCCTTCCCGCGAGGTGCTGGAGCGGATCGCCCGCGGTCTGCGGCTGACCACCCCGGAGCGCGAGCATCTGTTTATTCTCGCCTTTGGCCATCCGCCGCAGACGCGTCTGACGGTGACGGATGATATGACGCCGCGGCTGCAGCGGGTGCTTGACGCTTTCACCATTCCGGCGATTATCCGCACCGCCAGCTGGGACGTCATCGCCTGGAACGCGCCGGCGGCCAGGGTGCTGACCGACTACAGCCAACTGCCGCTGGCGGAGCGCAACGTGCTGCGCCGCCTGTTTACCCGGCCGGAGGCCCGCTGCACTCTGGAGGACTGGCAGAGGGTGGGGCAGCTTATCGTCAACGCCTTCCGCGCCGACGTCACGCGGATGGGCGCCACGAAAGAAACTGACCAGTTGATCGCGGAGCTCAGCCAGCAGAGCGTCGAGTTCGCCCGTTTTTGGCAAAGCCATGACGTCGCCGGTCATGGAGAAGGCTATAAGCGCATTAACCACCCGCAGATGGGTCCGCTCGACCTGGAATTTACTTCCTTTGCCGTGGAGGGCCGTCCCGATCTTTCCCTGCTGGTCTTTAATCCGGCAACGACGGAGAGCCAGCGGAAAATTCACGGTTTACTTCAGGGGCCTGTGGGCGACTGAGGCGTAAACTCGTACAGCACCAGCGCATTGCTCTGCAGCGAGTCGATCCGCAGCCAATAGCCATTGAGCCTGGCTTCATCCACGCTGAGCGCCGGACGGGCCTGATGCATCAGCCACTGATAATCCTCGGCGTCAGGGCCGCTGCGGCTGCGAAAGGCGTCCACCAGCGGGAACAACGCGCCGTGGTGCTGATCGAACAGGTGCTGTTTGATGCGCCAGCTGCCATCCAGGCCCTGCAGCCGCACGCTGTAGGGCTGGCTGAAGCGCTGGATAAAGGCCGCTTCGCTGGAGAGCCAGGGATTGTAGACCACCGTATTGCGCAGCAGCAGCTGGTAGTGACCCTGGTGGTGGAGCAGCAGCAGGTTTTTATCGTGAACCAGGATCTCGCCGCGCAGCCGCCGCCAGAGCCAGAGTACCCAGTAAACCGGGCGCGGCAGGCCGTGCAGATAGTGCAGCGCCAGGCTGGAGGTATCGAGCTTGCCGTTGGCGCGAGCTTCGCCCTGGAGGCCTGAATTTAACCAGAAGCCCGCCAGCCAGACCTGGTCCGCCACCCCCAGCAGATTATCCATCAGCAGCGCGCCGCGAAAAAAGCGGCCGTTGGTATCCCGCGTATCGCCGGTCAGCGTATTCCAGGAGAGCAGCCACAGCGGCAGGTTGAGCTGACGCTGGCGCAGGGCGCTGTGGATCTGCCGCAGCTTGTGCAGCGGATAATGTTCGCTGGAGGCCAGGCGGCTGCTGTCTGCCTGGGCCAGATCCAGCTGTTCGTTGGCATCTGCCTGGCAGGCGAGAAAATCCGCCTCTGCCAGCAGCGGCGAGTGGAACAGCGGATCGTTCCCGGGATCGCTGGGAGCAAAGCGGTGCCAGATCCCCAGCTGCGGCTGCGGCAGCAGGCGATGAAGGACCCCGCGCTGCTGCCGCCAGGCGGCCTGGCGCGCAGCTTCGCTGGCCTGCGGCGACCAGTGCCAGACAAAGCGCCAGCTATTGAGCGTGGCTGGCGGAAAATGGTTGGCGGCGAGCTGCAGGAAGCGCTGCAGCAGGTCGCTGCGGGTGGTGACGCCGGTGTGCAGGATCACCTGCCAGCCCATCGCCGCCAGCCAGCTAAAAATCTGCTGCAGGTTGTACCAGCAGGCGTAGCCGGCCATCTGCGGATCGTCCCAGCCGGTGCCGAACAGCCGACTGCTGAGAAAGGGATCGTTGATATCGATGGCATACACCGGTAGGGCGTGGTGCAGCTGTTCGAGTTCCCGGCGCACATCTTCGCGCAGCAGATCGTCCAGTTCGCGCACGGTCACCACCATCCGGGTATGGCGCAGCGCTGCGGGGCGCGCTGGACGATCGCGCAGATTGATCTCCCGGGTCTGCGGTGGGTTGATCGGCAGGGGGGGACTTTCCCGGTCGCGTGGTTCCGGCTCATTGAGTCGCGCATACAGCCGGTCGGCCGCCACCGGCTGCCAGCGATCGGCCTGCGGCGGGCGCGGTCGGGCAAGCTCCAGAGGATGCTGTTCACGATACTGGCGCGGCGTCACGCCGTGCTGGCGCTTAAACAAATCGCTCATCATTCGCGTACTGGCGAATCCCTGTTCGCGGGCGATTTGCTGGACGGTTTTGCGGGTGGTTAATAGCTGGTCGGCGGCGTGGCGCAGGCGCAGCGCGGTGAGGTACTGGACAAAACTTACCCCGACCTCTTTGCGAAATAAGCGTGACAGCCAGGCCTCGGAGACAAATTCCGCGGCCGCCACCTCCTGCAACGAGAGGCGACGCTGATAGTTAGCGTCGATCCGCGCCACCACGCTGGCTATTCTCCGGCTCCATTTTTCGGTATCGCGCCGGGGCGTGGAGGCGATGGGCTGGCTAAAGCGCGTGGCCAGCAGCAGCGCTATCTCACTCAGCCAGCGGTTGGCCTCCAGTCGGTAATGGCCAGGATGATTGACCAGGCCGCTCACCAGCAGCTGGCGCATCAGGCGACGCAGGCCGTCATCGGCATCCCGGGTGCGCGGCGTTATCTGGTAATCGACGGCAAAAAAGGCATTATCGAGGCGGGCCAGCCAGCTGGCGGAGAGGGTGAGGATCATCACGGCGTTGGCCCCGGCGCTGCGCAGGCTCCAGCGACGGTTGCGGTTAACGATCGCCAGCCCGTCGGCGACGAGCGGTTGCGACGCACCTTCCGCCACCGCCAGATTTACGCTTCCCTCCAGCACCCACAGCAGCGTCAGCAGATCGCTTTCCGGCTGGGTCAGCTGACGCACATCGCGTACGGTGACGCTAAAGTCGCCTGCATGCTGCTCCACATGACTCTCCTCTGTAGACAAAAAACAACCGGTTGTTTTTTGTCATAACCGATATGTATGAAAAACACTCATTGATTTTTCGTCAATATAAAACAAAAAAGCGCGCCTGCAAGCTGAGCCACCCGCATAAACTCGAAAGTGTCGTGCAAACACAACACAGGAATAACAAAAATGACACATCCGTTGCTAGAAGCATTGCAGGTTAACGAGGCGCAATTTATCGCTCTGCGTCGTCGGTTCCACCAGCAGCCGGAGATCGGCTTTGAAGAGCACCAGACCAGCAGCGAGGTCGCCCGACTGCTTGGCGAGTGGGGATACGAGGTTCACCGCGGCCTGGCGGGCACCGGAGTGGTGGGCACGCTGCGCGTCGGCGAGGGGAAAAAACGCCTTGGCCTGCGGGCGGATATGGATGCCCTGCCGATGCAGGAGCGGAGCGGTAAGCCGTGGGCAAGCCAGGTTGAAGGGCGCTTTCACGGCTGCGGCCATGACGGGCACACCACCACGCTGCTCTACGCCGCTGAATATCTGGCGCGCACCCGCCAGTTTACCGGCACGCTGCAGCTGATTTTCCAGCCCGCGGAAGAGTTGCTGTACGGCGGGCGGGTAATGGTCGAGGACGGTCTATTTGACCAGTTTCCCTGCGACGCCATCTTCGGCCTGCACAATATGCCGGGTCAGCCGTTGGGCAAGATCGGCCTGCGCGACGGGGCGATGATGGCCTCCTCCGATACGCTGCATATTGAAGTGAAGGGCGTTGGCGGCCACGGCGCGGTGCCGGAGCATACGGTGGATGCCACGCTGGTGGCCTGCCATATTACCCTCGCGCTACAGTCCATTGTCTCGCGCAATATCACCCCGTTTGAGCCGGCGGTGGTGACCGTCGGCAGCATCCAGGCCGGTCATGCGCCCAATATCATTAACGATCACGTGCTGATGAAGCTCACGGTGCGCACCCTCAATGAGCAGGTGCGCGAGACCGTGCTGCAGCGGATCCATGATATCGCCGTGGCCCAGGCGGAGAGCTTCAATGCCACCGCCACGCTGACCCACGTCAACGGCAGTCCGGTGTTGCGTAACGATCCGGCGACGAACGCCATGGTGCGGGAGGTGGCGACAGCGCTGTTTGGCGCAGAGCAGGTGGGCGAGGTGAAGCCGTTTATGGGCAGTGAAGATTTTGCCTTCATGCTGGAGCAGCACCCGCATGGCAGCTATTTCACCATCGGCGCCGGCGATGAGCCGGATCGCTGCATGGTGCATAACCCGGGGTATGACTTCAACGACGCGCTGTTGCTGACCGGCGCGGCGCTGTGGTGTGGCCTGACGGAACGCTATCTGCGCTAATCACGAGAAACGGGAGGGCCATGCGATGAGCACTGTCACAATAAGCGACACCCCGTTTGTCGGCAACGATCGCCTGCTGGTGGGGATTGTGTTAAGCGTTTTAACCTTCTGGCTGTTCGCCCAGTCGGTGATTAACGTGGTGCCGGCGATGAAAAGCAGCCTTGATATCTCTCTTGAAACCTTAACTCTGGCCGTCAGTCTCAGCGCGCTGTTCAGCGGCTGCTTCGTGGTCGCCAGCGGCGGCCTGGCGGACAAGTTTGGCCGGATGCGGATGACCACCCTCGGGCTGGGGCTGAGTATCGTCGGCAGCGCCATGCTGGTGGTTGCTCAGGGACCGGGGCTGTTCCTCGCCGGCCGGGTGCTGCAGGGGCTGTCGGCAGCCTGCATTATGCCGGCGACGCTGGCGCTGATTAAGACCTGGTATGAGGGGCGTGCGCGGCAGCGGGCGGTCAGCTTCTGGGTCATCGGCTCGTGGGGCGGCAGCGGTCTCTGTTCCTTCGTCGGCGGGGCTATCGCCACCGGTCTGGGCTGGCGCTGGATCTTCGTCTTCTCGATCGCCGTTGCCCTGCTGGCGCTGTTTTTGCTGCGCGGCACGCCGGAGAGCCGCAGCGCCAGCGCCAGCCAGCATAAGCTGGACGTCGGCGGTCTGCTGAGCCTGATTGTTGCGCTGGTGCTGGTGAATCTGTTTATCAGCAAGGGCCACGGCTGGGGCTGGAGCAGCCCGCTGTCGTTGACCATGCTGGCCGGGGCGCTGGCGGCGGGGACGATATTTATCCGCAACGGCATGCGCAAAGGCGAGGCGGCGCTGATTGATTTTGCGCTGTTCCGCAATCGGGCCTACGGTGCGGCAGTGCTGTCGAACTTTCTGCTCAATGGGGCGATTGGCACCATGATGATCGCCAGCATCTGGCTGCAGCAAGGGCACCACCTGACGCCGCTGGAGAGCGGGATGATGACCCTCGGCTATCTGGTGACCGTCCTGGCGATGATCCGGGTCGGCGAGAAGCTGCTGCAGCGCTATGGCGCCCGGCTGCCGATGATGGCCGGTCCGGTGTTGACCGCTATCGCCATCGCGCTGATATCCTGCACCTTTCTCGAAAAGGCGCTGTATATCGGGGTGGTGTTCGCCAGCAACGTGCTGTTTGGCCTCGGGCTGGGCTGCTACGCCACGCCATCGACGGATACCGCGGTGGCCAATGCCCCGGAGAACAAAATCGGCGTCGCCTCGGGGATCTATAAGATGGGCAGCTCGCTGGGCGGGGCGATGGGTATCGCCGTGACAGCGTCACTTTTCGCGCTGTTTTTACCGCTGGGCATGGCCCATGCCGCCCAGTATGCCCTGTGGTTTAACGCCGTCTTATGTCTGGGGGCGATGGCGGTGAGCGCGCTGCTGCTGCCGCGCGCCTCTCACAGCTGATGCTTTTTCAGCAGCGCGCGGAGCTGGTGATAGGTTAATCCCAGCAGCTCCGCCGCCTGCTTCTGATGATACTTCGCCTGCTCCAGACTCCGCTGCAGCAGGCGTTTTTCCTGCTGGAGCTGGAAATCGCGCAGATCCAGCGGTAGCGCGGGCAGCTCATCGCCGGGCGCGGCTTCCGGCGGAGAGCCGGGGGACTGACGAAAAGGGTTAATAATAATCGCGTCCAGCTCATGTTCGCTGTCGCCGTGGCGATACACCGAGCGCTCAACCACGTTCTTCAGTTCGCGAATATTCCCCGGCCAGCGGTAGCCGAGCAGCGTCGCGGTCGCTCGTTCGCTAAAGCCGGGAAACAGCGGCAGACCGAGTTCGCGGCACATCTGGATGGCAAACTGGTTGGCGAGCAACATGATATCGCTCTGCCGGTCGCGCAGCGGGGGGAGCTGTACCACGTCGAAGGCCAGGCGGTCGAGCAGGTCGGCGCGAAAATGACCTTCCTCGACCATCTGCGGCAGGTCAGCGTTGGTGGCGCACACCAGCCGGACGTTAACCTGCAGCGGCTGGCTGCCGCCCACGCGCTCCAGCTCGCCATATTCAATCACTCTTAACAGCTTCTCCTGCACCAGCATTGGGGCTGTCGCCAGCTCATCGAGAAACAGCGTCCCGCCGTCGGCGCGCTCGAAGCGCCCGGGATGGCGCTTGCTGGCCCCGGTGAAAGCCCCGGCTTCGTGGCCGAACAGCTCCGAGTCGAGCAGATTATCGTTCAGCGCCGCGCAGTTCAACGAGATAAACGGCCCCTGCCAGCGGCTGGAGAGGTAGTGGAGACGGTTAGCGATAAGCTCTTTCCCGGTGCCGCGCTCGCCGATGACCAGCACCGGTTTATCCAGCGGGGCCAGCCGGGAAACCTGTTCCAGCACCTCGAGAAAGCTGTTGGCCTCGCCCAGCAGATTATCCTTGTACTGCGCCATGATGAATTTCGCCATTAAGTAGTGTAATTAACCAGGTGACTGTAGCAATGCCCAGCACGTTTCGCAACCACCCTGTTTAAAATCAATAAGATAAAAAGTTGGCACGCCATTTGTATTAGCTAAGCCACAGGTGAATGCCTGAAACCAGAACTATGAGGATTGAAATTATGGGTATTTTTTCTCGTTTTGCCGACATCGTGAACGCCAACATCAACTCCCTGCTGGAGAAAGCGGAGGACCCGCAAAAGCTGGTGCGTCTGATGATCCAGGAGATGGAAGACACGCTGGTTGAGGTGCGTTCGACATCGGCCCGCGCGCTGGCGGAAAAGAAACAGCTGTCCCGTCGTATTGAGCAGGCGGTCGCCCAGCAGGCGGAATGGCAGGAAAAAGCCGAGCTGGCCCTGCGCAAAGAGAAAGAAGATCTGGCCCGGGCGGCGCTGATCGAAAAACAAAAGCTGACCGACCTTATCGCTCAGCTGGATCATGAAGTGCAGTTGGTGGATGAAACCCTGGCGCGGATGAAAAAAGAGATTGGCGAGCTGGAGAACAAACTTAGCGAAACCCGCGCCCGTCAGCAGGCGCTGGCGCTGCGCCATCAGGCGGCGAGTTCGTCCCGCGATGTGCGTCGCCAGCTGGACAGCGGTAAACTGGATGAGGCGATGGCGCGCTTTGAATCCTTTGAGCGTCGCATCGATCAGATGGAAGCGGAAGCGGAGAGCCACCGCTTTGGCAAGCAGCAGACGCTGGATCAGCAGTTTGCCGAACTGAAAGCGGACGATGAAATCAGCGAGCAGCTGGCGGCGTTGAAAGCCAAAATGAATCAGTCCAACCAGTAAGTATGATTGCGCGGCGCGGCGTTGCGCCGCGGCTCACCCCCTGTAAGGAGTACACATGAGCATGCTTTTTCTCGCCATTCCGCTGACGCTGTTTGTGCTGTTTGTTCTGCCGGTCTGGCTGTGGCTGCACTACAACAATCGCGGCGCCAACGGCAGTCTGACGCAAAATGAGCAGCAACGGCTGCTGCAGTTGACCGATGACGCGAAGCGGATGCGCGAACGCATTCAGGCGCTGGAAGCGATCCTGGACGCCGAACATCCGAACTGGAGGGACAAATAATGGCCGGGCTGGATCTGAATAAAAAACTGTGGCGTATCCCGCAGCGCGGGATGGTAAAGGGCGTCTGCGCGGGCATTGCTCAGCATCTTGATGTCCCGGTGAAGCTGGTGCGCCTGATTACCGTGCTGGCGATGATTTTCGGCCTCTTTTTCTTTGTCCTGGTGGCCTACATCATTTTGACTTTTGCTCTGGATCCGATACCGGACAGCGAGCTGTACGGTCATAAAGCGCCGAGCAATGGCGATCTGCTGGCCGCCGTGGATGCCGAACTGGCCTCCGGTGAACAGCGTCTGCGTGAAATGGAGCGGTATGTGACCTCCGACACCTTTACGCTGCGCAGCCGCTTTCGCCAGCTGTAAACCCTGTTTTTAACGAATGAGGCAACGCATGAATAGCAAATGGCAACGCGCCGGGCAGCAGGTGAAGCCCGGTCTGAAAATCGTCGGTAAGCTGGCGCTGCTGACCGCGCTGCGTTATGGCCCGGCGGGCGTTGCCGGCTGGGCGGTTAAATCGGTCGCGCGTCGGCCGCTGAAAATGCTGCTGGCGGTGGCGCTGGAGCCGCTACTCAGCCGGCTGGCCAACCGCGTCACGCGCGGGATGAAATAATGCCGCCGTGGGGAAGGCGCAAAAGGATTAACGTTGTCCTGCTTATCCCCGGCAGATAGCTTATGATGACGAGACATACCTTCAGGGCATAACGGACTGGCGATGAAGCGACTGAAAACTGAATTGAATGCGCTGGTCAACCGCGGGGTTGACCGGCATTTACGTCTGGCGGTGACCGGCCTGAGCCGGAGCGGTAAAACGGCGTTTATCACCGCGCTGGTCAACCAGCTGTTGAATATCCACACCGGCGCCCGCCTGCCGCTGCTGAGCGCCGCACGCGAAGAGCGGCTGCTCGGCGTCAAGCGCGTGCCGCAGCGGGACTTTGGCATTCCCCGATTCACCTACGACGAAGGGCTGGCCCAGCTGTACGGCCAGCCCCCCATGTGGCCAACCCCGACGCGCGGGGTGAGCGAGATCCGTCTCGCGCTGCGCTACCGTTCGAATGACTCCCTGCTGCGCCATTTTAAAGATACCTCCACGCTGTATCTGGAGATCGTCGACTATCCGGGCGAGTGGCTGCTCGACCTGCCGATGCTGGCGCAGGATTATCTGAGCTGGTCGCGACAGATGACCGGGCTCCTGCAGGGACAGCGTGCGGAGTGGTCGGCCCGCTGGCGGCAGCTGTGCGCCGGGCTGGATCCGCTGGCCCCTGCCGACGAGGCTCGGCTGGCGGATATCGCTGCCGCCTGGACGGACTATCTCCACGCCTGTAAGCGCGAAGGGCTGCACTTTATCCAACCCGGGCGCTTTGTCCTGCCCGGAGAAATGGCGGGCGCGCCGGCGCTGCAGTTTTTCCCGTGGCCCGACGTCGACGCCGTCGGCGAAGCCAAGCTGGCGCAGGCCGATAAACACAGCAACGCCGGCATGCTGCGCGAACGCTACAAATACTATTGCGAAAGGGTGGTGAAGGGGTTCTACAAAGAGCACTTCCTGCGCTTCGACCGGCAGATTGTGCTGGTGGACTGTCTGCAGCCGCTCAACAGCGGGCCGCAGGCGTTTAACGATATGCGTCTGGCATTGACCCAACTGATGCAAAGTTTCCATTACGGGCAGCGCACCTTGTTTCGCCGGTTGTTCTCGCCCGTCATCGACAAGCTGCTGTTTGCCGCTACCAAAGCCGATCACGTCACGATCGATCAGCACAGCAATATGGTGTCGCTCCTGCAGCAACTGATTCAGGACGCGTGGCAGAACGCCGCCTTTGAAGGGATCAGTATGGATTGCCTGGGGCTGGCGTCCATTCAGGCGACCCAGAGCGGGCTGATTGAGGTGAATGGCGAGAAAATTCCCGCCCTGCGCGGCAATCGCCTGAGCGACGGCCAGCCGTTGACCATCTATCCCGGTGAGGTGCCGGCGCGCCTGCCGGGTCAGGCCTTCTGGCAGCAGCAGGGATTTCAGTTTGAAAACTTTCGTCCGCAGGTCATGGATGTCGATCGGCCTTTGCCGCACATTCGTCTCGACGCGGCGCTGGAATTTTTGATTGGAGATAAACTGCGATGAGCGAACCGTTAAAACCGCGGATTGATTTTGATGGGCCGCTGCAAGCGGAGAAAATTCCGCCGCTGAAAGGCGCTCGCGCCTTCGACACCCTGGAGGCGGACAACTTCGCGCCAGCGCGGCTGGTGACCGGCGAAGAGGAAGAGGGGGCGGCGGAAGCAGTGGTGGAGTCGGTCCTGCGACCCAAACGCAGCCTGTGGCGGCGGATGGTCAGCGCCGGACTGGCGATCTTCGGCGTCAGCGTCGTGGCGCAAGGCGTGCAATGGACGGCTAACGCCTGGCAGACCCAGGACTGGATTGCGCTGGGCGGCTGCGTCGCCGGGGCGCTGATCGTCGGGGCCGGCGTCGGATCTGTGGCCACCGAGTGGCGCCGCCTGTGGCGACTGCGCCAGCGCGCCCACGAACGCGATGAAGCGCGCGATATGCTGCACAGTCACGCGGTCGGTAAAGCGAAAGCGTTTTGTGAGAAGCTGGCGCAGCAGGCCGGGCTGGATCAGTCGCATCCGGCGCTGCAGCGCTGGTATGCCGCGATCCACGAAACGCAAAGCGACCGTGAAGTGGTGAGCCTTTATGCGCAGCTGGTGCAGCCGGTGCTCGATGCCCAGGCGCGGCGGGAAATCAGCCGTTCGGCGGCGGAGTCGACGCTGATGATTGCCGTCAGCCCGCTGGCGCTGGTGGATATGGCGTTTATCGCCTGGCGGAACCTGCGGCTGATCAACCGAATCGCCACGTTGTACGGCATTGAGCTCGGGTATTACAGCCGTCTGCGACTGTTTCGCCTGGTGTTGCTCAATATCGCTTTCGCTGGCGCCAGCGAACTGGTGCGCGAGGTGGGGATGGACTGGATGTCGCAGGATCTGGCGGCCCGGCTGTCGGCGCGCGCCGCGCAGGGCATTGGCGCCGGCCTGCTGACCGCCCGTCTCGGGATCAAGGCGATGGAGCTGTGCCGCCCACTGCCGTGGATCGCCGATGATAAACCGCGACTCGGCGATTTTCGTCGCGAGCTGATTGGGCAGTTGAAAGAGACCCTGCAGAAAAGCAAAACCCGCCCGGAGAAGTAACCTCCGCTCAGAGACATTGCCGGGCGGCGGCTTCGCCTTGCCCGGCCTACGACGTCAAGCTCTGGCACGCGCACCCTGGCAATATTCGATTAGGCGCATTCCGCCGCCAGCCACTCGCTGAAGGCGCGAAAGCGCGGGCGGGAACGGTTCTCCTGCGGACAAATCAGGTCATAGCCAAAGGGCGAGGGCGCTTCATTTTCAGACAAGGCCACCAGCCTGCCGGCGTCGAGCAGCGGCTGGATCAGCGTTTTACGCCCCATCACCACGCCGAGTCCATTGAGCGCCATCTCGATGGCCAGCGAGTGGTTATTCACCGCGTAATACCGGCCGTCAAAAGGTAACGCCTGTCCGCTGTGCTGGCACCACAGGCGCCATTCCGCAAATTGATCCTGTACGTCGGTGGATTCGCACGCATGGATCCAGACGAGCGCCGCCGGGTCGCCGCCGCTCAGCGGACGATACTGCTGGCGATAACGCGGGGAGCAGACCGGGAGCAAACTTTCCGCCATCAGCCGCTGTTGATAAAGATCGGGGTAGCGCGTGGCGCCGTAGTAAATTGCCAGATCCACCCGCTCCTCGTTAAAATCCATCACCCCGGCGCGCACGCGAAACTGCAGATTCAGTCCCGGCCATTGCGTCTGAAAGCGCGGCAGACGCGGCATTAGCCACAGATGGGCCAGCGTCGGCGCAATACCAATATGCAGCGTGCCGCGCAGATCCTGATCGCGAATATCCTCAATTTCATCGTTAATCGCCCGCAGCGAATGGCTTAACGTCGCCAGCAGCCGCTTACCTTCCTCTGTCAGCGCCAGTTTACGCGTCATGCGGATAAACAGGCGAAACCCGATGTGCATCTCCAGCCTGCGGATCCGATGGCTGACCGCTCCCTGGGTTAGGTTCATTTCATGCGCGGCAAGGGTAAAGCTCAGGTGGCGGGCGGTCACCTCAAAGGTCTGCAGCAGCGCAAGGATGCTTTGTTGCTCAAGCACAGATTGTCTCCCTTATGCATTAATTGAGTTCATGCATAGGCCGATTTAATTCGTTTGTTAGGCCAGTTTTGCCGGTTTTAAATAGTTATATCGTAACTAAACCGAGGTATACCATGTCAGGACTCAAAATTGTGGTGATTGGCGGTGGCTCCAGCTACACCCCGGAACTGATTGAAGGTTTGCTCAACCGCTATCACGAAATGCCGGTCGCTTCGCTATGGCTGGTGGACATTGAAGAGGGCAAAGAGAAAGTCGAGATTATCGCCGGACTGGCGCGGCGAATGATCGCCAAAGCCGGGCTGACTATTGAAGTGGTGGCCACCCTTGACCGGGAAAGCGCGCTGCGCGATGCCGATTTCGTCTGCTCGCAGTTTCGCGCCGGCTGCCTTGACGCCCGGATCAGCGATGAACGTATCTCCCTCAAGTATGGCTTGATCGGCCAGGAGACTAATGGCCTTGGCGGCTTCGCCAACGCCTGTCGCACCATTCCCATCGCCCTGGAGATCGCTGCCGATATGGAGCGACTGTGTCCCGACGCCTGGCTGCTGAACTTTACCAACCCGTCGGGGATGGTGACCGAAGCGATCCTGCGCCACAGCCGCATCAAAGCCGTCGGCCTGTGTAACGTGCCGGTGATTATGCAAAAAGGGATAACCACTCTGCTGCAATGCGCTGACGAAAAAGAGGTGGTGATGCAGGTCGCCGGCCTGAACCACTTTATCTTCGTGCGCCAGATCCTGCACAAAGGTAAAGAATGGCTGCCGGAGGTGATAGCCGAGATCAACGCCGGTCGGGATCCGCTGGTGCCGCGCAACATTCCGCCGTTCCGTTGGCCGTCGCATCTGCTGCAGGGCTTAGGCATGATCCCCTGCGCCTATCTGCGTTATTACTACATGAAAGACGATCTGCTGCGCCAGGAGCTGGCGGAGGCGGGCGGCGAAGGAACCCGCGGGGAAGTGGTTAAGCAGCTGGAAAAAATCTTGTTTGACCAGTACCGCGACCCGCACCTGGCGGTCAAACCGAAGGCGCTGGAAGGGCGCGGCGGCCAGTACTATTCCGAGGCGGCCTGCGAGCTGATGAATGCCATCTACAACGACAAGCGGATTATCATGCACGTCAATACGCGTAATAACGGCGCCATCAATGGCCTGCCGGATGACTGCGCGGTAGAGGTCAGCTCGCTGATTACCGCTTCTGGTCCGCTACCTCTCAATGTGGCGCCGTTCCCGGAAGATACCCTGCGTTTGCTGCAGCTGATGAAATCATTTGAACGGCTGACTATCGAGGCCGCGCTCACCGGCAACCGCCATACCGCATGGCGTGCTCTGATGCTGAATCCGCTGATCGTCAGCGGCGAGAAGCTCGAACTGGCGTTGGATGAGGTGATCGCTGAGAACCGTCAGTGGCTGCCTGCTTTCCACGCCTGACCCAAGACTCACCGGCCGCCTGGCCGGTGATTTAACCACTGACCGTCTGACTTTACGCCACAGCGCCCATTTTTCCGCCACACTGTCAATAATTGTTGACAGTTAGCTTCCCGAAAACCTATTCCTGGCCTATTATTCTCCCGTCATTGGCACTTTTAGGGTGAACACTCCCATGCGTCTTGAAGTCTTTTGTGAAGACCGTCTCGGTCTGACTCGTGAATTGCTCGATTTGCTGGTGCTGCGTGGTATTGACCTGCGCGGTATCGATATTGACCCTATTGGCCGAATTTACCTCAATTTCGCCGAACTGGAATTCGCCACGTTCAGCAGCCTGATGGCTGAGATCCGCCGTATCGCCGGCGTGACGGACGTGCGCACCGTGCCCTGGATGCCGTCTGAACGTGAACACCTGGCGCTCAGCGCGCTGCTGGTAGCGATGCCGGAGCCGGTGCTGTCGCTGGATACCAAAGGTCGGGTGGAACTGGCGAACCCCGCCAGCTGCCTGCTGTTTGGCCAAAGCCAGGCGAAGCTGCGTAACCACCCGGTGGCCCAGCTGATCGCCGATTTTAACGTTCAGCGCTGGCTGGAGAGCAGCCCGCAGGAGACGCATGCGGAGCATGTGGTGGTGAATGGGCAGAACTACCTGCTGGAAGTGACTCCGGTCTATCTGGAAGGCGAGCATAACGAGCGAGTGCTGACCGGCGCCGTGGCGATGTTGCGCTCAACCGTGCGCATGGGACGCCAGCTGCAGACCATGACCAGCCAGGATACCAGCGCCTTCAGTCAGATCCTCGCGGTGGGGCCGAAAATGCGCCACGTGG
Organism: Klebsiella sp. HMSC16A12; assembly: GCF_001808265.1. Lineage (NCBI taxonomy): Bacteria > Pseudomonadati > Pseudomonadota > Gammaproteobacteria > Enterobacterales > Enterobacteriaceae > Klebsiella > Klebsiella sp. HMSC16A12. The sequence goes on from NZ_KV792611.1 coordinate 106,266, forward strand.
TGGAGCAAGCGCGCAAGCTGGCGATGCTCAGCGCGCCGCTGCTGATTGTCGGCGACACCGGCACCGGTAAAGATCTGCTGGCCCATGCCTGCCATCTGGCCAGTCCGCGGGCGGGCAAACCCTATCTGGCGCTCAACTGCGGCTCCATTCCCGAGGACGCGGTCGAGAGCGAGCTGTTTGGCGACGCGCTGCAGGGCAAGAAGGGCTTCTTCGAGCAGGCCAACGGCGGCTCGGTGCTGCTGGATGAAATTGGCGAGATGTCGCCGCGCATGCAGACCAAGCTGCTGCGCTTTCTCAACGACGGCACCTTCCGCCGCGTTGGCGAGGATCATGAAGTGCACGTCGATGTGCGGGTGATCTGCGCGACGCAGAAAAACCTGATCGAGCTGGTGCAGAAAGGGCTTTTCCGCGAAGATCTCTACTATCGCCTCAACGTCCTGACGCTGTATCTGCCGCCGCTGCGCGATTGCCCGCAGGACATCATGCCGCTGACGGAGCTGTTCGTGGCCCGCTTTGCCGACGAGCAGGGGATCCCGCGGCCGAAGCTCTCTGCCGATCTCAGTACGGTGCTTACCCGCTACAGCTGGCCCGGCAACGTCCGCCAGCTGAAGAATGCCGTCTATCGCGCACTGACCCAGCTGGAAGGATTTGAGCTGCGTCCACAGGACATTCTGCTGCCGGACCATGACGTCGCCTCGCTGCCGGTGGGCGAGGAGGCCATGGAAGGGTCGCTGGACGACATCACCCGCCGCTTTGAGCGCTCGGTGCTGACCCAGCTCTATCGCAGCTACCCCAGCACCCGTAAGCTGGCGAAGCGGCTGGGGGTGTCGCATACCGCCATCGCCAATAAGCTGCGTGAATATGGTCTGAGTCAGAAAAAGGGCGACGAATAATCCCGCCAGGCCGGCGACTCACGTCGCCGGCATCCCGGCCTGCAAAGCGGGCCAAACCTGTATATACTGGTTTTTTAATCCTTTTTCCGGGGTGGTGCATCTTGGCGTCGCGTCGCGCGATCGGGCACTGGCTGATATTGCTGCTGCTCTCTGTTCTCTTTTCCTCGCTGCTGTTACGAATACACCTGCCGGCAGCGCTGCTGCTGGGGCCGCTGATCGCCTGTCTCATTTTGAGCCTGCGCGGGGTGAAGCTGAGCATCCCTCGCCCCTGTTATCTGGCGGCGCAGGCCATTGTCGGCTGCATGATCGCCCGGGCGATTAATCCCTCTGTTTTTGGCGTGCTGTTCAACAACTGGGCGCTGGTGCTGGCGATCCTGTTGACCACCCTGGCGATAAGCGGCCTTACCGGCTGGCTGCTGGTCCGCTACAGCGCGCTGCCGGGCGCCACTGGCGCCTGGGGAAGCTCTCCCGGCGGCGCGTCGGCAATGGTGGTGATGGCCCAGGAGTACGGGGCCGATGTGCGGCTGGTGGCGCTGATGCAGTATCTGCGGGTGCTGTTTGTCGTCGGCGCGGCGGCGCTGGTGGTGCGCTATGCCCTGGGCAATGAAGCACAGGAAATGACTCAGGATATTGTCTGGTTTCCATCGTTGACCCTGAATTTCCCTTTCACGCTGCTGCTGACGGCGGTGGCCTGTTGGCTGGGCATGCGGCTGCGCATCCCCTCCGGGGCCATGCTGCTGCCGATGCTGCTTGGCGCCCTGGCCCAGGGCGGCGGCTGGCTGATGCTGGAGCTGCCGGAGTGGCTGCTGGCGATGGCCTATGCGGTGCTGGGCTGGACGGTGGGGCTCCAGTTTAATAAAGCCATTTTTCTGCTGGCCCTCAAGACGCTGCCGCAGATTATCGCCTCCATCATCGGACTGATCCTGATGTGCGCCCTGATGGCCCTTGCCCTGACCCACATTCTGCAGATGGACTTTATGACCGCCTATCTGGCCACCAGCCCCGGCGGCCTGGACACGGTGGCGATTATCGCCGCCGCCACCCGGGCGGACATGTCGTTTATTATGGCGCTACAGACGCTGCGGCTGTTTACCATTTTGCTGACCGGCCCGGCGATGGCGCGGGCTATCTCCCGCTATGCGCCGCGGCAATAAAAAGCCCTCGCAGAGCGAGGGCTGGGCAGATCGAATGTCCGCGAGCGCGATGCGCCCGGGCAATCTGTTATCAGGCTTTCAGGGCGGCCAGCGCGGCGTCGTAGTCCGGCTCTTCGGTGATTTCGTTCACCAGCTGGCTGTAGACGACCTGATCGTTTTCATCGATAACGACCACCGCACGGGCAGCCAGGCCAGCCAGCGGACCGGTGGCGATGGCGACGCCGTAGTCAGCGAGGAAGGACGCGCCGCGCAGCGTGGACAGGGTGACCACATTGCTCAGGCCTTCCGCGCCGCAGAAGCGGGACTGGGCGAACGGCAGGTCAGCGGAAATGCACAGCACTACGGTGTTGTCCAGTTCAGCGGCCAGCTGGTTGAATTTACGCACTGATGCGGCACACACGCCGGTATCAATGCTCGGGAAAATATTCAGTACTTTACGTTTGCCGGCGTACTGGCTCAGCGCGACGTCAGAGAGATCTTTGGCGACCAGCGTAAACGGCTGCGCTTTAGCGCCTGCCTGCGGAATGGTGCCCTGAACAGAAACGGGGTTGCCCTGGAAATGCACGGTTTGTGACATGGTTATCTTCCTGTTTACATATAGTTAACGTCGCGAGTAGTGTATGACATCCGCCAGCTACACGGCAAACCCTATTTAACATTTACCAGAGAGGACAAGGGAATGCGTAACGTGCGAGTGTATGAGGAAGCCTGGCCGCTCCATACCCCTTTTGTGATCGCCCGCGGTAGCCGCAGCGAGGCAAAAGTGGTGGTAGTGGAACTGGAAGAGGACGGCGTGAAAGGGGTAGGCGAATGCACACCCTATCCCCGCTATGGCGAGAGCATCGCCTCGGTCATGGCCCAGGTGATGGCGATCGGCGAGCAACTGGAGGCGGGGCTTACCCGCGAACAGCTGCAGCGGCTGCTGCCGGCAGGCGCCGCCCGCAATGCCATTGACTGCGCGCTATGGGATCTGCAGGCCCGGCGCGAAGGCAAAACCTTGGCCCAGCTGTTGGGCGTGGCGTTGCCTAACCGGGTGATTACCGCCCAGACGGTGGTCATTGGCACGCCGGATCAGATGGCGGCCAGCGCCGCGGCGCTGTGGCAGGCAGGGGCCCAGCTGTTGAAGGTGAAGCTCGACGATCGACTGATCAGTGAGCGGCTAATCGCTATCCGCCAGGCGGCGCCGGAGGCTACGCTGATTGTTGATGCCAATGAATCCTGGCACAGCGAGGGGCTGGCGGCGCGCTGTCAGCTGCTGGCGGACCTCGGTGTGGCGATGCTTGAGCAGCCGCTCCCCGCCGACGACGACTCGGCGCTGGAAAACTTCGTTCATCCGCTGCCGATTTGCGCCGACGAGAGCTGCCACACCCGGGAGAGCCTGCCGCGGCTGCGCGGGCGCTATGAGATGATCAATATCAAACTGGATAAAACGGGCGGCCTGACCGAAGCGCTGGCTCTGGCCGGGGAGGCGGAACGGCAGGAATTTGAACGGATGCTGGGCTGTATGCTCTGCACCTCGCGCGGGATCGCCGCCGCGCTCCCTCTGGCGCCGCTGGCGCGCTTCGCTGACCTCGACGGCCCGACATGGCTGGCGGTGGACGTTGAGCCGGCGCTGCGGTTCAGCACCGGCGTGCTTCATCTTTAAGCCTGCCAGCGCAGCAGATCGGTCATCGCCGGCAGGTAACGCTCCGTTGCCTCGTCTGCGGAGACCGGCGGAAACTCGGCGGTGATGCAGGGGAGTCCGATATCGGCGCACCAGCTGCCAAAGGAGCCCGGCGTGTCGTAGCCCACGCTGCCCACCAGCGGCAGGGAGAAGGCGTCGGCCAGCCAGCGACCCAGCGGGCTGTGGCCCGGATCTTCGATGCAGGCCAGCGGATCGTGAAAGGAGACCACCCACGCCGGATGAATCTGATGGATCAACTGACACAGGGCCTCGGTCTCCCGTTCCGAACCCGGCTGCTCGCCGGTCAACAGCACCACGTCGCGCTCCGCCGCCGCGCTATTCCAGCGGTAAACCGTTTCCCCTTGCTTCCAGTTGGCTGCTGGAAAGTTACGGTTGAGGTCAACGCCGCGGGCATTGGCGCGCAGCCCGAGCTGACAGCCGTCAGGATTGACCGTCAGCACCACGTGGTGGCGGCGCAGCTCGGGTTTCAGGGTGCGCAGGGCGCAGGAGAGGGTCACAATCGACGAATTCTCATCACCGTGGGTACCGGCAATAATCAGCCCGCTACGGCTGTCGGCCTGCGGCGCAGGAAACCACAGCAGCGGCGCGCCCAGTTCCGAGCTGCCATACTGCCGGGTTCCCGGCGGAAAGTCGCCGCGCTGCGGGCGAGGACGTGAAATAGACATAGGGCTTCCTGTGTGTCGTTATTATTTAGTGTTGGCGAAAAGCGTATCGGGATCAAACCCATTCCCTGAGGCGTGAAATCCGACGGCACATCAATTTTCTATCATATGTCGTTTGCAATTTCAGGTGATGAAACAAATAATTATCGCTCTGTTGGCGGTATTTTTTTCATTTTAAAGGGGATCTTATGAAGTATCCTGTCGCTTTGACATGCGGCGCGCTGTGGTTAGCCAGCGTATCTTCTCTGGCCTGGGCGGCTGACGTACCGCCGGGCACGGTACTGGCGGAAAAACAGCTGTTAGTGCGCCATATCAAAGATGAACCCGCCTCGTTAGATCCCGCCAAAGCGGTGGGCCTGCCGGAAATCCAGGTGATCCGCGATCTGTTTGAAGGTTTAGTCAATCAGGATGCGAAAGGCAACCTGGTTCCAGGCGTAGCGACCCGCTGGCAGAGCAACGATAACCGCGTCTGGACCTTTACCCTGCGTGATAACGCCCGCTGGTCCGACGGCACGCCGGTTACTGCCGAAGATTTCGTCTATAGCTGGCAGCGTCTGGTGGATCCGAAAACCACTTCGCCGTTCGCCTGGTTCGCGGCGCTGGCGGGGATCGCTAACGCGCAGAACATTATTGACGGCAAAGCCGCGCCGGAGACCCTGGGAGTCACCGCCGTCGACGCCCACACCCTGCGGGTGCAGCTGGATAAACCACTGCCGTGGTTCAGCAACCTGACCGCCAGCTTTGCCTTCTATCCGGTGCAAAAGGCGAATGTCGACAGCGGGGCGAACTGGACGCGACCCGGCAGCCTGGTGGGCAACGGCGCCTATGTTCTGAAAGACCGTGTGGTCAATGAGAAGCTGGTGGTGGTGCCGAACACGCACTACTGGGATAACGCCAAAACGGTGATCCAGCAGGTCACCTTTGTGCCGATTAACCAGGAGTCCGCCGCCACCAAGCGCTATCTTGCAGGGGATATCGATATCACCGAGTCTTTCCCGAAAAATATGTACCAGAAACTGCTGAAGGATATTCCGGGGCAGGTGTATACCCCGCCGCAGCTGGGTACCTACTATTACGCTTTCAATACCCAAAAGGGGCCGACGGCGGATGAGCGGGTACGCCTGGCGCTGAGCATGACCATCGATCGCCGGGTGATGGCGGAGAAAGTACTGGGGACCGGGGAAAAACCGGCCTGGCGCTTCACGCCGGACGTGACGGCGGGCTTCACCCCCCAGCCGTCACAGTTTGAGAGCATGAGTCAGGCTGAGCTTAATGCCCAGGCGAAAGCCCTGCTGGCTGCCGCGGGCTATGGCCCGAATCGTCCGCTGAAGCTGACGCTGCTGTATAACACCTCTGAGAACCACCAGAAGATTGCCATCGCGGTGGCGTCGATGTGGAAGAAAAACCTCGGCGTGGAAGTGAAGCTGCAGAACCAGGAGTGGAAAACCTATATCGACAGCCGTAACACCGGCAATTTCGACGTGATCCGCGCTTCGTGGGTGGGGGACTACAACGAGCCGTCCACCTTCCTGTCGCTGCTGACCTCCACCCACAGCGGAAATATTTCGCGCTTTAACGATCCGGCGTACGACAAAATCCTCGCCCAGGCGGCGGTAGAGAATTCGGCCAAAGCGCGTAACGACGATTACAACGCGGCGGAAAAGATCATTATGGTCAAAGCGCCGATCGCGCCGATCTACCAGTACACTAACGGCCGGTTGATTAAGCCGTGGCTGAAAGGCTACCCGATCACCAACCCGGAAGATGTGGCCTACAGCCGTACCATGTATATCGTGAAGCACTAACCGGTACTGGTTGCCTGATGATGCCAGGCAACCATCGCTGATCCCCGAGCTGGCGCGTCTTGCCGCGCCAGTTTTTCCTGCTCTCCTTCTCGCGCCACAGTAGAAAGTCTCACTTTTCTGGCAGTATGGCCGACTGATGCCAGGTTCTACCATCTGGTCGCGAAGCATCAGAAGATCTCATCCGCCGGGTTTTTATCATGATGCTCAACGTATTCGGCAACCATGCCATCCGGATGCCGAACCAGCATGTTCCAGCCGGTGGGCACGGCCTTCACCGGGTTGATAATCGTTGCCCCGGTGGAAGGCAGATGTTTCTCCCAGGCGGTAATGTCGTTGACCAGGAAAGTGGCCTCGGTGGCGCGAAACGGAGCCAGGCTTTGCTCGGTTCCGCCAATTAAAAGCACGGAACCCACCTGCGCCAGTTTGAGATCGTATTCGGGATAGTCGAAACGCAACCTTGCCTTCTGCGCGATGAGATTTTCGTAGAACGAAACGGTATCTTCAAAGCGGGCAATCAGCACGCATCGACGGATCAGGATATTGAGGACTTTCATTATATCTCCTTCGCCATTTTCTCAGAGATAGCGTAGCAGCACTGAGGTGGAATGTAAGGCTCAAGTAGCAGAAGAGCGTGACGTATAGTTGTGGCCTGCGTATAAGAAGATATCGGCAATGACCTTGTGCGCTGGATAAGAAAAGTTGCAGTTAAAAAATATTTATTTTGTAATGATGCTGTGGTGTGATTGCTGAGCATACGATTAGCGGGATGATTAAGAGGGGCTAGATGGAAAGTTTAATTTCTTCGATATGGAATTTTGATGGACTGATAAATAGCGCGTTAATTTTTGTTACTTTTGGTTTATTAGGAGTGTTTCTCTGGAAACGGGCAGGATCCGCATATTCTTTATTGAACCGGCTATGGGAGTTCTGCCTGGGAGGGAAAACGTTTCACGACGGTAAAATAAATGCATATTTCAATGAGAGAAATGATGTTGAACGTTTTAATGTTTTATTTAATGTCGGCGCAAGAAATAAAGAAGAGATCAAGTCACTGATTAACTGGACGAAAAAGAAAAATATAGATATTCGTCATGTCACAGCCGCGAAAGGATGGTTTGAAATATCAACGCTTAAGGCAATAAAACCATTATTTATCGCTAATGTTGGTGTATTTGTCTCTTGTGTGTTAACTATGCTGCTATTATCAAATTTTATGTTGCTGGCATTGAAGCCATCCGCACTAGTACGATTAGGCGACGACAAGTCATGGGTTTGGATTAATGATCATATTGCTGAGAGTTCGATCTGGACCAATAATTACCTTCCCCTGAACTGGACTGAGTGGAAGCTCGATAAAAAACAGTGTGAAAGTGAAGATTTCGATAAAACGGTTTTCTCAGAAAAAGCGGGGATAAGTGTGCGCTCGGTTGACAGGATTTGTGAGAACTTTTCAAGTGGTTCGTTGAGTGATACTATAAATAATATTATTAAAAATCAAAAACTGGCATGGGTTTTGGCTATTTACCCCTTCATCTTTACGATTATTTGCTTTTTTAGCTTGTTACGCAGAGGTGCTGCTTCTAAACTTTATAATGAAGTACATAACTCACAAAATTAATATTTATATAAATTCATTTCCGTCTGGCATTACTGTTTGCATCGATCGGAATTAAATGACAGGTCCGAGTACAGAAGCTGTCACCGGCCACTACCGGTTGCCTGCTGCCTGCAGGCAACCTCAGTTACATTCGCAATGTATCAATGACCGCTCTCAGCGCGGGCGACACATTGCGGTGCGGGTAATAGAGAAATGAACCTTCCAGACGCTGGCTATAACGCTGGAGCACCCGGATAAGTGTGCCCTGGGCTAGATCGTCGGTAATCAGCTCTTCCGGGACATAGGCCAGCCCCAGACCGAGCCTCGCCGCTTTGGCTTCCATATAGCTATCGGCGAAAGCCCACTGTCCCTGAGGTGGGTGGGTGATTTTTTTGCCATCCACATTAAGTTCCCAGGCGTAAAGGCTGCCGTCGCCGAACTGATAAGCGATGCAGGGGTGGGCGACTAAATCGGCGGGCGTTTGTGGAAAGCCGTAGCGGCGAAAATGTTCCGGTGTACCCACCACCGCCATCTCCATATCGGGCGAAATGCGTACCGCAATCATGCCGCTTCCGACTTCCGGGCCCAGACGTACGCCCGCATCAAATCGCTGCGCAATAATATCGACAAACCGGCTTTCGCTGATCAGTTCCAGTCTGATATCGGGATAGCGTTGTTTAAATACTGCCAGCTTCGGCAGCAGGACTTTATCAATGGCATGCTGGCTGGCATTGATGCGTACCGTACCGGAGGGCGTTTGACGATAGTGGGCCAGCGTGGCGAGTCCCATATCTAAGGCGTCGAAACCGGATTCGACGTTGTGATAGAGCTGCTCACCTGCCTGAGTGAGCGACAACCGGCGGGTGGTACGCACCAGAAGCTGAACGCCCAGCCGCTCTTCAAGTTCACGAACCGCACGGCTTACCCCGGACTGCGCCAGGCCAAGTCGTTGCGCTGCGGCGGTAAAACTGCCTTCCCGTACCACCTGCATAAACAGATAAAGGTCATTATAGTTTTCCCGTTTCGCCATTATCCTGCCTCGTCACCCAGATGCCATTTAGAACAATATGGTATTAATTTTAGCATTTTTCAGCCTCTAATCAGAACCATTACTGCTGGCTACACTAAGCGCACGACAACAAAGCACAGCAGCGTTGTCTACTGAAGACTTGCATTGATCACGTTTATTTAGGGGAATTTTGATGACGGTTTTCACCAAAAAACTGACAGCCGCGATACCCGCCATGCTGCTTTGCGCCTCATTAACTGGAGTCACAACGATGAGCTCTGCTGAGACAACTAACCCGAATGCGCCTGTTTCACTGATTGAACAATGGGATAAAACGTTTGCTGAGAGCTTGAAAGTGGATCACCGTAAGGTGACCTTCCAGAACCGCTACGGGATAACCTTAGTTGGCGATCTCTACCTGCCGAAGGATCGCGGTGAACGCAAACTGGCAGCTATTGCCGTGAGCGGTCCCTTCGGCGCGGTAAAAGAGCAGTCCAGCGGCCTGTATGCCCAGACGCTGGCCGAACAAGGTTTTGTCACCCTGGCATTTGACCCATCGTATACGGGCGAAAGCGGTGGCTACCCACGCAACGTGGCCTCACCGGATATCAATACCGAGGATTTTAGTGCCGCGGTGGACTTTCTGGGCCTGCAAAAAGAGGTGGATCGCAACCGTATCGGTTTGCTCGGCATTTGTGGCTGGGGCGGTATGGCCCTAAACGACGCGGCGATGGATACACGCGTCAAAGCGGTGGCGACCAGCGTAATGTATGACATGAGCCGCGCGATGGGGCATGGAGTGGGCGATGGCAAAGACCGCTACACGACAGCCGACCGCCGAGCGGTACTGCAGTACTTGAACGCGCAGCGCTGGAAGGATGCGGCAAACGGCACTTCCGCCCCCGGTGGGCATGACATATATGTTGATGATAAAGGCAACGTCCGCGCTGCCGATCGTATTTTGCCGGAAACCTTGCCCGCCAACCCCAACCCGGTCCTGAAAGAGTTCTTCGATTATTACCGTATGCCGCGTGGTTTCCATCCGCGTTCGGTTAATTCAACCGGGGCCTGGAATGCGACGATGCCGCTGTCGTTTATGAATATGCCGCTGCTGAGTTACGCCAGCGAAGTGACTATTCCGACGCTTATCGTGACCGGCGAAAAAGCCCATTCACGCTATTTTGCCGAAGATGCCTTTAAGGCCATCGGCAGTAAAGAGAAAGCGCTGGTGATTGTCCCAGGCGCAAACCACGTCGATCTCTATGACAACGTCGCGGGCAAAATTCCCTTTGCGACGTTCGCGCAATTTTTTAAAACCAACCTGAAATAGATCTCCTGTGCCGGAGACATCCCCAAAGCCGCCACGCGCCTGCGGGCGGCTTTGTCTTGTCGGAGAGAAATAATGTCTGCATTAGGTCACACCCGGGCACACTGGAGCGGCGTCCTGGCGATGACGCTCTGCGTATTTGTGCTCATTGCCTCAGAATTTATGCCGGTCAGTCTGTTGACACCCATCGCGGGTGATTTACACATTACCGAGGGATTAGCCGGTCAGGGCATTGCGCTTTCTGGCGCGCTGGCGGTACTGACCAGCCTGACGATATCCCGTCTTACCGGATCGCTGGACCGTAAATGGCTGCTGCTGGGGCTCACGGCGTTGATGGCAGCCTCTGGGGTGATTATTGCCCTGGCGTCCAGTTTCCCGGTTTATATGCTGGGCAGAGCGCTCATTGGGATCGTCATCGGCGGCTTCTGGTCGATGTCGGCGGCAACGGCCATTCGGCTGGTGCCGCAACGCCAGGTCCCCCGCGCACTGGCCATCTTTAACGGCGGCAACGCGCTGGCCACCGTTGTGGCAGCGCCGCTGGGCAGCTACCTGGGGGCCACCGTCGGCTGGCGCGGCGCCTTTTTATGTCTTGTCCCGCTGGCGGTGCTGGCCTTCGTCTGGCAATGCATTAGCCTGCCGTCGATGAAAAGTCCGCGCGCACCACAGCGGCAGGGATCGGTGCTGCGTCTGTTCCGTCTTTCTACGCTATCCCTGGGATTGCTGGCCTGCGGACTGTTCTTTATGGGACAGTTTACCTTATTTACCTATGTGCGACCGTTTCTGGAGACGGTGACCCAGGTCAGTCCTTCTGGTCTGTCCCTGATATTGCTGACAATGGGTATCGCCGGTTTTATCGGCACGCTGCTTATTACGACCGTTCTGAATGCCCGATTTTATCCGACGCTGGTGGCTATCCCGTTGTTAATGGCCGCAATTGCCGGAACGCTTCTGCTGGCCGGACACCACACGGGATCGGTCGCCGTACTGTTAAGCCTGTGGGGCCTGCTGGCGACGGCGGCGCCCACCGGCTGGTGGACATGGATTGCGCGGACGCTGCCCGAGGATGCGGAGACGGGCGGCGGGCTGATGGTCGCCGTGATCCAGCTATCGATAGCCCTCGGGTCAACGGTAGGCGGCCTGGTGTTTGATAGTCTGGGATGGCACAGCACTTTTGCACTGAGCGGTCTGTTACTGCTGGGCGCGGCAGGGGTGACTTTTCTGCTCTCTGTCAAAATCAGATCATCTCAGCGCACTGCGATTAATGAATTGAATGCATAAGTCAAATCAGGAATGACAGGCTAATCGTGACTGCGTTCCTGTCTTACCATGGTGTTTTAACAAGAGGGGAGCTTCACCGTGGAATATTCAATATTAAGTAACGCTCGCAAAATGCCGATGCTGGGTTTCGGCGTTTTCAAGGTGACCGATAAAGCGGAGTGTAAGCAGGCGGTGTTGAACGCCATTCGCACCGGTTATCGCCTCATCGATACCGCTGCCGTCTACGATAATGAAGATGCGGTGGGTGAGGCCGTGCGCGAAGCCATCGCCGAAGGTCTGTGTACCCGCGAGGCGCTGTTTATTACCTCCAAACTGTGGGTCCAGGACATGGCCAACACCGGGATGGCGAAAGCCGGGATTGCCGCGTCATTAAAAAAATCGGGCCTGGAATACTTTGATCTTTATTTGCTACATCAGGCGATGGGCGATTATTTCAGCGCCTGGCGTGCGCTGGAAGAGGCCTATGAGGCCGGTACCCTGAAAGCGATCGGCGTCTCCAATTTTTACCCCCATGTGTTAGCTAACTTCTGCGAAACTGTCAGAATTAAACCAATGGTGAACCAGGTTGAACTGCATCCTTATTTCGCGCAGCCCGCGGCGCTGGAAGCCATGAAGCATTATCACGTTCAGCCTGAAGCGTGGGCGCCGTTAGGCGGTGGCAGACATAATCCGTATCAAGATGCATTGCTTCGGGGGATCGCCGATGCGCACCAGAAAACCATTGCGCAGGTTGTTCTGCGCTGGAACGTGCAGCGTGGCGTCACGGTGATCCCTAAATCCACCCGCCAGGAGCGCATTGAAGAAAATTTTGCTATCTGGGATTTCGTATTAACAGATAACGAAATGGCGCAAATCAGCGCCCTGGATTTAGGCTATGTTGGCGAAGCGGTAAAACACTTCAACCCTGAGTTCGTTCGCGGATGTCTGGGGGTGAAAATCCACGACTGATTGCGGCATCGGCTGATTCGATATCCATCTCCTCGCCTGCGCTGCGGCGACGGGTTCAGTATGCTGGTTAGCGCCCACGCGTTTGCCGCGATGGTTGTCAATGCGGTAGTCGATCGTCACGGGCAGCTGACTGGTGACAGTTGATCCTCTGGCCGGTGACATGTCGGTTGGATGCTTCCGTCGCAGTGGCCTTTAAAGCGGCAGTCTCCCGGGAAATTTTCGCTGCCAATGACCGCGTGACGCTGCGCTTTATCGATGCGGGAGAGATCTTTCCTGCCGAACGCCTGGCGCTGGCGCGTAACGATGAGCACTTTGATGTCGATCCGTTAGCGGAAGGCGGCAGGGGCTTGCGGCTTATTCTGCGTGCGGTGGACTATTTTAATGTGGAAACTGGCGCCGGGGAGAACGTGACTACCCTGATAGAAGCGTTGCCTGATACCCGCCTAAGCCATGCCACCGACGATCGCTGCGGGTGAGGGAACAGATGTTGCCCCCGGGCGAATCACCGGGGAAATTTCCCCACCCGCGTTCACCGGCTTCATCATCTTATTGCTGTGCCTGGGCAGCGGAGTGCACGCCCAGGTGATGAGGACGGATGGTATCTAATGTCATCATGGCTGATTTGCAGAAAATGCATTTCGCACCAAAAGGGTTTTTTTCAGTGACGTCAAACTGGGACGTTCTGTACTGGGAGCCATGGCAGCATGGGCATCTAAAATGGATATGTTCGATCATAATGTAAACCTTGTATGGGTGATGTTCTGTTGAAAAGACAATGGTCGTTTCAGGAAAATTAACGCGGCTGATTTTAGTTGGTGGTAAGCCGGGTTTTGGGTCAGATGGCGGACATTTTAAGGAGCCGACAAGGATCTGACAGGGCCTGTTTACAGAAAAAGCAAACTACTAACGGGACTGCTCAAAGGACGGTGGTATTAGGGATAACGCCTGGAGATGAGAACACGTACTCAGATAATAACTTTTTGTCTGGTAAATCGACTCAACGATTAACGCACGTGCCGTGAATAATAGCAAACGTTATTTTAGCCTTCCGGATGCCTGCTGCGCCAGGGGAGGCTTCATCAGCGCCGTCACCCAGTCGATAAATACCTGTACCCGGGCAGAGAGCTGCCGATTACTGGGATAGAGCAGGGAGAGCGGGAGCGGCGCAGGGCGAAAATCGGCCAGCACTTCCGTTAACGCGCCCGACGCCAGATCGGCCTCAAGGCGGGGCAAGGGGGCCTGATACAGGCCAAAGCCAAGCCTTGCCGCTTCGGCGCCGACGTCGGCATCGGAAGTCAGCAACCGACAGGGCAAACTAACCTCGCTCTGACGGCCATCCTGGGTAAAGCTCAGCGGCAAGGTACGTTGCGTGCGCGATGAAACAAACCCGATCATCACGTGGCCCGTCAGTCCTTCAATCGTATGCGGGGTGCCGTACCGGGCGAGATAGGTCGGGCTGGCGCAGGTGATCTCCTGCAACCCGGCGAGCGGCCGGCAGATCATCTCGCTGTCGGGGAGATGGCCGCCGCGAATGACGCAGTCGACTCCCTCGCGAACCAGATCGACGTCACGCTCGCTTTCGCCGATCTGCAGCGTAATGTCCGGGTAGCGGGCGAGAAACTGCGGCAGTGCGGGCAGAAGCAGGGTCCGCGCCAGGTTGCCCGCCACGTCTACCCGAATGGTGCCGGAGATGCTCCCCCCGGCGCTGCGGTTGGCCTCCTCAAGGGCCGCCAGAATGGACACGCAGCGCTGATAATACAGCGAGCCTTCTGCCGTCGGCCGTACGTGCCGGGTGGTACGATGTAGCAGCCGCGCCCCGAGACTGACCTCCAACGCTTTAATAGCCGCGGTCGCTACTGGCCGGGAAACCCCCAGATCCGCGGCGGCGGCACTGAATGAGCCCCGTTCGACGATGCGCACAAACAAGGTCAGAGTATCCAGTTTATCCATGACATTGTTCCAGCTGGCAAAACTATCCTGTCGCCCAACGCGGTCTTATCGTCGGCATTCAGGGGCTTATAATCGCTCATGTTTTCAGCAGAGAGAAAAGGAGAAAACATGAACAATAGCGCAAAAATCGCCCTGGTGACAGGTGACAGGTGACAGGTGACAGGTGACAGGTGGCAGCCGCGGCCTGGGACGCGCGACCGTCGAAGCGCTGGCACAGCGCGGCGTAAATGTAGTACTGACCTACAAAACGCGTCTTGCCGAGGCGAACGAGGTGGTTACACGGGTTGAAGCACTGGGCGCCCGGGCGATCGCGTTGCCTTTCAGCGCCGGCGAAATCGACACCTTTGACGCATTTGTTAGCGCTTTTCAGGGCGCGCTGACGGAGCTGGGCGCCGATAAATTTGATTATCTGGTCAATAATGCCGGCAACGCCAGCGGCATGGGATTTCTTAACGCCACGGAAGCGGAATTCGATGCGCTGTATCGCATCCACGTGAAGAGCGTTTTCTTCCTCAGCCAAAAACTATTGCCGCTGCTGGCCGATGGCGGGCGAATAGTGAATGTCTCGTCCGGCCTCACCCGCATCGTGATGGCGAACCGGGCGCCCTATGCGATCATGAAATCCGCGGTGGAAACCCTGACTCGCTATATGGCGTTTGAGCTGGGCAGTCGCGGGATCACGGTGAACTGCGTGGCGCCCGGCGCCATCGCCACCGATTTCAGCGGCGGGGTGGTGCGGGATAACCCGCAGGTCGCTCAGGCGGTAGCGAACATGACGGCGCTGGGCCGACCTGGCCTGCCAGAGGATATCGGGCCGATGATCGCCTCGCTGTTATCCGATGATCATCGCTGGGTGAATGCCCAGCGCATTGAGGTTTCCGGGGGAATGCGCATCTGAGCGAAGAAAACCGGGGCTGTTTTCATCCGTAGTCAATCGATATGTCAGTGGATGCCGATATAGCGCGACGCTGTGGAGAGATAAGGAAATAATGATCTGCCGCGTTGCTCGTTAAATATTAGTGATTGACCTTATTGCCTGAATGCGCAAGATTATTGTTGAATAAACAGTCAATATGCTAAATATATTTAATGCACGTATGAAAGGATTTAAGATATGGATTTTGAAAATGAATTGACCAGTAAGATCCTTGATCCCATTCACGGCACTATTCGTTTGACGACACTCGAGATTGCCTTTATCAATCACCCCCTGTTCCAGCGCTTACGCAACATTAAACAGAACTCTTTTTTATATAAGGTGTTTCCCTCTGCGGTGCACAGCCGCTTCGAACACTCTCTCGGGGTGCTGCATTTATCAAGTGAAATACTCAATAATTTACGCCTGAATGCGATACGGTATCAAAAGAAATATGATGATGGCCATGTGTTTGGTCATATCGATCAGATACCAAAACAAAACATTCAGGAGTTGAGACTCGCTGCCCTGATGCATGACATCGGGCATGGGCCGGTGTCCCACCAGTTTGAGAGTTTTATGCCTGGTAAGCACGAATTCTCCGATGTTCTCCCCACAGCCTACCATTCAATCATTGATGTATTAAGCAAGCCAGAACAGAAAGTTGAACATGAACAGCTTTCGCTGTTGTTCAGCCTGATGATTTATCATGATCTGAGAAAACAAGGTAAGGTCGATGACGAAATAAATATCGAAAATGTGTTAAAAATCATCGAAAAAAGATACGGTGACCAACAGATCATTGAGGAAATTAATGGAAAGGCAACAGATATCCTGCCGTTAATGACCTCGATCATCTCTTCCTGTCCGATCGATGCCGACCGGATGGATTACTTGCTCAGAGATGGCTATTTCTCCGGCGTCAAGTGTGGCATCTACGATTACAATCGCTTGTTTATGTCAATTGTCCCGGTCGAGGAACAGGGAAAATTGTACCTTGCTTACAAAGAGAGTGGGATTGATTCGATCGCTGAGTTTATTGGGGCGCGCTCCAGCCTTTTCTCGCAGGTGTATTACCATAAAACAAACCGCGCCTTTGCGACGATGTTGAGCACATTATGTGAGATTATGCAAAGCAAGGATCCACAAAATGTCATTATCGCTGACGTTACCGACCGTATCGTTGACCATAGCGATGAAAGCTTCATCGACGCGCTGAAGGATTTTTATTTGGCGTGCAGTGATGATTATTTTTTGAATGACAAGGTTGGTGAATGGATAGATATCAGCGATACCGAGGCGGTTAATAAAAAAATACTTGATGACATTATTAACCGACACCCATGGTCGAAGGTCTATGAGGCCAAACACTCTGTGTATAAAGCTAACATCGCTGACAAGGAAAATAAGGCGTGGAAGAGTCAACTCACCGGGTTATTGACTTCTGTATTACAGCCTCATTTCAAACCACATGAATTTGCCGTTGATATTGTCTCTGACTGCGCCTTTAAAGACCTGGATAAAACCGAAGTTAAGCTTTTGGTGAAAGATCTTAAGAACCGCTACGAAATAAAACCGTTAATTGAATGTGGTGATAAGTTAAATCAGTATCAAATCATCAAATATTGCATTCGGGTATTTGTTGACCGCGATATCAAAGAACGCGTAACTCCTGAAATAACCTATAAAATCAATGATATAGTGGTCAAGCAGATCGCGTTGCTGAATTGATGATGCCCGTCAGGGCAGCGATAAATCTTTCAGGGGCTGGTTTTTTAACCGGCCCCTGAAGATAAGCGGTAAATCGTGGCGCATCCCCGCCATCGGCATAACATACAACAGCGCGTTTACCCGAGACTAAACACCGCGCTGAGGCATAGATTCCCGCAGGGGAGCGGGTGGCTCAACAAAAACGCCGGCTCAGTATGGTTATTCCGCCAGCAGGGCGGCGAATTTCGCCAGCCACTGTGGATGAGCCGGCCAGGCGGGGGCGGTAACCAGGTTACCGTCCACATGCGCCTGGTCGATACCAATATCCGCATAGTGCCCGCCGCTCAAACGCACTTCCGGGGCGCAGGCGGGATAGGCGCTGCAGGTGCGGCCCTGCAGAATACCGGCGGCGGCCAGCAGCTGCGGGCCGTGGCAGACGGCGGCGATAGGTTTACGCGCGGCGTCGAAGGCCTGTACCAGTTTAATAACCTCCTCGTTCAGGCGCAGATACTCCGGCGCCCGGCCGCCGGGGATCACTAGCGCATCGTAGTTCTCGGCCTTTACTGCGGCGAAGTCAGCGTTCAGCGTGAAGCGATGGCCCGGCTTTTCGCTATAAGTCTGGGCGCCGTCAAAGTCATGGATTGCGGTCATGACATAGTCGCCAGCGGCTTTATCCGGGCAGACGGCATCGACCTGGTGGCCAATCATCTGCAGTGCCTGAAAAGGAACCATCGTTTCGTAATCTTCGGCATAATCGCCGACCAGCATTAGGATTTTCTTGCTCATCTTTGTGTCTCGTTGTGGGCGAAAGGTGTCTTAGATATAGCCTGGCGACTTGCAGAATGCGAACCGTTCAGGATGCCGACGACGGTGTCGTGTGCGTCTTGTAACCGGGCTCATGTTTTTTTGCTAACGACAACTTTGTTCGACATCGCGCTGTGGCTCGTTATCCGCAAAAAATCGGTTTGTGGGGAGTAAGGGGAGCAGAAGAATATTGTTACCGTTTAGATTTCGCGCCAGCACTATTAAGCGTTCGCCGCGAAGGGGCAATCGGATGGAAGCCAGATATTTTCCCTCTGAGTAATTGATTGCGTTGTTACGCTAAATTTGCATAATGAGCGAATTATATTGCCCCGGTCGTCTCTATGGTTTCCTTTATTCATCCGCTTAATGTTTTAGCCCGCCTTATAGTATCCATTGCAAACATTCCTTTGGTGCATTATTTATTGAATTTATCATTGACTGTTGTTTCACATTTTAAATATTGATATTCATGGTGCTTTTATTTTCGTGGTGAAAGTGGGTGTTTATGAATAAATATAATTATTAGGTGGTTAAGTTGATCGGTAATCCATTTTTGCTTTATCATCGTCACGTTTCACATCAATATATCTTCAATAATTATTCCTTAAGGAAAGGAACTGCTATGGCTGATACGTTCCAGAATGAAGTCCCCAGGGCGCGCATTAATCTCAAATTATCTCTTCATACCGGCGGCGCGCAAAAGAAGGTCGAACTGCCGCTGAAGCTGCTTACCATTGGCGATTTTAGTCATGGGAAGGAAAACCGGCCTTTATCGGAAAGAGAAAAAATCAACGTCAATAAAAATAATTTTAACAGCGTACTTTCGGAATTTAGCCCGGAAGTTAACCTCTCGGTGCCGAATACGCTGGCCGGCAATGGCGAAGAGGAGAACGTCAGACTGCGTTTTACCGACATCAAAGATTTTGAACCGGAGCAGGTTGCCCGGCAAATTCCGCAACTCCGCGCCATGCTGGCGATGCGTAATTTATTACGCGATCTCAAATCCAATCTGCTCGATAACGCCACTTTCAGAAAAGAGCTTGAGGCAATCCTGAAAGATCCGGCGCTGTCCCAGGAATTACGCGACGAAATGAGTGCGCTTGCCCCGAAATAAGTGCGGGGCAAGTCTGTTAATGGATTAACCGGGAAAATGCTAATGTCTGTTACCACAGAAAACGCCCCTGTTCAGGGGCAAACCACGCTGCAGGAAAACAGCGCGGGCGAGGGCGTTTACGCCTCGCTGTTTCAAAAAATTAATCTCACCCCGGCGTCTCGCCTCGGGGATATCAACGACTTTCTGGACGATGCCGCGCTCTCCGAGGCGCCGGCGGCGGAACGTCTCACCGCGGCGATGCAGGTGTTTATGGAACGCATCCGTCAGTCCGGCCAGCGGGTGGAAAAGCTCGACAAAACGCTGATCGACCACCATATCGCCGAGCTGGATTTCCAGATAAGCCGTCAGCTGGACGCGGTGATGCACCATCAGGAGTTTCAGCAGGTCGAATCCCTGTGGCGCGGCCTCAAACAGCTGGTGGACAACACCGACTATCGGCAGAACGTCAAAACGGAGATCCTCGACGTCGCCAAAGACGATCTGCGCCAGGACTTTGAGGACGCGCCGGAGCTTATCCAGAGCGGCCTCTACTGGCACACCTGTACCGCGGAGTATGACACTCCCGGCGGCGAGCCGATCGGCTCGGTGATCTCGGCCTATGAGTTCGACGCCAGCCCGCAGGATGTGGCGCTGCTGCGCAATATCTCCCGGGTTTCTGCGGCCGCCCATATGCCGTTTATCGGCGCCGTCGGCCCGGCCTTCTTCCTGAAAGAGACCATGGAAGAGGTGGCTGCCATTAAGGATATCGGCAACTACTTCGATCGTGCGGAATATATCCGCTGGAAGGCGTTTCGCGAAACTGACGATGCCCGCTACATCGGTCTGGTGATGCCGCGCGTGCTGGGTCGTCTGCCGTACGGTCCGGACACCGTGCCGGTGCGCAGCTTCAACTATGTCGAGCAGGTGAAAGGTCCGGACCACGAAAAATATCTCTGGACCAGCGCGGCGTTCTCCTTCGCTTCCAATATGGTGAAGAGCTTTGTCAATAACGGCTGGTGCGTGCAAATTCGCGGTCCGCAGGCCGGCGGCGCGGTGAAAGATCTGCCCATCCATCTGTACGATCTGGGCACCGGCAACCAGGTGAAAATTCCTTCCGAGGTGATGATCCCGGAAACGCGGGAGTTTGAGTTCGCCAGCCTGGGCTTTATCCCGCTGTCGTACTACAAAAATCGCGATTACGCCTGCTTCTTCTCGGCCAACTCCGCGCAGAAACCGGCGCTGTACGATACCGCCGACGCCACCGCCAACAGCCGTATCAACGCGCGTCTGCCTTATATCTTCCTGCTGTCGCGCATCGCGCACTGCCTGAAGATGATCCAGCGCGAGAATATCGGCACCACCAAGGACCGGCGTCTGCTGGAGCTGGAGCTGAACACCTGGGTGCGGAGCCTGGTGACCTAAATGACCGACCCCGGCGACGAGCTGCAGGCCTCCCATCCGCTGCGCGATGCCAGCGTGGTGGTGGAAGATATCGAGGATAACCCGGGCTTCTTCCGCGTGAAGCTGTACGCGGTGCCGCACTTCCAGGTCGAGGGGATGGACGTCAATCTGTCGCTGGTTAGCCAGATGCCAAAGGCGAAGGCGTAGGTTCGGACGATGATGAAAACGGAACGTCCGTTGTGGGGCCGGGGCATTATGGTGTCGCCTCAGCATTTTCAACAGCAGGCTGCGTATGCAGCCTGGACTGCGGAAGTGATTGCCCGGATGGGTCTTAACCACCCCTGGGGAGTGGTTGAGGCGACCTTCGAACCAGAGATGCTCAAACTGGGCCGCCTGCAGGCTCACAGGCTGCAGGTCCGGTTCCAGGATGGCACGATGATTGATACGGACAATGCCGATGCGCTGCCGTCCGCGCTGTCGCTGGACGGCGCGTCCGGCGAGGCGGTGATCGTGCTGGCGCTGCCCCTGATGCAGGCGAATGGCGGCAACTGTCTGAAGCCGGAGGAGGTGGCCGAAAGGCCGGTGCGCTTCCGGCAGCGCTGGCGCGATGTCCGTAACCAGTTTGGGGATGATACCCGGCAGATTGCCGTCATACAGCCGGAGCTGACCCTCCGCTTCGCCCACCAGGACAACAGCGATTACCTGACCTGTCCGCTTGTTCGCCTGCAGCGGGACTCGCAGGGGGCCTGGCTTATCGACGAGACGTTTCTCCCGCCGCTGCTGCAGATCCAGGGCAGCCGCTGGCTGGCGACGCAGCTTGAACAGCTGCTCGTCCAGCTCCGGGCTCGTCTGACGCGCCTGATGGCCATGCGTCGCGAAAGCAATGAACGGATGGCTGATTTTGCCGTAGCCGATGTCTCTCTGTTCTGGTTGCTGAATGCGCTGAACAGCGCCGAACCGGTGCTGGGGTACTTTCTGCGTTACCGGCAAAGCCCGCCGGAACGCCTCTACCCGGAGCTGGTGCGCCTGGCTGGTAGCCTGCTGACCTTTTCGCTCACCCATCAGGCGAATGCCGTCCCGATCTATCAGCATGACCAGCTGAACGCGGTTTTTCCGCCGCTGTTTGATTTACTGAGCGACCTGCTGGAGGCGAGCCTGCCATCGCGGGTGGTGGCGATTGCGCTGGAGCATGATGTCCGGCTGCACTTCTGGCAGGCGCGTCTGCACGATGCCCGGCTGCGGGTAGGGGCTGATTACTACCTGT
Source organism: Klebsiella sp. HMSC16A12 (assembly GCF_001808265.1). Taxonomy (NCBI): domain Bacteria; kingdom Pseudomonadati; phylum Pseudomonadota; class Gammaproteobacteria; order Enterobacterales; family Enterobacteriaceae; genus Klebsiella; species Klebsiella sp. HMSC16A12. The sequence goes on from NZ_KV792611.1 coordinate 127,761, forward strand.
CGGTTCGTTCGTCGGTACCGGTCGCCCAACTGCAGGAGCAGTTTCCGCGCCAGTGCAAAGTGGGCAGTCCGGATCATGTCAAAGCCATCGTCAACTCCTCGCGGACAGGGGTGCCCCTCACGCCATTGCGTCATGTGCCGGCGGCGATCCCGCTGCGTCTGGAAAATCAGTATTTCAGCCTCGATGTGTCCCACCCTCTGGCAACGGAAATGCTGCAGAGCGGCACCTGTATGTTTTACGTCCCGGGGATGCTCGGTGAGCCTGAACTTGAACTTTTTGCGGTACTACGAACGTGAATGAGCCTAAACGCGGCAACGCCGCGTCCATTGATATTGATGCGCTGCTGCAGAACACCTGGCTGCAGGTTATCAGCCTGCGCCACGGCCCGCAGTTCCGCGATGAGGAAGGGTACACGCTATGGCAGCGCTGTATTGCTGATGTCGAGCGCGTGCAACATGAGCTGAAGGCGAGCGGGCTTGATGACGCCAGCTGTCAGCATATTCTCACCGCCCAGTGCGCGCTGCTCGATGAAGCCGTGAAAGGGCGCGGCGTGGAGGATGAGGCCTGCCTGCAGTGGTATGACATTCCGCTGCAGGGGCACTTCCTCGGCACCATGGACGCCGGCGACACCCTGTGCGAGCGGATGCGTGATGTGTTGCGTGAACCGGCGCCCAACCTGGCCGTGGTCACCTGTTTTCAGCGGGTGATGCTGCTGGGTTTTATTGGCAGCTTTCGCTCCCTCCACGACCCCGAGCGCCTGAAGCTGGTCAACGCGCTCGGTGAGCGTGTTCCTCCTTTTCAGTGCCCGGCTACCGCTCCCGTACTGGTAGAGAGTCGCGCCGGCCTGGGGATAAGCGGCTGGCTGGCCCCATGGCCGGTACGTATTGGCCTGAGCGTGGTGGTGGTACTCGCCCTGTGGTGGGGGCTCAACCACTGGCTCGATCACCTGCTGCTGACCTTGTTACCGGGGGAGGTGAAATGAGCCCCGCGCAGCAGCGTGGGCTGGCGCTGTGGGCCAGTCTGCTGAGTGCGCTGGTGTGCCTGCTATTTTTGCCGGTTCCCCGCTGGGGGGCGTGGCTCATTCTGCTGGTCACGCTGGCCCTGATCATCGGGATCTGGCGCATCGCCAGTCGTCGTACCGGACGTAACGTCGCATCAACCCTGGCCCCTCTCCCGGAGGGCGCTTATCGCCAGCCGGTGGTCCTCGTTTGCGGCGACCTGCCGTGTGTCTGGCCGCCAGCGTCACCGGTGCGAGTGGTCAAACAGGGCTGCTGGATCCGCGTTGAAAAGACGGAGGAGCTGCAGCAGGTCGCGCGCCAGGTATTGAGCCAGCGGCCGGAATGGGGGCCTCAGCTGTCGGTGCTGCTCTGCGTCTGCCCGCAGCGGCATGCGCAAAGCGATGCGCTGACCAGCGCTCTGCTGGCCCTGCGCTGGCAACTCAGCCAGCTGCGCCAGCAGATGGGGTATGCCGTACCGCTGGCGCTGCAGGGGCAGGTGGGCAGCGCGATGAGTCGCGACCTGTTGTGGCAGGCGGCGATACCGGGTGAAGCGGTGAAAGTCTGGCAGCCCTCCTGCGCCCCCTGTTCCGTACCGGCCTGGGTAAGCGCCGGCGGGGCGGCCGCGCTGGAGCAGCAGGTGCTGATGAACAGCCTGATGGGCTGGTCTGAACAGCACGTCTATGCCGTGTTGACGGAAGAGAATACCGACCTGCCACCTCTGACCCCTGCGGCCGTGCTGTGGGGCCTCGGGCCCTCGCTGCCCGGAAGTCTGGCATCGTCGGCCTGGACGACGTGGTTATCCCGACATAGCGGCCTGTCGCGGGTAGCTGGCTGGCAGCCAGATGAGAGCGACACCGGGGACGCTTCAGCTTTGCCGGAATTCATCCTGCCGCAGTTACCGGCGGGACGGGGACTCACGCCACGAGGCAGGGCCTGGCGCGCGGCGCTCGCGATTTTCACCCTCGCGGCTGTCGCCGCGCTGCTCAGCAGTGGCTGGAACAATCGACAACTGCTGCAGCGCGTGGGCGTCGATATTGCCCGTTATGAGCGGATTGCGATGGATGATTATCGACCAAAAGCCAGCGCTGTCAGGGTGCTGCGTGAAGATGCCGCGCTGCTTGATAGCTGGGCGCGTAACGGCGTCCCGCTGCGCCTGAGTCTGGGCTTGTATCACGGGGAGCAGATTCGCCTGCCGTTGCTGGAGGCGATTCGCGGTTACGTGCCGCCTCCGCCGCCGCCCAGGCCGGTGCAGCGCGTCGCGCCGAACGTCATCCGCCTTGACAGCATGTCGCTATTCGATACCGGGAAATGGGTACTGAAGCCTGGTTCGACAAAGCGGCTGGTCAGCTCGCTGATGGACATTAAGGCCAGGCCCGGGTGGCTGATCGTGGTGGCGGGTCACACCGACAGCGTGGGTGAGGAAAAAGCCAACCAGCTATTGTCGCTGAAACGTGCGGAATCGGTCCGCGACTGGATGCGCGATACCGGCGACGTGCCGGACAGCTGCTTTGCCGTTCAGGGCTATGGCGAAAGCCGACCAATTGCAACAAACGATACGCCGGAAGGCCGTGCGCTGAACCGTCGTGTCGAAATCAGTCTGGTGCCGCAGGTAGACGCCTGCCGGTTACCGGACCAACCCTCTGCGTCATCCCAGGATGATGGCGCTTCACTACACAATGGAGAGTAATTCCATGGCAATTCCTGTTTATCTTTGGCTGAAAGACGACGGCGGCGCGGACATTAAAGGGTCTGTCGACGTTCAGGATCGTGAAGGCAGTATCGAAGTGGTGGCCCAGGAGCATAACCTGTACATCCCGACCGATAACAACACCGGCAAACTGACCGGCACGCGTATTCATACGCCGTTCCTGTTCACCAAGGAGATCGACTCCTCCAGCCCCTACCTGTACAAGGCAGTGACCACCGGCCAGACCCTGAAATCCGCTGAGTTCAAGTGGTACCGAATCAACGATGCCGGCCAGGAAGTGGAGTATTTCAATACCAAACTTGAGAACGTCAAGGTGGTGAAAGTGAATCCCCTGATGCACGACATCAAAAACCCCGCCTACGAGAAGCACAACCATCTGGAACAGATTGAGCTGCGCTACGAGAAGATCACCTGGACCTATAAAGACGGCAACATCATTCACTCCGATAGCTGGAACGAACGCGCCACCGCGTAATTGCCCGTCATATTTCGCGCCGCTGGCGCGCAGGCGACGTTCGCTCATCCCGGCCGCATCGTTATCTCTGCGGCCGGGGATTATTGCGGGCGATCGCCTGATGCGGGCAGCGTTTCTCTGCCCGCCGTTTTTTGCTGAACGCCTGAGATACGGGTTCTCAGCAAAGAAAAACACAATCTGTCTGCCTGACCTTGTGCGCTTGGGGTTCCTGTTCAGGAACAGCGACGGGCGGTAGCGTGTCCGGAAACAATAAGAGAGGATCTCATGGAAAATCCAGCCAGCCTGTTACGCCGTCTTAATCCCTGCTGTGCCCGCGCAATGGAGGGGGCGGCCTCCCTGTGCCAGACCCGGGCGCATGCCGAGATCCTGCCTGAGCACTGGCTGCTTAAGCTGCTGGAACAGGGGGAAGGCGATCTGACGGTGCTGGCGCGGCGCTATGAATGGGATATGGATGCGCTGTGGCAGGATCTGCTGAGCTGGCTGGATAAACAGCCGCGCTCGGTACGTCATCGTCCCCAGCTCTCTGACCATACCCTGAGGCTGATGCAGGAGGCCTGGCTGATTGCCTCTCTCAGCGGCGAAGCGCAGATCCGCAGTGTTCACCTGCTGATGGCGCTGGTTGAAAAACAGAATCTGATCCAGTGCGATGGCCTGTGGCCGCTGTTAACGCTGGGCCAGCGTCAGCTGGAACGCCTGCGCTCCTTGCTGGATGCCCAGTCCGACGAACGTCCGCCAGCGCAGCAGGAAGCGGCGCTGGCGCAGCCCCATGGCGGGGACGTGGAATTTGTGGGGCGTCCTGCGGGCAGCGAACTGAATGCGGATGGGCTCAACCCGGCGCTGCAGAACGCGCTGGACAAATTCACTCTCGACGTCACCGCCAAAGCCAGAGACGGCCAGATTGACCCGGTGTTCGGACGCGACACGGAAATCCGCCAGATGGTGGATATTCTCTCCCGTCGGCGAAAAAACAACCCAATCCTCGTCGGTGAGCCGGGCGTGGGCAAGACCGCTCTGGTGGAAGGCCTGGCGCTGCGCATTGCCGAAGGCAACGTCCCCGACGCGCTGAAGCCAGTGTCGGTGCGCACCCTTGACCTCGGTCTGCTGCAGGCCGGCGCCGGGGTCAAAGGCGAGTTCGAGCAGCGGCTGAAAAATATCATTGAGGCGGTACAGCAGTCGCCTTCGCCGGTGCTGCTGTTTATCGACGAGGCGCACACGATCATCGGTGCGGGTAATCAGGCGGGCGGCGCGGATGCCGCCAACCTGCTGAAGCCGGCGCTGGCCCGGGGCGAACTGCGGACTATCGCCGCCACCACCTGGAGTGAATACAAGCAGTACTTCGAGCGCGACGCCGCGCTGGAGCGCCGCTTTCAGATGGTCAAGGTGGATGAGCCGGACGACGACACCGCCTGCCTGATGCTGCGCGGCCTGAAGTCCCGCTATGCCGACCACCACGGCGTGCATATCACGGATGATGCGGTGCGCGCCGCCGTGACGCTGTCACGACGCTATCTCACCGGTCGCCAGCTGCCGGACAAGGCAGTGGATTTACTCGACACCGCTTCCGCCCGCCTGCGTATGAGTTTGGATACCGTGCCTGAGCCGCTGACCCGCATGAAGGCGCAGCTCACCGCGCTGGCAATGGAGAAGCAGGCGCTGCTGGAAGATATTGCGCTGGGCAACAGCGCCCGCGGCGATCGGCTGGCGGCCATTGAGCAGGAGGAGATCCGCCTTATTCTGGCGCTGGATACCTTTGAAACTCAGTATGGTCAGGAGCTGCAGCTGACGGAAGCGCTGCTCGCCTGTCGCCGCGATATCTCCCGCCAGGCGGAAATTAGCGATCTTCAAACCGCGCTTATCGCCGTCCAGCAGGGCAATCCGCTGCTCGGGCTGGACGTCGACGTCCGCACCGTGGCGACGGTGATTGCCGACTGGACCGGCGTGCCGCTCTCCTCGCTAATGAAAGATGAGCAGACGGAACTGCTGAGCCTGGAAGAGAGTCTCGGCAAACGGGTGGTTGGCCAGGAGGCGGCCCTGAGCGCTATTGCCCGGCGCCTGCGTGCCGCGAAAACCGGCCTGACGCCGGAGAACGGTCCGCAGGGGGTGTTCCTGCTGGTCGGACCGAGCGGCACCGGCAAAACGGAAACGGCGCTCGCCCTGGCCGATGCGCTGTTCGGCGGCGAGAAAGCGCTGATCACCATCAATCTCTCCGAGTACCAGGAGCCGCACACCGTCAGCCAGCTGAAGGGTTCTCCGCCGGGCTACGTCGGCTACGGCCAGGGCGGGATCCTGACCGAGGCGGTGCGCAAACGCCCCTACAGCGTGGTGCTGCTCGATGAGGTGGAAAAGGCCCATCGCGATGTGATGAACCTGTTCTACCAGGTCTTCGACCGGGGGGTAATGCGCGACGGCGAGGGGCGTGAAATCGACTTTCGCAACACCGTGATCCTGATGACCGCCAACCTCGGTAGCGACCTCCTGATGCAGCTGCTGGATGAACAGCCGCAGGCCAGCGAATCAGACCTGCACGAGCTGCTGCGCCCGGTGCTGCGCGGCCACTTCCAGCCGGCGCTGCTGGCCCGCTTCCAGACGGTGATTTACCGTCCGCTGCCGGCGGGAGCGCTGCGCGCCATTGTCGGCATGAAGCTCGGGCAGGTAAGTCAGCGTCTGGCTTGCCATTACGGAATCACCACCACCCTCAGCGAGAGCCTGTTCGACGCGCTGACCGAGGCCTGCCTGCTGCCGGATACCGGCGCCCGTAACGTCGACAGTCTGCTCAATCAGCAGATCCTGCCGGCACTGAGTCAGCAGCTATTGAGCCATATGGCGGCGGGGCAGAAACCGCGCCAGGTGACGCTGGGGTATCACGAAGAGGAAGGCGTCGTGATGGCGTTTGACGAGGGGACAATATCCGATGAGTAGCGTGAAATCGTTGTTGTTCAGCCATAACCACCACCTGCTTTCGGTGAAGGGATGTGAAGCCGGGCTTGATGTGCTGGCCTTCGAGGGCGATGAAGCCCTGAGCCAGCCGTTCCGCTACCGTATTGAATTCACCAGCGCAGACCATGCCATCAGCAAAGAGATGATGCTGATGAAGGCAGCCTCCCTGACGCTGCAGGCGCCGGTGGCTCAGGGCTTCGGCATCAATGTTCAGCAACCCGTGCGGGTGATCCAGGGCGTGGTGACGGGGTTTGAACGGCTCAGTACCTCCAGGGATGAAACGCACTACGCGCTGACGCTTCAGCCGCGCCTGGCGCTGCTTAACCGCTCGCACCAGAACGCCATTTACCAGGACCAGTCCGTTCCGCAGATTGTGGAAAAAATCCTCCGCGAGCGCCACGGCCTGCGCGGTCAGGATTTTCTGTTCTCGCTGACAAAAACGTATCCGCGCCGCGAGCAGGTGATGCAGTACGGCGAGGATGACCTGCGCTTTATCACCCGGCTGCTGGGTGAGGTGGGGATCTGGTTTCGCTTTACCGCCGACACGCGGCTGCACATCGACGTCGCTGAGTTCTGCGACAGTCAGCAGGGCTATGAGAAGGGGCTGACGTTGCCTTCGGTCCCGCCGTCAGGGCAGCAGTCGGCCGGGGTGGACGCGGTGTGGGAGATGGCATGCCGCCACCGCGTCGTGGAGCAGCAGGTCAGTACCCGCGACTACAACTACCGCGAGGCGACGGCGGACATGAACGCGCAGGTGGATGTCACCCGCGGGGAGACCACCACCTTTGGTGAGGCTTACCACTGGGGAGATAACTACCTGACCGCGGGGAATGTCCATGACCGCCATCCGGCGCCGGAGTCCGGGGCGTTTTACGCCCGTCTTCGTCATGAGCGTTATCTGAACGGCCAGACCCGGATGCAGGCCACCACCAGCTGCCCGACGCTCTGCCCGGGACAGGTGCTGAAGGTCACCGGCGGAGAGGAGGTGGCCGGGGAGTTTGCTGATGGCGTGCTCGTCACGGCGATGCACAGCCACGCCCGGCGCGATGCCGACTTTGCGGTGGAGTTTGCCGGCATACCGGACAGCCCGGACGTCGGCTACCGGCCTGAGCCCGGCGCGCGTCCGGTGATGGCCGGGACGCTGCCGGCCCGCGTGACCAGCACCCGGGAAAACGACACCTACGGGCATATCGATAAACACGGACGCTACCGGGTGAATATGCTGTTTGACCGGGCGCGCTGGGAAACCGGGTTCGAGAGCCTGTGGGTCCGCCAGTCGCGGCCGTATGCCGGAGACACCTACGGCCTGCACCTGCCGCTGCTGGCCGGGACGGAGGTGGCGATTGGCTTTGAGGATGGTAACCCTGACCGGCCGTATATCGCGGGCGTGCTGCACGACTCGGCGCACGGCGACCACGTCACCATCCGCAATGACAAACGTAACGTCCTGCGCACCCCGGCCAACAACAAAATCCGCCTCGACGATGAGCGCGGGAAAGAACATATCAAGGTCAGCACGGAGTACGGCGGTAAAAGCCAGCTGAACCTGGGGCACCTGGTGGACAGTGACAGGCAGCCGCGCGGCGAAGGCTTTGAGCTGAGAACCGACAGCTGGGGAGCTATCCGGGCACAGAAAGGGATATTTATCAGCGCGGACGGACAGGCGCAGGCTCAGGGGCAGGTGCTGGCGATGGAGCCGGCGGTCAGTTTGCTGAAAGGTGCGGTGAATCAGGTCACGGAATGGGGAAGCATTACGCAAACCCATCATAATGTTATCCCAGACACCGGCCCATTAAGCGCACTGACCACAGGCGCCAGCGATCTTAAACAGCCGACATTGCTGATGTCGGCCCCGCAGGGGATTGCCGCAGTCACGCCGGAAACAACCCTCCTGCACAGCGGTAACGGGCTGTATCTGCAGAGCCTGGGAGAGGTCAACATCACCACGGCACAGCGCTGTTCTCTGAATGCCAGCCAGGCTATTTCACTGCTGGCGCAACAGGAGGGGATGAGGCTGTTCTCCGCCAAAGGTCCGCTGCAAGTAGAGTCGCACGGCGATATTCTATCGCTGACCGCGCTAAAAGATATCACCGTCCAGTCAACCCAGGGGCATCTGCAGTTGACGGCTAAAAATGGCATCACCCTGGGTTGCGGCGGCGCATATATCCGTCTTACCCCGCAGGGAGAGGTACAGATCCACGGACCGGGGGTGATTAGCCTTAAGGGGCAGCATGATTTGCAGGGGCCGGTCAGCGAGGAGTTTCCCTTGCCTGAGCTACCGGCATCGGTGTGTAAAGAGTGCCTTAAAAAAGCCCAGGCGCTGGCGCAGGGCTTCGTGCCGCGGGAGGCATAGATGACCAGACAATGGATTGAGGAGGTCGCCGGAACCTGTCGGGCTTTCGGAACGGATTATCTGCATGTCATTATCGATCAGGCGGGGGTGGATTTTTCCGTTATTCCGGCGCTGAATTCGCTGTCAGTTGAGTGGCAGTCGCTTTTTCATGGACTTCCGGAAGCATTTATTGTCGATGATGCTCCGCTGGTGGCGCGCTTTACGCTTGATGATCTTGAGCAAATGTGCTGGTTACAGGATATCAGCCAGCAACTTGCCAGCCAGGCGCCGCTGCTCCTGTTCTGCACGTACTGGCCCTTTTCGGCGCTGGCGAACTGGCTCACGCAGTGCATGGATATTCTGCAGGAAGGGCGCAGTGGAATTTTACGCTTTTACGATACCCGGGTATTTCCGCTGTTGTTTACGCACATTCTCAGTGACGAGCAGCAAGAGCCATTGATGCGTCCGGCCCTGTTCTGGGCGTGGCAGGATCTTGACGGCCAGGCGAAAGGCATCAAAGGCAGTGGTCTCCCACCGGAACGCGATGAAAAGGCGCCAAAAATAGAACTCAGCGATCGCCAGCTCGAGCATCTGATGTGTATCAGCGATGTCATCGTCATGTTGTCGCACTGTGCTCCGCCTGCGGGCATGTTTGACTCGAGACAGTCACTATTTTCGGCCTGTTACCAGGGCATGGTGGAGGCGACACGCCAGGACCTTCTTCTGGATGACGCTCGTGAAGACTGGGTAATGAAGAAGTGGCTTGCCGACGTAAAAACCAGTGAGAGACTTTCAGAATGAAAAGCCTGGTCTGGCTGAGTACCCCCTCTCTTCATTACCCTCAACCCGACAGGGAGAGTCCGATGAAATCTGCATTAATCAGCCCGCTGCTGGCGGGTCTGCTGCTGTTAACCAGTTGCACACAGCCAGCCGCACAGGCCGGCGGCGGTGGCGGCACCATTGACGCCATCAACCACACAAAATGGGCAATTAACCACTTCAGTATCAATGGTCAGTCGGGCATCGATTCAATAGGCCCGTTTCAGGGGGGCGGAGGCGGCTGCTGCTTCAGCGTGCCCGCCCGCTGGACGCCGGGTATGACGGTGCGCGTTGACTGGGAAACCGGGGTGGGTGATACAGAAGGTTCCCCTGGCTTTGGTAATGATGAAAAGTACCTTGCCTGGGTTAAGAAAATGAAGGCTCAGAACCGTCAGCACAGCAAAACCGTCCCGTTGCCCGACTATAACGGCCAGGATGTGTGCGGCATTACGGTGCACTTTTTACCCTGCGATGACGTGAAGGTGACCACCAGCTGCTGGTCACCGAGAAATGCGAACTATCCGATAAAAGAGCCCGTCAGGATGAAGGAGCCGGCCGTCTGTCCGGAGTAGCATGCCTCCGTTTCCCCTGGATTGCGTCACCCTCACTTAATTACCCTCAACCCGACAGGGAGAGTCCGATGAAATCTGCATTAATCAGCCCGCTGCTGGCGGGTCTGCTGCTGTTAACCGGCTGCGCGCAGCCTGCCGCACAGGCCGGAGGCGGCGGTGGTGGAACAATAAAAGCCATCAACCACACCAAATGGGCAATCAACCACTTCAGTATCAATGGCCAGTCGGGCATCGATTCAATAGGCCCGTTTCAGGGGGGCGGAGGCGGCTGCTGCTTCAGCGTGCCCGCCCGCTGGACGCCGGGTATGACGGTGCGTGTTGACTGGGAAACCGGGCAGGGTTCATCCGCGGGTTTCCCGGGGTTTGCTGATGAGGCGAAATACCTTGCCTGGAAAAAAGGGATTGATGCCCAAAAGAGGCAGCACAGTAAGACCGTCCTGCTGCCCGACTATAACGGCCAGGATGTATGCGGCATTACGGTGCACTTTTTACCCTGCGA
>NZ_KV792611.1:138120-195866 GCF_001808265.1 Klebsiella sp. HMSC16A12
GCCGGGTATGACGGTGCGCGTTGACTGGGAAAGTGGGGAAGCTTCAACTGATGATTTCCCGGGATATGAAAACTGGAATAAATATCTTGAATGGGAAAAGAAAATAAAAGCCAGTCATCGGCAGCACAGCAAAACTGTCCCGCTGCCCGACTATAACGGCCAGGATGTGTGCGGCATTACGGTGCACTTTTTACCCTGCGATGACGTGAAGGTGACCACCAGCTGCTGGTCACCGAGAAATGCGAACTATCCGATAAAAGAGCCCGTCAGGATGAAGGAGCCCGCCGTATGTCCGAAATAACCGAAACCCATGCCGCCTGGGTCCCGCCGCCGTTTCCGCCGCAGGGACGTCTGCCGGGCCGGGCGCTGCAGGTTGGGCAGAACTGCCATCAGCAGAACAGCGACGAGCGGCGCTATCATCAGGAACTGTGCCTGGCTGCCGGACGGCGCGTGGATCCGCCGTGCTGCAAGACGCTGCATATCAGTCTGTTTTTCGATGGTACCGGCAATAACTTAAATCATGACTTTTTTATCGCGAACCCGAAACATCCGACCAATATCGCCCGGCTGTTTCGGGCGACTATTGGAACGGGTACGGCTGGCGGGGTGCCGTCTGACGGTCAGAGTGAGCTGTTTGATGATGACGCCGAGGGGGACGGGAAATATTTTAAATTCTATATGCCTGGCGTTGGCACCCCCTTCCCGGAAGTGAATGACCCGGACTATTCCACCATGGGTCTGGTGGGGGCAGTTAAGGGGGAGGATCTGATTAACTGGGCGCTGCTGCGGATAATCGATGTGCTGATGTTTAGTGCCACCAAAAAATGGCTGACCACCACAGAGAGTCGTCGTTCACTGAAAGAAATGAGCACCAGCTGGAACCGGCTGTGGTTTGGCGGCAGCCATAACCGCTATGAAGAGTTCACTCGTTTGCTGAATGATTTGGCCTCTGATTTGAAGCCCCTGATTATTCAGCCTGAGCCGGGCAAGCCGAAACTGACAGGCATCAAGCTGTATGTCTAAGGTTTTTCCCGCGGCGCGGCAGCGGCGCGCACCTTTGTGCGCTGGCTGAGCGAACTGCTGCCCCCGCCGGCAGCGGAGGGGGAAAAACCGCCGCAGTGCCTGCAGACAGGCGGGATGCGGCTGCCCGTCAGCGTGGAGTTTCTCGGGCTGCTGGATACGGTGGCCTCCGTCGGGGTGGCGCATGTGGTGCCGGTTGCCGACGGGCATATGTCCTGGGCAGACGGCACGATGGAGCTGCCGGATGATGAAACCTATGGCGGGCTGATAAAAAAATGTGTTCATCTGGTCTCCGGGCATGAGCAGCGTCTCTGCTTTCCGCTGGACTCTGTGCGCCGGGCAAACGGCAAATACCCGCCCTGTGCCACTGAGGTGGTTTACCCGGGGATGCACTCGGATATCGGTGGAGGATATCCGCCGGGGGACCAGGGGAAGGGGAATGCTGAACATGATGGGCATTTGTTGTCTCAAATAGTGTTACATGACATGTATTCAGCAGCGTTTAACTGTGGCGCTCCGTTAAAGGTTCCTAAACAGGCGTTGCCTGAAAAATTTAAGTCACAAAGTTGGAGAGTCATTCCTCTTGATCTAGATTCTCAGTTCTTTGTATCTGAAGTTTTAAGTGCACGCTTCAATGCCTGGCGCGAACTAACTCTGGGCCAAACCACGCCGAAAACGTTCGATCCAGAAGCAGCCTCTCACTACGAACCACCTGCCGCCGGCGGCAGTCTGGAAACCGTCATTGCTGAGCAGATGGCCTGGATCACCGCCTGGCGCATCGACCGCTATGCCAGAGGCTCGATGCTGAAAATGCCCTTCTATCAGCGCGCCACGAATACCGAAGCGCTGCCTGCCGCGCGGAAGGCGGCAGAAGTGATTCGTGATAAAGAACAGGAGAAGGTGCTCAGTGCTCGCCAGAACCAGATAGCAAACCAGCCTCCTGACAGGATGGATGAGCTGGTTCTGCAGCCGGGCGTGAAGGATTTTGACCCAAAGATGGATCAAACCCAGCTGTTCGACGCGGCGAAGGAGTTCGGAAAGGATTACCACGACGGTTACCGTATCCCGGATAACCTGGCGCAGCTGGTGCTGGATACCGTGCTGCAGCCGGTGATTTTCATTCTGAATACCGATGATGAAGCGCAGGAATACCGGCGCATGAAGCGTGACGGAGAGGCCCGGGTGGCCGTCCTCTTTCCCGATGCCGGGGAGGCCAGCAACGCGGAGCAGCCTGCCGGTCTGGTGAGGGCGCTGTTTGATGATCAGGTGCATGACTCACGCGCCTGGTTTATGTATGCCGCGCTCGGCACGCGCGAGATGTGGACCGGTTACTTCCGCTACCGGATGATTTACTTCAGCGAGCGCTGCAGTAAACCACTCTCGCCGCTGGTGCTCGCCGGAGACCTGGTGGGTTTTGCGACCGTGACCGCGGGTGTCGTGCTCAGTTTCCGGCAAAAGCGCCTGACCGGCAATCTGGCCGGGCTGGCTGCGACAGGCGCCGTGCGCTCGCTGGAGGTGGCGGTGCTGGACCAGATAACCGGGGAAGCGCTGCCGGAGCTGCCCGGAGGGGAGCAGCTGCGGGCATTTACCCACGAGCCGGGAACCGTTGTCGCACAGCAAAAGGCGCGGAAAGCGGACGAGCAGCTGGCGCGGGGGCAAGCCGCGCTGCCGGCCAGCTGGCTGGAGGACGTTCTGACGACAACGGTCTGAACGCGGATAAGGAGGATCCGATGAATAAAGTCATTCGCAAAGGCGATACCCTGCGGGAGTATGGGGGCAGGGTGCTGATGGGGCATTATCAGTGTTTTGGTCTGGGGTTCGCCTGCAAGGGCGACCCGGTCAAGTGTAACAAACACGGTATGACGACCATTGCTGAAGGCAGCGCACGAACCACGATTGATGGCCAGCCGGTTGCGCTGCACGGTCATCGCTGCGCCTGCGGCTGCACGCTGGTCAGCTCTAACCCAGACTGCGGGGTTGATCAGTGAGGCCGGTACCGGAGTATCCCCCGTACAGAGACGCGCGACCGCCTGGTACGGCCAGGTGGCTATCGGCTTCGGCCCTGCTGGTCCTGCTTAGCGGCGGGGTCAGCGCTTTACTTCCCTCGTCAGAAGGGAAAAGCGCCCTGGCCGCCACCGGGATCCTGTTGGCTCTGGTGCTGGCAGGTACCGGCTGGTTGATCCGGCTGCTGTACTACCGCATGAGCGTGCATAACGCCAGGTTCTATGACCAACTGGTGGCATACGAACAACAGCAATGGTGGGCGGAGCATCGGCAGCCGATCGGGTTACAGGAAGGTCTGTTACTGGGGCCCATGGGCAAAACGACCACTGACTGGCTGCGGGTGCTAAGCCGTCACCAGCGTCCGCCAGAGGAAGAGAACGAGGGCGGCGGCAGGGCGCTGCGAGCGCCATACCTTTCAGTTTCTGAGGCTATCGCCCGCGAAAAACGGCTGGCGGAACTACTGGTGATGGAATGGCAACGACAGCGCAGTGAAAGAACGCTTACGCCGCCGCTGCGTTGCTACTGGCAGGGAACGGAGCTCGCCTGGCAGGCGTTTCGTGCACAGATGACCCTCACTGTTGCGCAGATGACACTACCCTCACGCCCGGATGCCTGGCGTGGGGAGGCCAGCCTCGCGGAGATAGCACACGCTCTGGCGGAAGCTGACCCCCATGACACTGTGCTTATCGCCGGATGTCAGGTGGTTGTCGCCCAGCCGGGGGCCGTGCAACCCGCCGGAGAGTCTGCGGTACTGTGGCTCGCCGGACGGGACGGTCCGGTGCACCTGACCAGGGGGGAAACCTATTGCGCAGAAAAAGGGGAGGCCCTGACTGCTGTAGCCGCTCGTGTGCTGGAGCAGAACGAACTGAGCGGCCCCCCGGAAGCCTGTGCGCTGTTTTTTCAGCCGGGACTGGAAGCGCTGGCGCACAGCGGATGGGATATTAACCTGTATCGCCAGGATGCCTGTTGGGGAGACATCGGCGAGATGGAAGGCTTGACCGTTCTGTCGCTGGCGGCGATCTACGCCGCGCACTACCAACAACCGTGTGGCTGGCTAGCCCGCGATCCCTTGAATACCCTCGCAATTGGAATTGTAAAACCTGATGGACAACGTCAATAAACCTGCCGCTATCTCTGTGGCGGCTACGGTTATCGTCTGTATTGCTGCGGTCACGCTTCTGGTGCTCCTGGGCGGGCTGGCATGGTGGCTGTGGGCGATGGATCGTGCCACGCAGTGGGAAACGCTGCGCCCGCTTATCGCCACGGGCTTTATTATCTGGGGGATGGCACTCAGCCTGCTGGTACTGGGGTTTATGGCCTTTCGACTGCTGATAAAAGATAAGGTTAAGCCTTCAGCAACGCCTGTGCGGCAACCCACCAGGCCCGCCGGGCGCGAAGCCCTTTATGCCCCGCTGAAAAAGCACCTTCACGCACGTTACCGCCTGCGCTGGCGCCGCAAAGTCCGCCTGCTTTTAGTCACCGGCGACGAGGCGGCAATCGAACAACTGGTGCCTGGCCTGCGTCAGCAGCGCTGGCTGGAGGGCCAGCGTACCGTTCTGATTTACGGCGGCAGTCTGCTCTCCGAACCCGATCGCCAACAATACGCCGCGCTGCGCAAGCTGCGCCGCGGCCGTCCTCTGGACGGAATTGTGCGGGTAATGCCGTCGTCTCTCACCCTGACGCCGCAGATAAGCGAGAGCGACCTGCACGGGCTGGAAAAAATCAGTGAACTGCTGGGCTATGCCGCCCCGGTCTGGTTGTGGAAACTATGCGATAGTGAGTGGCCGCAGGCTGACCGCGCGGTGCAGGCGGTAGGCGTTAGCTTCCCGTTGCGCGCCACTGAGGACGATGTCGCCCGTCAGCTTGCGCAGATGCTGCCCATGCTGCGGGAGCAGGGGATGCGCCAGATCGCGGAGGAGACCCGCCACGACTTTCTGCTGCGTCTGGGGCAGCGGCTTATCGACGGGGGGATCGCGCAATGGCGCTGGCAGCTGGCGCCGTGGCTGACCGCCTCGCGGCAGCGGCTTGCGCTGCGTGGCCTGATGTTTAGCCTGCCAGAGCCTCGTACCGTAGATCCGTATCAGGAAGCTGATGCCCTGCCTGCGAACCAGCCTCATCTCCTGACGCTGCCCGCGACCTGGCAGGGGATCGTCGATGACTGCCGCCGTTTACGCGGGCATCACGTGGGAATGGCATGGGAGCGGGGCCTGGCGTGCGGTCTGCTGGCCATCCTCGGCCTGTGGGCGGCGGGACTGCTGCTCTCCTTTGCCCTCAATTACAGTCAGATTGCTTCGGTAGCGGGAAAAGCCCGCGACCTGGTGGCCCACCCCTCCGTTTCTGACTATCAACTGACGGCCCTCCATGCCCTGCGCAATGAGGCCGGCCGTCTCGTGCACGATGGGCAGAAGGGAGCGCCCTGGTATCGGCGCTTTGGTCTGGACCATCATCAGCAACTATTAAACGCCGTCCTACCCTGGTACGGTGTGGCAAATCATCGCCTGATACGTGACCCGGCCAATGCCGCGTTGCAGCAGGCGCTCAGCGCGCTGGTCAACTCCGCCCCCAATAGCGACCAACGAGCCAGGCTGGCGAAACCGGGCTATGACCAGCTGAAAGCCTGGCTGATGATGGCTCGTCCGGATAAAGCCGATGGCGCATTTTTTGCGCAGACCATGAAAACGGTCCAGCCGACGCGAATGGGGATCTCGACCGGTCTGTGGCAAAGTCTGGCGCCGGATTTGTGGGCCTTTTATCTCTCCCTGCTGCCCGAGCGGCCAGAGTGGAAGATCATCCCGGATGCGCAACGGGTGAGTCAGAGCCGTCAGGTTCTGTTGCAGCAGCTAGGTCGCCGCAATGCCGAAAGCACCTTATATGAGAACATGCTCAAATCCGTGCGTCGTAATTTTGCCGATGTGTCGCTGGAAGACATGACCAGTGGCACCGACGCGCGCCGCCTGTTTACCACCGATGAAGTGGTCCCGGGGATGTTTACCCGCCAGGCATGGGAAGGTGGCATTCAGCAGGCCATTGATAAGGCAGCCAGCTCGCGCCGGGAGGAAATCGACTGGGTGCTGAGCGATTCGCGCAAAACGATGTCGACAGACCTGTCGCCGGAGGCGCTGAAAGCGCGTCTGACCCGACGCTACTTCACCGATTTCGCCGGCAGCTGGCTGAATTTTCTCAACAGTCTGCGACTTAATCCGGCGACCACCATTGCCGATGTTACCGACCAGCTCACGCTGATAAGCGATGTCCGCCAGTCGCCGCTGATTGCCCTGATGAATACCCTTGCCTGGCAGGGGCAGGCGGGGCAACAAAGGGAGGGGCTGTCGGACAGCCTTATTAAATCGGCCAAAGATCTGGTGGGCGGGAAAGACAAGCCGGTCATCGACCAGTCGGCAGCCGGCCCGCAGGGGCCTCTGGATGACACGTTCGGCCCACTGCTCCAGCTGATGGGGAAAAACACGGGCAGCAACGTCATGTCGGCCGATAGCACCCTGAGCCTGCAAACCTATCTGACCCGTATCACCCGCGTGCGCCTGCGCCTGCAGCAGGTTGCGAATGCTTCCGATCCGCAGGAAATGATGCAGGTCCTGGCGCAGACCGTCTTCCAGGGGAAAAGCGTCGACCTGACCGACACGCAACAGTACGGTAGCCTGATTTCGGCAAGCCTTGGCGAAGAGTGGAGTGGCTTCGGCAACACTCTGTTTGTGCAGCCGCTGACTCAGGCCTGGGAAACCGTGCTTCTGCCGTCGGCGGCCAGTCTGAATGATAAATGGCGCCGCTCGGTGGTCGCCAACTGGCACACCGCCTTTGACGGACGCTTTCCGTTTGCCGCCAGCAAAAGCGATGCCTCCCTGCCGATGCTGGCTGAGTTTGTGCGCAAAGACAGCGGGCGAATCGAACGTTTTCTCACGACGGAGCTGAACGGTGTCCTGCATAAAGAAGGCAGTCAATGGGTGCCGGATAAGGTCAACAGTCACGGCCTGGTCTTTAATCCGGCCTTTCTGCGCGCGATCAACCAGCTAAGCCAGCTGTCCGACATTCTTTTCACCGACGGCAGCCAGGGGATCAGCTTTGAGTTACAGGCCAGGCCTGCCCCGGAGGTTGTCGAGACACAGCTGACGATAGACGGCCAAAAGTTGCGCTATTTCAATCAGATGGCCGACTGGCAGACTTTCCGCTGGCCGGGGGAGACGTATAAACCCGGCACTCTGCTTACCTGGACCACCGTCAATGCGGGCACGCGCCTGTTCGGTGACTACAGCGGTACCTGGGGTTTTATTCGCTGGCTGGAGCAGGGTAAACGCCATCCGCTGGATCGCAGCCAGTGGATGATGAGCTTCTCCGCTCCGGATGGCCGCACCCTGCAGTGGGTATTGCGCTCCCAGCTTGGGAGCGGCCCGCTGGCGCTTCTGGCGCTGCGCGGATTGACCCTGCCGGATCAGATTTTCACTGTCGATGCGGCTGAGAGCGCACAGGACCTGACGACGGGGGTAGGGAATAGTGACATGGATGAGATGGAATAATGAGCATTTTACAAAATTTGGTTGCCGCCAGTCAGTTGGATGAAAGCGTACTGCGCCAGCAGGCCCGGTCACGCCAGGCGCAGTGGCAGTCCTGGCTTGCGCCAATCAGTGACGCCCAACCAACCGGGGACGATCCGGGCTATGACGATGATTTTCAGCGTATCCGCGAGGAGGTCAATAAGATCTCCGGTGTCGATACCGAACTGATTTGCCAGCTGGCAGAAAAACTGCTGACTCAGACCTGCAAGGATCTGCGCGTGATCACCTTTTACGTGTGGGCGCGTCTGCAGCGGGATGGTGAAACCGGTCTGGCGGAGGGCGTTACGCTACTGGCGGCAATGCTTGAGCGGTTTGGGGCTATGCTCCATCCCCAGCGTGAACGTAGCTGTAAATCAGCGCTGGAATGGCTTGGCAGTCGCCGGATGTCGGATAGCCTGTCTCTTTATCCGGAAGTCGACATGACCACTATGCAGGTCATTATCGGGGCGTTATTGCTGGCGGAAGCCACTTTTTCCGGCTTGGCTGAAGCATCTCGCCCCGATCTTTCCGGGCTATATCAGATACTGGAGAACCGCCTGGTGCAAAGCGGCGGAGCCCACAGTCTGGTGCCGCAGACCAGCCGCGAAGAACACGATCTGCTACCCCAACATACGGACACCGCACCGGTAATGCATACCGTCACGTCAGGTCGTGATTTGCTCGATCAGGCTAAGGTGCTGGCGAAATATCTGCGTGAGTGTCCCGGCGGATGGCTGGCAGGTCATCATCTGATGAAGAGTGTGCGTTGGGATACGTTAACGGAGTTACCGCCGCTGGATGCCTCCGGCCGGACACGGCTATTGCCTCCCAAGCCTGAGAGTAAAGCCCATCTTAAGCGGTTGTATTTACAGAAAAGCTGGTCGGAACTGCTGGAGCATACGGACACGCTGTTGGCGCAAGGCGTCAACCATCTGTGGCTGGATGTGCAGTGGTACGCCTGGCAGGCGTTGCTGAAACTGGATGCTGACAGTGTACGGGCCGATATCCTGTGCCGGGATATGAAAGGGCTGCTGGCTCGTCTGCCGGGGCTGGAAACCCTGGCGTTTAACGATGGTACACCATTCGCCGATGAAGTGACGCTCAACTGGCTTAACGAACGTGTCCTGGATGAGATGGCCGGATGGCAAGATGAGCCGGTAATGGCGGCGACCAGCGCTGATGAGGTGCTGTCGCTGGAGCCAGAAGTGCTCACCCGCGCGGACGATGAAGGTATTGAGTCGGCGCTGAACTGGTTACAGGCGCAGCCGGGCTATACCACCAGCCGCAATCGGTGGCTGATGCGCTTACTGATGGCGCGGGTCAGCGAGCAGTACGGAAAAAATGAAATGGCGCTGCATCTGCTGGCGGAACTCGACAGCCGCGCCCGGGAAATGACGCTCGAACAATGGAAGCCGGAGCTTATCTTTGAGGTCAAAGCCCGCCGACTCCGGCTGCTCAGAGGCAAGGCCGGGCGCAGTGAGGCAGAAAAAAATCGCTTGCTGCCAGAAATGGAGTCATTGCTTGCCGGGCTCATCGCTCTGGATCCTGCTCGCGCCGCGGTGCTGTGCGCATAATTCACGCATCATTCACATTGCATTCCCTGCACCTGCGGTTCTCTGCATATCTGAAAGCTATTACTCATTCTGGTGATTTATGGACGATTTAACCTTGCGTTATTACGACGCTGAAATGCGCTACCTGCTGGAAGCGGGTGAAGAGTTTGCCCGCGCTCATCCTGAGCAGGCGGCAATGCTCAATCTCGACAAAGCGGGCGCTCGCGACCCCTTTGTCGAGCGTCTGTTTGAAGGTTTTGCCTTCCTGATGGGCCGCATGCGCGAGAAACTCGATGACGATCTGCCTGAGCTGACCGAAGGCGTGGTCAGTCTGCTGTGGCCACATTATTTACGTACCATTCCCTCGATGTCGGTCGTGGAGTTCACCCCCGACTGGTCGGAAATGAAAGAGCCGATGACGATGGCCAAAGGCTTTGAAGTGCTTTCCCGGCCGATCGGTGAAAAGGGCACGCGCTGCCGGTACACCACCACCAAAGCGATCGCTCTGCAGCCGTTATCCCTGGAACGCGTCCAGCTGGCCACCGATACGGATGGCCGTTCGGTGATCACGCTGCGCTTTACCTGCAGCCAGCTGACGGACTGGCGCCGGGTCGATCTCAGTCATATCCCGCTGTACTGCAACGCCGATGCGCCGCTGGCCTGCGCCATGCACGAGGCCTTTACCCTCAATGTGGCCCGGATGTGGCTGCGCATGCCCGATGAGGTGGACAGAAGGCCGCTGGACGGGTATTTCAGCGCGCTGGGATTTGGCGAGGATGACGGCCTCTGGCCTGAAGATGGCCGCAGTTTTCGCGGTTACCAGCTGCTGCTGGAGTATTTTACCTTCCGCGAAAAGTTCATGTTCATCGATCTGCGCGGGCTGGAGACGGTGGCTTTTCCGGCCGGACTGGCGTGGTTTGAAATCGACGTCGTGCTGGCGGAACGCTGGGAACATGACTTCCGCTTCAGCGAAAAGCAGCTGCGCCTGCACTGCGTGCCAGTGATCAACCTGTTTCCGCTGGAATCCGATCCGCTGACCATCAATTCCCTGCAGACCGAATACCCGCTGCGCCCGATGCGCGTGCAGGACGGCCACACCGAAATTTACACCGTCGATTCCGTGATCTCCTCACACCAGCAGGTTTACGCGCCGTTCTCAAGTTTTCGCCACAAAGGCGGCATGATGCGTCATGACGCGGCGGACTATTACTATCATACCCGGGTGCGCCGTGGCCCCTCCGGGCTGTACAACACCTGGCTTATCGTCGGCGGAGAAGCCTTTGATAATCATACCGTACCGGAAGATGAAAGCCTGTCGCTGACCCTCACCGGAACCAACGGCCAGCTGCCGCGTCGCGCGCTGCAGAGCACCGTGCTCGATACGGTGATGAAAACCACTTCCGCCAGTATTGCAGTGCGGAACCTCTGCGCGCCGACGCTGCCGTGCTATCCCCCCGCCCAGGACCGTTTTCACTGGCGGGTGCTGAGCCATCTGGGCAGCAGTTTTCTTTCCCTGATGGATAACGCGGAGGTCCTGCGCGGCACCCTGGCGCTGTATGAATGGACCGACAGCGAGATGAATCGTCGGCGTCTGGAAGCCATCCTCGACGTGAAGCACCGCGCAACAGAGCGCTTTGCACAGGGCCATCTGGTGCGCGGCGTGCAGATTGAAGTCACCCTCGACAGTCACGGCTTTGCCGGACGTGGCGATATATGCCTGTTTGGCGAGATGCTTAGCCGCTTCTTCGCGCTCTACACCGACATCTACTTGTTCAACCGCCTGATTATCATTCTGCAACCAACCGGAGAACGACTGGAATGGGAAGAGAAGCACAGCCGCCGCATTCCCGGCTGACCCCGCGACTGGAGGCCGACCTGCCGCGGATCAATTTTTACCGCTTCTGCCAGCTTCTGGAAAAACGGCGTCCCGGCCAACCGCTGATGGGGGGAACCAGCCATCCGGCTGACGATCCGGTGCGTTTTTACCCGCATCCGGGAATGGGATTTCCCGCCAGCGAACTGAAAGCCGTGGAATACGATGAGGCCGATGACAGCAGGCCTCCGGTCATTCGCACCACCTTTATGGGGTTGTACGGTGTCGATTCGCCGCTCCCGACGGCATATCTCGATGATATCGCCCAGCACAGGGAAGGGCATGAAGCGCTGCAGGGCTTACTGGATATCTTCAGCCACCGGATCATGACGCAGTTTTACCGCATCTGGCGGAAATACTCCTGGCCCGCCACCTTTGAGCCCGGCGGCACCGATCGTCTCTCGCAGTCGCTACTGGGCCTGGCGGGGCTGGGCATCCCCGGCACGACGCAGCATATCGCCTCGCCGGCGTCGCGCTTTCTGGCGCTAACCGGCGTGCTGCGTCAGCCGGGCAAAACCCAGCAGGGGATCCAGGCCCTGGTCACCCTGCTGGCCCCGGAGACCACCGTCAGGGTGAGCCCGTACAGCCTGCGTCCGGTGGCGATCAGCCAGCCGCTGGGGTTTTACGGCGATGACGACTTCTTCCTGGACGGCAATACGCCGCTGGGTGACGAAGCGATGGATGCCAGCAGCCAGCTCCTCGTTGCCCTTACCACCGACAATCCCGCGGAGGCGCAGGGCTGGAAGCCTGACGGCCCGCTGTTTCGGGACTTTCTCATCCTGCTGCGGGTATACCTCGGCTGGCGATTCCGGGCCAACATCACCCTGACCGTGCCGACCCGACTGCTGGCTGTCCCGCCGCTGGGGGACGAGCCGTTCTGGCTCGGTATGAACGGCGTGCTGGGCGTGGGTGAGGGCGAGAGTGAGGACGATATTCCTCAGACCTTTACCACCGAGCTGGGTACCTATACGGGCCTGCAGCCTGCCACCTTTCTACAAGGAAACCGACGTGTTACGTATAAGTTTGACTAAAACCGCCTGTCTGCTGCCCCTGCTTGCGCTTTGCCTGAGCGGATGCGGACTCACCCAGCGCGTCTCGGAGGGAACAAAGTCTGCCTTCAACGCCGTTTTTTATAAGAAAATTAATACGCTGCATCTGGACTTTACCGCGCGCGAAGCGCTCAACACCGATGCCAGAGAGAATCACTCGCTCTCTGAACCGGTGGTGGTGCGCATCTATCAGCTTAAAGATCGCCAGACCTTTGACCGGCTGGTTTACCAGCAGCTGCTGGAGGAGGGGGATATTCTGCTCGCCGCCGATCTCCTCGCCAGTCGCGATGTGGTGATCGGTCCCGGAGGGGACGCCAGTCTCAATATGCCGCTGGAAGCGGAGGCGACGTTCGTGGCGGTTGTCGGCCTGTTCCGCCATCCGGACACACAAAGAAATACCTGGAAGCAGGTGCTGGCGCGTGAGGAATTGGATCCGGACAAGCCGCGCATTTTCACCGCCGAACACAACCAGCTACGGCTCAGGCCTGAAGCGGCGAAGTAACGTAAAAAAACAAACATTTGCGGCGGGGCCATCGCGCCAGTTCGCCCTCAACCTTCGTAACCAGCGAACGGGCGATAACCATCTTCATCCAGCCCAACCGGTTTCATCACAGCACAGGGAGATAACGTGACAGCGAGGGAACGTTTTTTTAAGAAACTGCAGCAACAGCAAAATCCGCGGCGGACAGCGGCCCTCGACGGGTCGGCCGCCGCGGATATCGCCAGGTTTCGTCAGCAGATGGCGGCGCTGGCTCAGCAGATAAGTCAGTGGTTTGATGGAACCGGTATTGAGGTGGTGATTTCGACCCGCCATCTCCACGACCTAAGTACCCTTGGCTACAGCCTCAACAGCGGCATCTGCCGCTACGATATCCCGGCCATTCGTCTGCAAAACGGCGAGCGCAGCGTCAATATCGTGCCGCAGCAGCTGTTGGATGGCGTGGAAAAGGGGATCGTGACCCTGAGTCTTGAGGCGCCCGACGGCGCGGGCTCCCGGGAGGTGTTTTATCTGAGCCTGGCCCCGGAGGAGGGCTGGATGATCCGCAAGGCGCACCAGTCCCCGGAAGCGCGGCTTATGCTTACCGAAGATCGCTTTTTTATGGCGGTCGACAGCCTGGCCTGAAGATCCTTGACAGGCGATGACGTTCCCGCGGCGGCGGTGCAAAGCGCGCATCGCCGCCCTGAGGTATCAGGCGCCAAACGCTCCGTCGATGGTGTGCATGGCGCCAGTGACAAACGATGCCTCCGGACCGGCCAGCCACGCCACCATTCCCGCCACCTCTTCCGGACGGCCATGGCGCTTAATGGCCATAAAGCTGTGCATCAGCTCTTTCATCGGGCCGTTCTCCGGGTTGGCGTCGGTATCAATTGGGCCGGGCTGGACGACGTTGACCGTGATGCCGCGCGGGCCAAAATCCCGCGCCAGGCCGCGCGCCAGCCCCTGCAGGGCCGATTTGCTGAGCGCATAGGCCGCCATTCCCGGCAACGGCATGCGATCGCCATTGACTGAGCCGATGACAATAATGCGCCCGCCTTCCGGCATGCGGCGCGCCGCTTCGACGGAGGCATGGTAGGGGGCGTGAATATTGATGCGGAACAGGCGATCGATGGCATCGCTGTCCTGCTCGAGAGCGTCACCGAAAAGCGCGATCCCGGCATTGACCACTAACACGTCCAGCGGGCCGCTGTCGCGGACCAGGCTTATCACCGCATCGCGATCGGCGCTGTTCGCCTGCACCGCCGTGCTGCCGGTCTCTGCCGCCAGCCGCTCGGCCGCTTGCGGCGAACCGGAATAGCTAAACACCACCGACGCGCCATCGGCGACAAAACGCCTGACGATCGCCGCGCCAATTCCCCGACTCCCGCCTAAAACCAGCACTGATTTGTTGTGAAACGCTGTCATATCCCGCACCTCATGATATTGTAGTGATGATTACAATATGCTGCGGCTAAACAAGCTGTCAAGGATTAATATAGTGACCACTACAAAACAAGGGCGTACTCCAGGACGTCCCCGCCAGTTTGATGCGGAACAGGCCATTGAAACGGCGCAACGCCTCTTCCACGCGCGAGGCTACGACGCGGTGAGCGTGGCCGATCTGACCCACGCTTTCGGCATCAATCCCCCGAGCTTTTATGCCGCTTTCGGCAGCAAGCTCGGGCTGTATACCCGCGTCCTGCAGCGCTACAGCCAGATCGGGGCCATTCCCATCGATGCCCTGCTGCGAGACGACCAGCCGGTGGCGGCGTCGCTCATCGCCGTACTGCAGGAGGCGGCTCGCCGCTATGTGGCCGATCCGGCCGCCGCCGGCTGCCTGGTGCTGGAGGGGGTACATTGTCAGGATGCTGATGCCCGGGTGGCGGCAGGCGAATGGCATGCTGCGGCAAGAGCCAAAATCCAGCAGTATATCGCCCGCCATCGCCCGCAGGACGCGCTGCGGGTGACTGACTATATGGATACGCTGATGCTTGGCCTGTCGGCGAAAGCGCGGGAAGGGGATAGTCTGCCGCGTCTTCTGGAGACCGTGCGGCTGGCAGGCCTGGCGCTGGAGCGCATCCTGCCAGCCTGAGTCGTCAGATGGTTTGTCCGCCCGACACCTCGATCCGCTGGGCGGTCACCCAGCGGTTATCGTCGCGTAGCAGGCTGGCGATCATCGGCCCAATATCCTCGGGAACGCCCACCCGTCCCAGCGCCGTCATGGCGGCAAACTGCGCGTTTACCTCTGCGTCGTCCCGCACCAGCCCACCGCCAAAATCGGTGGCGATAGCGCCGGGGGCGATGGTATTGACGGTGATGCCGCGCCCGCCCAGCTCGCGGGCCATGTACACGCTCAGCATCTCCACAGCCGCTTTGGCGGCGGCGTAGGCGGAGAAGCCAGGATAGGAGACGCGGGTCAGCCCGGAGGAAAAGTTAACGATCCGCCCGCCGTCTGCCAGCAGCGGCAGCAGGGTTTGTACGAGAAAAAATACCCCCTTAACGTGGACGTTAAACAGCCCGTCGAACTGCGCTTCGCGCGTTTCGGCCAGCGGGGCGAATTCGCCGTGCCCTGCGTTATTGATCAGGTGGTCGAAAGTGGCCCGCCCCCAGACGCTGGCCAGCGCGCTGCCGAGGCTGTCGGCGAAGGCCGGGAAGCTGGCGGTTTGCGCCATATCCAGCGGCAGGGCGATGGCCTTGCGGCCCAGGGCGCGGATGTCGGCGACCACCGCTTCCGCCTGTTCGAGACTGCCGCGGTAGGTGACGATGACATCCCCACCCTGGCGGGCGATATCCAGTGCGGTCTGACGGCCAAGGCCGCGGTTGGCGCCGGTAATAAGTGCAATCTTAGTCATGTTCGGTCCTCTCTGGTATGTGGAGTCCTTACAATAGGAGAGGCTCACCGGGCCGGGTTGCCCAATCCTTGTTATTTTTTGCCCATTTCTCTCCGTTCACTCCCTTTTGCCGGGAAATAGCGCATACTCAGGCTTTAAAACTTGCCTGAAAGGATCTTATGCGCGACGCTCTGTTCGATCTCTGCCGCCGGTTTGCCGATGCTCATGTCGATAGCAGCGGGGTGGCAGTTACCCCGGTTCCCGGTATTACTCTGGTGCGGGCCCTGCATCCTGGTGACCTGCAGGCGGCTATCGCCAGGCCGCTGGTGGCCATGCTGCTCCAGGGGCGTAAGAGCGTGACCACCGGCCTGGCCAGCTTTGACTATGGTCCGGGCGAGGCGATGGTGATTGCCGCGGATGTTCCCACTACCAGCCAGATCACCGAGGCCAGTCAGCGTTTTCCCTATTACGCGCTGGTGCTGGAGCTGGACCTGGCTATCCTGCGCGAGCTGCAGGAGGCCGGGCCGTCAGGGCCGGATGAGGCGCCCCGCGTTGGTATCGAACCGATGAACGCCGATGTGACGGATGCCGCTTACCGGCTGGCAAGGCTGTTTGATCAACCGGGGGCGCTGGCGGTGCTGGGGGAAGGTCTGCGGCGGGAGCTGCATTACTGGCTGTTGCAGAGTGTCCATGGGCCGGCCATCCGGGCGCTGGGCGCCGTAGACAGCCATTCGGCGCGGATCCGTCGGGCGGTGGCGATGCTGCGCCGGGATTTTATGCAGCCAGTCAGCGTCGACGCGCTGGCCGACGCCGCCGGGATGAGCGTCTCTGTCTTTCACCGTCATTTCCGCGCCATGACCACGCTGTCGCCGCTGCAGTTTCAGAAGCAGTTACGCCTGATCCACGCCCGCCGCCTGATGCTGGCGGAAGGGATGAGTATTGCACAGGCTGCCGGGGAGGTGGGCTATATCAGCGTGTCGCAGTTCACCCGGGAATACGCTCGCCTGTATGGCGCGCCGCCGGGCCGCGATCGTCGACGGGAAAAAATGAGCGCCTGACCTGGCGCGCGGGCTGCCGGCAGCTCATCCCTGAGCCTGACGCCGGTGGTTTAGTCCGCGATTTTCGCTGTGATATGCACTTTGTTGCCCATTCGCGCTTCAGTGATGCGATAGGTAGTCACGCCCTCGCGGGCGGCATGCTGGCGGATTTTGCTCTCCGCGTGGTCCAGGGTATCGCCGGTGGCGGTGATGGCTCTGGCATTTGCCGCCAGGGGCAGCAGACAACTCAATACGATCAGTGGAATTAACTTGTTCATCGTCATTCTGTCCTGTGAGAGAAAATCAGCGCGCGGTCTGCAGCCAGCCGGCAATGTCCTGGGTCGGCAGCTGGTGGCGGGCATTCCAGGTGTCGCCCATCGGCCACCACACGCCATCCCCCCGGGCGAAGGCGGCGCGATAGCGCAGCATGGCGTCATCCGGGTTTGTCCGCAGCTGCTCCAGCAGGGCGGGCAGGGTGTGGACGGCTTTGCTGAACGTCTGCTGCGTTACGCGCTCCACGGTATCCGCCAACTGCCGGTAAGAGGTCGTTTCGCCGGCAACAAACACCACCTCGTTGACGATCCGCGGCTGATGCAGATAAATCGCCGTGGTCAGGCGGCCAATATCCGCCGGTGAGGTGACGGTCACCTGGGTATCCCAGCTGCCAAGGGCGTGAAGGGTTCGGTTGGATAAATTCACTACATCGAAGTCTGCTTCGAAGAGAAAGCTGGTAAACATCCCGGTGGAGACAATGACCCACTCCGTGGCCCGCTGCGCGCGCAGCAGGGTCCGGACATCGTACTGCTCGTCCCAGACCGGCTGACCGCTGCCTTTGCCTACCACATCGTAATTGACGCCAAACTGCCAGGGAAAATAGCGGGGTACCCCGGCCGCCAGCACCGCGCGGGTAATTTTCAGCTGTGTCCCCGGACCGGCGACAAACCCCATGCAGTTAATCACGGTGGTGAATCCGCGAAACTGATCGGCCAGCGTCTCCATGGCGCTACCGGCGATGTCGACGGCGAGGAAGGTGGCTCCGGCGTCGGCCAGCGCCTGATGGTTTGCCGACCGCAGCTGGCCGGCTTCATCCCAGGCCGCCGGCGAGACGATGACCGAGACCGTGCCCTGGCGCTCGATTACCGCAGGCACCAGCGCATCAAGAACGGCGGCGCCCAGTTGTCCCGCTCCCAGCACCAATACCTTTTCCGCATGATTAAAATTATCAGTTTTCATTTTAACTCCTTGCTCAGTTAAGCCTTGTGTTGACGGGCTACAGGCTCAGTGTAGGGGGACGGTCGACATTCGATAAGTACAGCGTTTCGGGTTAGACTGTTCGTAATATTGGGATAATGAGCGCCGGGGGGGGAGGTAACGAAATGGACAAACTGGATGCCATGCAGGTCTATGTTGCGGTCGTGGATGCCCACAGCTTCGCCCGCGCGGCGGAGGTGCTCGGGCAGCCGCGCTCCACGGTATCGCGGGTGGTGAAGGAGCTGGAAGCCTGGCTCGGGGCGCAGCTTCTCCAGCGCACCACCCGCAAGCTCAGCGTGACGGCGGAGGGTCGCCGGTATTATGAGGAGTGTAAAAGGCTGCTGGCCGAGATGGCGGCGATGGAAGCCTCCTTTCCCGGGCGCTCGGCTCAGCCCGCCGGGCGGTTCAAGGTAGGGATGCCGCAATCCCTTGCCCGCCACTGCATTCTGCCGAGGATCGGCGAGTTTTTGCAGCAGTATCCCGACCTGGAGCTGATCCTCTGCTCAAGCGACAACGTTGAAGATATTATTCAGGAGGGATTCGACTGCGTGATCCGTACCGGGCGGATCGAAGATTCCACCACCCTGGTGGCGCGTCCTCTGGCCCGCTACCGCTGGATGGTCCTCGCCTCGCCGGCCTGGCTCGCGGCCCACGGCCGGCCGCAGAGCATCGACGAACTGCACCAGCATCGGGCGGTGGGCTACCTGAATCACCGTACCGGGCGGACCATCGACTGGCTTTTCTCCATCGATGAAGGCGACTGCGCGATCCGCATGCGGGAGACGCTGGTGGTCGACGATACCGATGCCTACATTCAGGCCGGCATTCAGGGGCTGGGCCTGATCCGCGTCGCCAGCTATCTGGCGCAACCTTATCTGCAGAGCGGGGCGCTGGTCGCCTGTCTGGAGCAGGCCGTTTCTGATCTTCCCTTGTCGCTGGTCTATCCGCAAAACCGCTATCTGCCGCCGGCGGTGCGCGCGTTTTATGACTGGAGCAGGCGCGTGCTGCAACCCCCGCACAGCGAGGCCTGATGCCGGGGCATCGGCCCGGTTATTGGCCGTGCATGGCCTGTTTTAACTTCGTCACCAGCCAGTTCAGCGCCGGATCCTGCGCCCGCCGTTTGTGCCGCAAAATGCACAGCGTAAATTCCGGATACGCTACCGGCGGAGCGTCCGCGCGCAGCGCATACTGCGCCTGCCAGCGCTGCGCCAGCCCCTGCGGGACGGTGGCGAACAGCGGCAGGGTGGTCAGCAGCAGGGGAAAGGTGGAGAAATTCTGCGTGGCAAAGCGCACGCGCCGCGCGAGCCCCTGGCTGGCGAGCTGGCGGTCAATTTCACCGTGGCCGGTTTCGCGATAGGCCACCATCACATGTTCCCAGGCGACAAAGTCGCTCACCGACAGCGGACCGCGGCAGGGGATCTGCTGCGGCGACCACAGGGTGGTGACTCCCATGGACATCACCGGCTCGCTGACCACCTCCCCACGGCTCTGTTTGTTGACAGACACCGCGACATCAATGCGCTCCTCCTCCAGCAACTGGCGAACCTGGAAGGGGTCGGCGGCTATCGACTGCAGTGAGACTCCGGGCGCCTCCTGCATCAGCCCGGGTAACAGCGGGGGCATCAGCCAGTGTTCGCTCCAGTCGCTGAGGCCGATGCGAAAAAGCTGCTGCGCGCGCGCCGGGACGAACTCTCCGGCGCCAAACATCGCCGAATGCAGGTTTTCCATCAGCGGCTGCAGGTCGGTCATCAGCGCTTGCGCCCGCGGCGTCGGCAGCATGCCTCTGGCGCTGCGGACGAACAGCGGGTCGTCAAACATCTCGCGCAGCCGTTTCAGCGCCCCGCTGATAGCCGGCTGGCCAAGATGGAGTACCTCTGCGGTGCGGGTGACGCTCCCTTCGCGGTACAGCACCATCAAGACTGTCAACAGATTCAGATCGATACGACTAAAATCATTTTCAATGATTTTGTTCATTATGATAATCAATTTGAATGTGGGTTATCCCGGCAGCATAGTGAATATCACCCCGATAAATCAATCAGCGCAATGCGCGCGGAGGGAGTGATGCAAACTTACCAGACAGGCGATAGCCTGATTTTCAAAGTGCCGGAGCGCGAGATTTCCCTGCAGCCGGCGGCGCTCTATCCAGAGGCGTTCCCGGTAGCGGAGGCGGAGGCCGTTATTCAGCCGATTGCGCTGTCAATCCACAGCTGGGTGGTGCAGACCCCCCACGATCTGATTGTTATCGATACCGCCACCGGCAATGGTCGGGAGCGCGGCGGCAATCCGCTCTATCATCAACTTAACACGCCGTATCTGGAGAATCTCCGCGCCGCGGGGGTGAACCCGGAGGACGTGACCCTGGTGCTACTGACTCACCTGCATACCGACCATGTCGGATGGAATACCGTCTGGCAGGACGATCGCTGGGTGCCGCTGTTTCCCAACGCCCGCTATCTGTGCTCGGCAAAAGAGCTGTCGCGGGTGAAAAACAGCGAACGCTACCGGGCGCTGTGGCTTGACAGCCTGCTGCCGGTGATTGAGGCCGGCCAGCTGGAGACCGTCGATGTGGCGACCCGGCCGCGGGTCGGCGGACGGATCGACTTTATTCCCACCCCCGGCCACAGTCCGGACCATGCCGCGCTGGTCCTCGCCGCTGGAGATGACTACGCCTGTTTCTCCGGCGATCTTCTGCATTCCCCGATCCAGTTTGCCCATCCGCAGTGGAATTCAGCGTTCTGCGGCGATCCCCGGCAGGCGGAAGTCTCGCGACGGGAGATGATGGCGTGGGGGGCAAGCCATCATGCTCAATGGTTCACCGGGCATTTTGCCGGGCCTTCCTGCGGCTGGCTGGAGAAGGATAAGCAAGGTGACTATCGCTGGCGAGAGGCCGGGAAACAGGCTGCAGATAAGGGGAACAGTGATGAATAATGCGCAAACCGTGTTGGTTTTTGGCGCCACCGGTCAGCAGGGCGGCTCGGTGGCGCGGGCGCTGCTGCACCGCGGCTGGCGGGTTCGGGCGCTGGTCAGGGATCCTTTCTCCGCCGGGGCCGCTGCGCTGGCGGCGCGGGGAGCCGAGCTGGTGGTGGGTACCTTTGAAGACCGGGCGGCAATGCGGTCGGCGATGGCCGGGGTCGACGGCGTCTTCAGCGTCCAGCCCAGTTCGCCGGGAGGGACGGTGACCGATGAGCAGGAGGTACGCTACGGGATAACCATCGCCGATCTCGCCGTCGAGTGCGCGGTGAAGCATCTGGTGTACAGCTCCGGCAGCGCGACGGGGGAGACGCCGACCGGCGTAGCGCATTATGACACCAAAGCGGAAATTGAACGGCATATTCGCCGCCTGCCGCTGGCGGCGACCATCGTGCGGCCCGCCACCTTTATGGAGCTGCTGGTGATGCCTGGTTTTGGCCTTGATGAAGGTCGTTTTCAATTTTTTATGCTGCCGGAGGGGAGAATGCAGGTGCTGGCGGTGGAGGATATCGGCCATCTTGTCGCGGCGGTTTTTGCCGCGCCGGCGCGGTTTGCCGGCAAGACGTTCGAGATCGCCAGCGACAGCGTGACCGGTTGTCAGCTGGAGGGGTTATTCTCCGCGGCGGCGGGACGGCCGATCCCCTATTCGCGATTTTCCGACGAGGTGCTGGCCGCCAGTCCTTTTCTGCACAAGCTGACCGGGCTGGTGGACGACGGGCGGCTGGCCGGGCACGCCGACCTCGACGCCATGCGCCAGCTGCACCCGCAGCTGCACACCTTCGCCGGCTGGCTGGCCGGCCCCGGCCGTCCCGCCTTCGAGCGGGCGCTGACCAGCGCGGCCAGCTGGGCGTTTGATCGTTAAAGGCGGGCGTTTCGTTAGCGCCAGGCGCGCTGTCTCGTCGGTGACCGGCCGCCGCTAGCCGGCAGTCAGGATCGCGTCGGCCAGCACCGCTAAAATCCGCTCTGCGCGCGGGGCATGGGACGGTTGCTCCCGCAGCCAGGCAAGCGCGGCGATCAGATCGAACAGCTCCTCTCCGCTGAGATCTGGCCGTGCCAGCCCGGCCTGCTGCGCGCGGGTCAGCAGCGACGTACCGGCGGCGCGCAGGGCAACGCAGGCGCTGTGCAGGGCGGACTCAGGATCGTCGATGGCGCTCATCAGCGGGGCGATGATCCCGCGATGCTGATGGGTAAACGCCACGCTCTCGGCCAGCCACTCCAGCAGCGCCGCGGCAGGATCGGCGGCGAGCAGAAGCGACTCAGCCCGGGCGGTTAGCGCCGCAAAGCGGCTGCGGAGCAGGGCTTCCAGCAGGCTGTCGCGGTTGGGAAAGTGGCGGTAGAGGGTTCCCATTCCGACGCCCGCCCGGCGGGCGATATCGCGCAGCGAGGCCTCAGCGCCTTGCTCCACAAAGACGTCCCGGGCCACCTCGATCAACAGGTCATAATTTTTTCTGGCATCAGCTCTCATTGGCGTTCCTTGACAATCGGAGCACTGCTCCATATATTCGGAGCGGTGCTCCGTTAAATATAACGCATTTCCATATGAGGAGAAAGCGATGTCGACGCAGATGATGAAGGCCGTTCAACAGCACGCCTTTGGCGGGCCGGAAGTCCTGAGCTATGAGGATGCGCCCATGCCGGTCCTGCAGGCCGGTGAAGTACTGGTACAGGTGCACGCGGTGGGCGTGAACCCGCCGGACAGCTATCTGCGCGATGGCTATCAACAGCTGCCCCCGGAGTGGCGGCCCGAGGTCCGCTTTCCCTTGATCCTCGGGACCGATCTCTCCGGGGTGGTGGTGGCGCGGGCGGATGACGTCCGGGAGGTGGCGGTCGGCGACGAAGTGTATGCTATGGCGCGTTTTCCCGAAGGGGCGGCAGGGGGCAGCCGCGCTTACGCCGAGTACGTTAGCGTGCCGGTCAGCGACCTCGCTCGCAAACCCCTAACCCTGAGCCATCAGCAGGCCGCCGCGGTGCCGATGTCGCTCCTCACAGCCTGGCAGTTCATGATCGATCCCGGGCATGAGGTGGCGAATCCGCTGCAGCCGGGGCCGCATCGGCCGGTGCCGCTGGCGGGTAAACGCGTCCTGGT
Organism: Klebsiella sp. HMSC16A12; assembly: GCF_001808265.1. NCBI lineage: Bacteria > Pseudomonadati > Pseudomonadota > Gammaproteobacteria > Enterobacterales > Enterobacteriaceae > Klebsiella > Klebsiella sp. HMSC16A12. The sequence goes on from NZ_KV792611.1 coordinate 160,823, forward strand.
CAACGGTGCGGCAGGGGGAGTCGGTCATTTCGCCGTGCAGCTGGCAAAGTGGCAGGGTGCCGAGGTGATTGCCGTCGCCGCGGGCCGCCATGAAGCCTTCTTACGTCAGCTCGGCGCGGATAGCGTTATCGACTATACAACCACCGCAGTGGAAGAGACGGTGCGTGACCTGGACCTGGTCATTGATGCGCCGGGCGGGCCGGCCAGCGGCCGTTTTTTGCGTACCCTGCGACCCGGCGGCGCGCTGTACCCGATCTTTCCGCTCGGCTTTGCCGGGGCGGAAGAGGCGCGACAGCGCGGAGTGACGGTCTCAACCACCCAGGTACGCTCCAGCGGCGCGCAGCTCGCCCGGCTTGCCGACCTGCTGGACGCCGGGGTCATCCAGGTTGCAATTGACAGCGTTTTCCCCCTTGCGCAGGCGCAGATGGCGCATGAGCGAGCAGCGCAGGGGCATCTTGAGGGCAAAATCGTGCTGTCGGTGATGGACTCGTCAGCCGGGTAATCCCCGACGGCCAGGGTTGCGTTTTTGCTTCTCCCGGCGGCGGACTAAAACAGCGCCAGCCGGGCAAGACGGTCCAGCGCGTTGCTCAGCGCCTCGTCCCCTGCGGTCAGGCTGATGCGAATAAATCCTTCCCCCCCTGCGCCAAAACCAGTGCCCGGCGCCACCAGAATATGCGCTTCCTGCAGCAGCAGACGGGCAAACTCCTGCGAACGGTAGCCGGGCGGTACGCCGAGCCAGAGGAAGAAAGTGCCTTGTGCGTCACGCGCCGGCCAGCGCAGCGCAGCCAGTCGACGCAGAACCCACTCCCGACGTTGATGATAGACCGCCGTCAGCTGCGCAATCCGTTCGGCCGGCAGGTTGAGCGCGGCGATCGCCGCATCCTGAATCGCGCCAAACACCGTACTGTAGCTATGGGTGTGCAGCTTTTTAAACGCCCGGATAATCGAGGCGTTGCCGACCGCGAAGCCGAAGCGCCAGCCGGCCATATTAAAGGTCTTGGAAAAAGTATAGGTTTCCACTCCCCATGCTTTCGCGTCGGGCTGGGAGAAGAGGCTCAGCGGCGCATCGCTGGCCGCGCTGCCGATGGCCGCATAGGCAAAATCATGGAGGATCGGCACCTGGTGACGACGAGCAAACTGCAGCGCGCTGGCGAACAGCGCCGGCGTGGCGAGGGCGCCGGTTGGATTATGCGGATAGTTAAGCACCACCAGCCCGGCCTTGTCAGCGACTTCCCGGGGAAGATCGTTAAAATCCGGCAGGAAATGGTTCTCCGCCCTGAGCGGCAGGCCATAAAACGCCGCCTGGGACTGCAGCGCCGCCGAGCGGTAAATCGGATAGCAGGGATCGGTGGAGATGAGGTATTGCCCGGGGCTGAGCAGCGCCCGCGGGATGCCGCCTATACCGATATGCGACCCCTGAAACACGGCGACTTCGCTGTGCGGATCGAGTTCCACATCATACTGCCGGCGATAGAACCGGGCGATCGCCTCGCGGACCTGTGGTTTGCCCCAGAACGACGGGTAGCCATGGTTTTCACGACGATGAATAGCGCTCTGCAGCGAGTCAATCACTTCCGGCGGGGTGGGTTGATCCGGACTGCCGCTGGAAAGATCGATCAGCGGCAGCGCTTCGGTGTTGACCTCCGCGGCCAGTTTTTCCAGCAGGCTGAACAGATTCTCTTCAAGGGCGTCCACCAGCGGCGAAGCAGTAAAATCAGGCATAACATTCCCGGTTTAAATCACGAATAATTGACCATCTTTAAGGGATTTATAGCGGCTGGCTAAATAACAATATACGCAAAAGATTCTTGTTTTTAAGATATGTCGGTATAGCAAAAGTTAATGAGGAATTAGCAAAAGGAAATTCGGCGTTCTGGCTTACAACCCACAATCGGCTGTGATTTAATCGTTCAATATCGCCAACCCTCCAGGAAAATACCTTATGAACAAGTCAGTTGCCCGCGGGATCGCTCTCGCCCTGTTGTCGGCCACCTCTTTTTATGCCGCCGCCGACGCTCATCTTATCCGCGTCGGCTTTAACCCCGGGCCGTATAAAGAACAATTTGAGAAAGGCGTCGCGCCCTATTTATTGAGTAAAGGGTATAAAATCGAATATAAGGATTTCAGCGACGGTATTCAGGTGAATGACGCGGTAGCCCGCGGCGATATCGAAGCGAATATTATGCAGCATCCGGTATATCTGAAAGCAATTAATGAGCGGCTGGGGATCGATAACGTGGGCATTGTGCAGGTCCCCACGCCGCCGATGGGGCTGTATGGTGGGAAACTGACCACCCTGGGGACCCCGGCGGCGGGCACCGTCGTGTCGGTACCAAACCAGCCGTCAAATGAATATCGCGCGGTACTGGTGCTGGAGAGCCTTGGCTGGGTGAAAATTAAACCAGACAGCGATCCGGCCACTTTTTCGCAGCGTAACATCGTAGATAATCCTTACAAAATTGTCCTAAAAGAGATGGATAATGCCCAGCAGGTTCGCGCTCTGCCGGACGTCGACTATGGCCTGATTCAGGGCAATTTTGCCGTCTCCAGCGGTATGTCCCTGACCTCGGCATTAAAGCTGGAAGCAGCCACCAGCCATTTTATTAATGTCGTGACCGTCGCCGGTAAAAATCAGAAGGCGCAGTTTGCCAAAGATATTATCGATGGCTACCACTCGGCCGAGTTCAAAAAATATATTCTCAGCCATCCGCAGTATGATGGTTACCTGCTGCCTGACTATTTAAAATGAATAACGCGATGATAGAATTTCGCCACGTCAGTAAAAGCTTTTCCAGGAAAGGACATCCGGTTCTGGCCTTGCAGGATATTAATCTCAGCATTGAGCGAGGCGATATTTTTGGCATTATTGGCTACAGCGGGGCAGGAAAAAGCACCTTATTACGGCTGATTAATCGTCTGGAAACGCCTGGCGAGGGCGAGGTACTGTTAAACGGCGAGCCGCTACAGGCCTGCAGCGGCCAGCGCCTGCAGGCCATCAAAAAAGATATCGGCATGATCTTTCAGAATTTTAATCTGCTGAATTCGAAAACCGTTTTTCATAACATCGCCATCCCGCTTATTTTACAGGGGCGCGACAAGGCCTTTATCCATGCGCGGGTGGCGGAACTGCTGGCGTTCGTCGATCTGAGCGACAAAATCCACAGCTACCCTAATGAGCTGTCGGGCGGACAAAAGCAGCGGGTCGGTATTGCCCGGGCGCTGGCCACCAACCCGTCGGTCCTTCTGTGCGATGAAGCCACCTCGGCGCTCGACCCCCACACTACGGTGCAGATCTTACTGCTTTTGCAGGAGATTAATCGTCGGTATGGTATCACCATCGTACTGATCACCCATGAGATGTCGGTGATCCAGAAAATCTGTCACAAGGTGGCGGTGATGCAGGCGGGCCGTATCGTTGAACAGGGGGCGGTTTTTGATCTCTTTGCTCAGCCGCAGCATCCGGTCACTGCCAGTTTCGTGCAGTCGGTGGTGCACGACCGCCTGCCGCAGCGGGTGGCGTCGTTCCTGCAGCGCGATAACGGCGCCCGGGCTTTACGCCTCGAATTTGTCGGCGCGACGGCGCAGCAGCCGATTATTAACCACCTGATCCGCGAGTATGCTGTCGAGGTGAATATCCTGTTTGCCAGCATGTCTGAAGTTCAGGGCCGGATTCTGGGATTTATGATTGTGCAGCTTCTCGGCGAGCCTGACGAAACCGACCGCGCCATCACCCATCTGGTCGATGCAGGAGTGAAAATCACCCATGTTTGATCTTATTGATACCGCCATCACCGGGGATCAGTTTCTGCTGGCGCTGCATGACACGCTGATTATGGTCGCCGTCTCGCTGGGCTTTGGCGCGCTGATCGGCGTCCCACTGGGGATTGTGCTGGTGGTTTGCCGTCCCGGCGGCATCGTGGCCAACCCGGTGGTGCATCAGGCGCTGAATCCGCTGATTAACGTGCTGCGCTCGCTGCCGTTTATCATTTTGCTGATTGTGATCCTGCCCTTTACCAGACTGCTGGTGGGCACCACTATCGGCACCGCGGGAGCCATCGTGCCGCTGATCGTCTTTGTCGCCCCCTACATTGCCCGATTAGTGGAGAGCTCGTTGCTGGAGGTGGATGAGGGGATCCTCGAGGCCGCGGACGCCATGGGCGCAACCCCGCTGCAGACTGTCTGGCACTTTATGCTGCCGGAGGCGGCGGCATCGCTGATTCTGGCCCTCACCACGGCGACCATCGGTCTGCTCGGCGCCACAGCCATGGCGGGTACAGTGGGCGGCGGGGGAATCGGGGATCTGGCTATTACCTATGGCTATCAGCGCTTCGACGCTTTCGCCACCCTCACTACCGCCCTGGTGCTGATTGTTATTGTCCAGCTTATTCAGACGCTGGGGACCCGCCTGGCTCGCCGGCTGCGTCGCGATTAATCGCTCTACCGCGCCGGGGTTGACCCGGCTAGCGTGCGCAGACCGCGGCGAAGGCGCTGGCTACCCGCGCAATATTGCCGTGGTTGAGCCCGGCCACGCAGACCCGACCGCTGGCGATCAGATAGATGCCATGCTCTTGACGCAGAACGTCTACCTGATCGGCGCTAAAGCCGGTGTAACTGAACATGCCGCGCTGGGTCAGCAGATAGGAAAAATCCCCCGCCGGCAGGGCTTCCTGCAGGGCCTTCACCAGCGCGACGCGCATGGCGCTGATGCGGGTGCGCATGGCCTCCACTTCTTCCTGCCACAGGGCATTCAGCTCGGGATCGTTGAGCACCTGCGACACCACCTGGGCGCCAAACCCCGGCGGGCTGGAGTAGTTGCGGCGCACGGTGGCTTTCAACTGGCCCAGCACGCGCCCGGCGGCATCGGCGTTGTCACAGACCACCGACAGGCCGCCGACGCGCTCGCCGTACAGCGAAAAAATCTTCGAGAACGAGTTGCTGACCAGCGCCGTCAGCCCGGCGCTGGCGATGGCGCGAATGGCATAGGCATCTTCATCCAGCCCGCGGCCAAAGCCCTGGTAGGCAATATCGAGGAACGGGATCAGCTCCCGGGCGATCACCACCTCAATCACCCGATCCCACTGCTCGGGGGTGAGATCGGCCCCCGTCGGATTATGGCAGCAAGGATGGAGCAGCACGATGCTGCGCGGCGGGAGCTGCTGGAGGGCGGCAAGCATAGCGGGGAAATTGACCCCGCGGGTGGCCCTGTCGAACCAGGGATAGGTATGCACCTCGAAGCCCGCCCCGGCAAAGATGGCCACATGGTTCTCCCAGGTCGGATCGCTGACCCAGACCGCGGAGTCGGGGAAGTAGCGCTTGAGGAAATCTGCGCCCACCTTCAGCGCGCCGGAGCCGCCCAGCGTCTGGATGGTGGCGATGCGTCCGGCACGCAACGCCGGATGATGTTCGCCAAACAGTAGGGTCTGGACGGCGCGGCGATAGGGCGCCAGTCCCTCCATCGGCAGATAGAGGCTGGCCTTTTGCAACTGGCTCTGCAGCCGGTCAGCGGCCTGACGGACCGCCTCCAGCTGAGGAATGATGGCCTGCTCGTTATAGTACAGCCCGATGCTGAGGTTAACTTTGTCTGCCCGGGGATCCTGTTGAAAGGCTTCCATCAGGGACAGGATAGGATCGCCCGCGTAGGCGTCAACGTTCTGGAACACAGTGGTTACTCCTGAAATGACCGTTAAAGGTGAAGCCATTACACCGCATAGCGTCCGGGGCGGTGGTTCATGGCGATAATCGAATTCAAAATCACGGCGCCGAGGACAGAGACCAGCAGCATCGGCAGGCTAACCACCCACAGCGAGGCGGTGACGATGCAGGCGTCCACTACCATCTGGAATTTACCGGCGCTGATGCCGCTTTTATCCTGCAGATAGAGGGCCAGAATATTGACGCCGCCGAGACTCGCTTTATGGCGGAACAGCACCACAAAGCCGATGCCGACCATGATGTTGCCGAAGAGGGTGGCGTAATAGGGGTTCAGGCGATCGACATGGATAAAGTAGCCGTGCAGGTCGGAGAACAGCGACACCAGTCCGACCGCGCAGAAGGTTTTCAGCGTGAAGGCGGCGCCCATCCGCCGGACGGAGAGCCAGTAGAAGGGCAGATTAATGGCGAAGAAAACCACGCCGAACGGCAAGTGGGTGGCGTAGTGGATCAGAAAGGCCATGCCCGCCGTCCCGCCGGTCAGGGCGCCAACCTGGCGAAAGAGGATAATGCCAAAGGAGATCATCAGCGTGCCGAACAGCAGCGCCAGGGCATCCTCCAGCCAGGTGTGGGTCAGTTTTTCAGGGGAAAGGACGTTATCCATAAATAAGCACTATCTTTTCGTTAACAAGGATAAGCTCTTGTTTGCAAAAATCGCACCAGAGGAGCGTGCCCTGGCGAGCGTTTGCGGAAAAAATAGCCGTGGTTTAGCCTAACCTGTTGTTCTGACAGGAAGAGGAAATTGCACGGGTCGTGCGCTTTATGGTTTCCGAATGCGTGAATTGTGCGAATTTGCCGCTTGTCGCGCATTGTCTGGCCCCGCGTCTGCACCAGCGCAGGGCACTGTGCCCCGGTTCAGCGCAGCGGGGTCGTGCCCGGCATCAGCTGGCCGTTCTCTTTAAGGCGGTTGAGCACGACGGCGGTTTTCAGATGGGCCACCCCTTTGTTTTGCGCCAGAATATGGCTGATCAAATGGCTCAGACCGGGCAGGTCCGGGACCGTTACCCGCAGCAGATAATCGGCGTCGCCGGTGGTTTTCCAGGCGTCCAGAATGGCGTCCACTTCACTGAGCATCTGATGAAAGCTCTCCACGCATTGCGGGGTGTGATTCAGCAGACGCACCTCAATCAGGCCAAGCATCTCCTGCCCGGCGGCATCCGGCGCCAGACGCGCATGGTAGCCGAGGATAAGCTGTGCCTGTTCAAGGGCGATACGGCGGCGCGAACACTGGGAAGCGGACAGGCCGATAAGCTCGCTCAGCTCCTGATTGGTTAAACGGCCATTGGCCTGCAGCAGGGTAAGTATTTTCAGATCATAGTCGTCGATGTTGTACATAGTGGCCACTAGCGGAACGTAAAAGTGGCTACCAGCCTAACAGTTTTTTGCCTGGCGTGAAGCCTGAGCGGACGGCGGCAAACCGGGTGCACCAAAACGGGTCAGGTTCATGCATTAATCCGCTCTTTTTCTCATGATCTGTGCGTTATCTGGCCAGTTTTCGCGTGTGATGCGCCAGGTCGGCGCCGACATGACCAGCTACCGGAACTGATTTGAAAAGAATATTTGAATATATTTCAATTAATTAATTTTTGTCTGACGCTGCAAGACGCTCCGCTGGCCTGAAAGTTGCTACCGGCGAACGTGACTTTTTACAGACAGGGGCAGGTCAGAGATGACAACGCAGCAAGAGCATCAGTTAAAACGCGGGTTAAAAAACCGCCACATCCAGTTGATCGCCCTCGGGGGGGCGGTCGGCACCGGACTGTTTTTAGGTATCGCGCAAACGATCCGTATGGCAGGCCCGTCGGTCCTGCTGGGGTACGCCATCGCCGGGGTTATCGCTTTCTTTATCATGCGTCAGCTTGGCGAAATGGTGGTAGAGGAGCCGGTGGCGGGGTCGTTCAGCCATTTCGCCAACCGCTACTGGGGGCCCTTCGCCGGGTTTATGTCCGGCTGGAATTACTGGGTGTTGTACGTGCTGGTAAGCATGGCGGAGCTGACGGCGGTGGGGATCTATATTCAGTACTGGTGGCCGGAGGTACCCACCTGGCTGTCGGCGGCGATCTTCTTCGTGGCGATCAACGCCATCAACCTGACGCACGTCAAAGTGTATGGCGAGCTGGAGTTCTGGTTCTCGATTGTCAAAGTGGCCGCCATCATCAGCATGATCGCCTTTGGCTGCTATCTGTTATTTAGCGGTCACGGCGGCCCGGCGGCGACGGTGGCCAACCTGTGGCAGGACGGGGGATTTTTCCCTAACGGCATCACGGGCTTGGTGATGGCCATGGCGGTGATCATGTTCTCCTTCGGCGGGCTTGAGCTGGTGGGGATCACCGCGGCGGAAGCCGACGAACCGCATAAAACCATTCCCAAAGCCACCAACCAGGTGATCTACCGTATTCTGCTGTTTTACGTGGGGTCGCTGGCGGTCCTGCTGTCACTCTACCCGTGGCGGAACGTCGTGGAAGGGGGAAGCCCCTTTGTGCTGATCTTTCACGCCATTGACAGCAATATTGTGGCCAACGCCCTCAATCTGGTGGTGCTCACCGCCGCGCTGTCGGTCTACAACAGCTGCGTCTACTGCAACAGCCGGATGCTGTTCGGCCTGGCTCAGCAGGGCAACGCCCCGCGTGCGCTGCTGCGGGTGAACCACCGCGGGATCCCATTGACCGCCCTGGCGGTATCCGCCGTCGCCACGGCGCTTTGCGTGGTGATTAACTATGTGATGCCCGGGAAAGCCTTTGCCCTGCTGATGGCCCTGGTGGTGGCCGCCCTGGTCATCAACTGGGCGATGATCTGCATCACTCATCTTAAGTTCCGCCGCGCCATGCAGCGGGCGGGGAAGGTAACGGCTTTCCAGAGTTTCGCCTATCCCCTGACAAACTGGCTGTGTCTGCTGTTTCTCGCCGCGATCCTCGGGGTGATGTATCTGACCCCGGACATCCGCATCTCCGTCTGCCTGATCCCGGTATGGCTGCTGATCCTTGCTGCAGGCTATCTGCTGCGCAGGAAAAGCGCGCCGGCGCCGGTGGCGGCGCTTGAGGAGCGTTAATCTGCGACGCCCTGCCTGGCGGCAGGGCGATATTATTGCGCTGAAAATATATAGCGCCAATATATAGGATGGTTTATATAATTACGATAAATGATAACTAACAATATCACGCTGAATATAAATTAGAATGTGAGGAGACCGCGCGCTTTTTATTGATCTTGCGTACCGCTTTGCTACTATCCAGCCGGCATTGAGACTGTATTTAATAATGCCTGGAAATGGAATAGTAAAAACCATAATGGAGTAGGGTATGAAGCATGTGCACAAGCTGGCCTGGATAGGCCTGTTCGTCAATATTATTATCTGTTTTGTCGCGCGAAATTTATTACTTGATGAAGGACAGCTGAACTTCCATAGTCGGGCGGACGGCGTATGGTCCTGGCTGGTGCTGGCCCTGTTTATTGCCGTGGTGGTTCAGGCGATCAGCATAATGCTGTCAGGCCGCTACCCTTATCTGGCCATCGTCCTGGCGTTTGTTGGCGGCATCGTGATGGTGCCCGCCAGCGTGATCTTTCTGGTGGGTAGTCTGTTCAGCTTGCAAACGCGGATTAACGCCGGATTTACGCCCTGGCGATCAACCACGGCAGTGGGCGAGGCTGATAACCAGCAGCTATTAACCTTTAATGCCTCAGGCTTTTATCCCCAAGGGGCGCTGGCGCTCATCGCCGGGATCATTATTTTAATGATTGGCATGGGGATAGGCGGAGTATTTATTGCCGCCGGTATTGTTGCGCTGTGCAATGGCTATCGTCTGCAAAATCGGGTGGTGATTGGCGTGAGCGGCGAGTCGATGATATTTACGCCGGGGCTTTATGCCGATACCTACGTTATTCCCTTGCGGGATGTTGCCGTAGTTGAACGCAGCAATAATGATGCGAAAGTCCGGCTGCTGATCCGTTCCAGCGGCAGAAGCTTCACGTTGCGTAAAAAACTGCTCGCCGGCGATAAGGTTAATGACGCCTTCGCCGCCATTCTGGCAAAACTGACTACCGTTTAATGCTGGCAGAATAGAGAAGCCGCCAGGCGGCGCGAGGCGTCCTGGCGGTGAAAGGTGGGGTTAGCCTGCGCGGCTACCGCACCAGCTTGTCTCTTACGAACAGCACTGCCTGTTAATCCACGTTAGTAAAATAATCGCGCGCGGCGGTCTCGACGCGTTTCGCATCCAGCCCGGTCTTCTCAGTGATCTGTTCGATAAACGATTTAAATTTTTCGCTCATCACGTTACCCCCTTCCCAGTGGGCGACGTAAAATTTGCACTGATAGCGATAAAAATGGAGAGTGGTATCTCCTAACGTGTAATACATGCGCTTCTCCTGTCCGGTAGTACGGTTGCCGCGTCCACAGCGTCAGCAACCTCTTTCTCATTACGATCGATCTGCATTCTATCCTCCTCCCAATTGGCTGAAATTTCCAGCGGTGCTTTGCACCATGGAGCAGGATAAAGCAATGTTAATCTGCGGATAGATAGTGATTTTTTCTAAGGTGGCGCAAAAGTAGCGGTTACCTGCGGGCCGCGCAGGTAACCGGAGAACAGGGCGGATTAGCGCAGCGTGTTGCGCTCGTCGTCGGACAGGTCCAGGGTCTGCACCATACCACTTTCAGCAGAGCGCACCGCCGCTTCCAGAACGGCCATCACCGCCAGCGCTTCCACCGGCGGCACCGGATTGGCGATCTGGCCCTTCAGCGCATCGCGGATCAGCATATAGTACTGGCGCTGATCGCCCTGCGGGGTAGCCTGCGCGTGGGCCTGCAGCGAGGCATCATAGATAACCAGCGGGTCGTCATCCTGGCCCCAGCCGGCGCTGCCCGGTACCACGCCCGCCAGCAGCTGGCTCTCCTGTTGGTCGGCCCGCGCTTTGATAACGCTACCTTTATCGCCGTGCACGGTGAAGCGCGACGAGCCGCCCGCGACCAGCATGCTGCAGTGCAGGATCACTTTATGCGCCGGGTAGTTTAATACCACATGCGCCCAGTCGTTGATCTCCGCCCCGTCGCGCAGGGTGGCTATGTTACCTTGCACCGACTGCGGCAAACCAAATAGCTGCAGCGCCTGGTCGATCAGGTGCGGCCCCAGGTCGAACCACAAGCCGCTGCCCGGGACGTTCTGCTCGCGCCAGCGGACGCGGACTTCCGGGCGGAAGCGGTCGAAATGCGACTCGAAATGTTTCACCGCGCCGAGGGTGCCTTGCTCAATCACCTGACGGATCCCGAGATAGTCGCTGTCCCAGCGGCGGTTATGGAAGACGGAGAGCAGACGCTGTTTCTCCTCCGCCAGGGCGATCAGCTCCCGGGCCTCCTGCATATCGAGGGTAAAGGGCTTATCCACCACCACATGTTTGCCGGCGTTCAGCGCCAGGCGGGCCAGCGGGGCGTGCGTGGCGTTAGGAGAGGCGATGACCACCAGGTCAACGTCCGGATGCTGGACCGCAGCTTCCGGGGAGGCGATCACCGTGACGTCCGGCAGGTCGCGTTTGACCTTCTCTTCATCGCGGGAAGCGACGAACGCCAGGTTCAGCCCCGGCACCGAACGGATAAGCGGCGCGTGGAAGGTCTTACCGACGAATCCGTAGCCAATCAGGGCGATATTTATCGTGTTGTTACTCATCAGGTTCTCCACGTTGTTAAGCGTCAGCAATATGTACAGAGAGGGCGGGGTCATCCCCCAGCTCAGCCCAGGGACGATCAAGAAAAAGATGGTGAATGTCGCTGAGCCCGGCCACCCGCCACGGTTCGCAGCGGTTGAGTTTGGTATGGTCCGCCACCAGCCAGTGCTCGGCGCTGGCGGCCAGCATGGCGCGTTTAACGTCGGCATCAGCTTCCTGGCTGGCGCTCAGCCCCAGCCCGGCATGGAGCGCGCAGGCGCCGAGAATGGCGATATCGGCCCGGTAGCGGGTGACCAGCGCCAGGGTGGCGCTGCCGGCGAACAGCCGTTGTTTACTATCCCACTGGCCGCCAAGCAGGATCAGCTGGATATCGGCACGGTCGCTGAACAGCTGAGCGATATCCAGAGATGCCGTGATCACGGTCAACGGCCCTTTCAGCTGGGCTGCCACCGCCAACAGCGTGCTTCCGGCGTCGAGAAACAGCGTCGAGCCAGAGGGAATGCGCGCGGCGACCTGCTGACCCAGGCGCTGCTTGGTCTGGGTGAGAAGAGCGTTTCTGCCCTGGCGCGTCATGGCCGGGACGTTAAGGGCGATGGCCCCGCCGTGGCTTTTCTGCAGCACGCCCTGTTGTTCCAGGTCGCTCAGATCGCGGCGAATGGTATCGGCCGACACCTGCAGCTCTGCAACCAGTTCGCTGATGCTCAGCTGACCGGTTTCGCTAAGCCTGTCGAGAATATGTTTTTGCCTGGCGAGCTTATGCATGGCTATTGACTCCGCAAATTAACGCAATAAACAGCATAATACAGCAAGAAGTTGCAAAATAAACGGCAAAACGTCGCTCTGTATGTGTTGAATCGTGAAGAACTTGATTTCACTAAGTTTTAACGTTAAATGAGGGGAGCGCCGCGACCGGGGCGAAAGCGCTTTTCAATGAAGCGACTAGGCCTGTATTTCCGGGTCATTAAAAGCAAGAATGCGCGCTTTCGCGTACCTTATAGAGAAGGCGCGTAATTTAGCAGATATGGATTAACGGAGGTTGAGTGGACGCGATTAAAGGCTCGGAGTTGCAGATACCGGACGCGATCTTCGCGTGGGTGCTCGACGGGCAGGGGGGCGTTAAGCCGCTCGCCGATGACGATATTATCGACAAAGACAAGCCTTGCTGGCTGCATCTCAACTATACCCATAGCGACAGCGCCGACTGGCTGGCGGCCACCCCGTTGCTGCCCAATAACGTACGCGATGCCCTGGCGGGGGAGAGCACCCGGCCGCGGGTGACGCGGATCGGTGACGGGGCGCTGATCACCCTGCGCTGTATCAACGGCAGTACCGATGAGCGGCCCGACCAGCTGGTGGCGATGCGCCTGTATATGGATGAGCGGCTGATCGTCTCCACTCGTCAGCGCAAAGTGCTGGCGCTGGACGATGTGCTGGGCGACCTGAAGGAAGGTAATGGCCCGACGGACGGCGGCAGCTGGTTGGTGGAGGTCTGCGATGCGTTGACCGATCATGCCAGCGAGTTTATCGAACAACTGCACGATCGCATTATCGACCTGGAAGACGACCTGCTCGATCAGCAGGTGCCGCCGCGCGGATTTCTCGCGCTGCTGCGTAAGCAGCTGATTGTGATGCGCCGCTATATGGCGCCGCAGCGCGACGTTTATGCCCGGCTGGCCAGCGAGCGGCTGCCGTGGATGAGTGACGATCAGCGGCGGCGAATGCAGGATATCGCCGAGCGGCTGGGGCGCGGTCTGGATGAGATCGACAGCTGTATCGCGCGGACGGCGATCATGAGCGACGAGATCGCCCAGATTATGCAGGAGTCGCTGGCGCGGCGGACCTATACCATGTCATTGATGGCGATGGTGTTTCTACCCAGCACCTTTTTAACCGGCCTGTTCGGCGTCAACCTCGGCGGGATCCCTGGCAACAGCTGGCATCTGGGGTTTAGCCTTTTCTGCTTGATGTTAGTCGTTGTCATCGGTGGTGTTGCGTGGTGGTTACATCGCAGTAAATGGCTGTAAAGAATCGCCTTTTAGCGGCTGTAGTGCCGGGAAAACCCGGCAATGTTTGAGCGAAATCAATAAACCATCTACCCATTCAGGGCAATATCTCTCTCGCAGGTGAATGCAACGTCAAGCGATGGGCGTTGCGCTCCATATTGTCTTACTTCCTTTTTTGAATTACTGCATAGCACAATTGATTCGTACGACGCCGGCTTTGTTGAGTCGGCTTTTTTTTTGCGCTCTCCGGACCAGCTTCTACCCTTACTAAGACACCCGACGGTTTCTGGCCGTTGACGCCTGCGGGTACGCCCGTATCACTCTCCGGGAGGCCTCTATGTATTACGCTTCAGAGCTGACAGCCCAGTCTATCCCTATCTCGCCCGAGCCGAACGATCCGGCTCCTTTACCCGACCCACGACCGCGTCCGCAGCCCCAGCCCGATCCGCCGCCTGACGAAGAGCCGATTAAATTGTCGCATCAGGCGCGGAGATCTGCGAGGATACGCGCCTGCAGATTGTCTGCCTTTTAATACGAGAATACATTGTGACCGCTTTTTCTACCCTGACTGTTTTACCTGCCGCCCAATTAGCCAACCTTAACGAGCTGGGTTATCTGTCGATGACCCCGGTTCAGGCCGCCGCCCTGCCGGCGATCCTCGCGGGGAAAGATGTGCGCGTGCAGGCAAAAACCGGCAGCGGAAAAACGGCCGCATTTGGGCTGGGTCTGCTGCAGCATATCGATCCGGCGCGCTTCGAGACCCAGTCGCTGGTGTTATGCCCGACCCGCGAGCTGGCCGATCAGGTCGCCGGCGAGCTGCGCCGCCTGGCGCGCTGCCTGCCGAACATCAAGATTCTGATGCTCTGCGGCGGGCAGCCCTTTGGCGCCCAGCGAGATTCCCTGCAGCATGCCCCGCATATTATCGTCGCCACCCCGGGCCGTCTGCTCGATCATCTGCAGAAGGGAACGGTCTCCCTTGACGCGCTGCAGACCCTGGTGATGGACGAAGCGGACCGCATGCTCGATATGGGCTTTAGCGATGCCATTGATGAGGTGATCCGCTTCGCACCGGCTGACCGGCAGACGCTGCTGTTTTCTGCTACCTGGCCGGCGGCAATCGCGGCGATCAGCGGCCGGGTGCAGCGCAATCCGCAGACCATTGAGATCGACACTGTCGATGCGCTCCCGGCGATTGAGCAGCAGTTCTTTGAAATTTCCCGCCACGGTAAGATTGCCCTGCTGCAGCGCCTGCTCAGCCAGCATCAGCCCGCATCCTGCGTGGTGTTCTGCAATACCAAACGCGATTGCCAGGCGGTCTGCGATGCGCTCAACGCCGCCGGGCAGAGCGCCTTGTCGCTGCATGGTGACCTTGAGCAGCGCGATCGCGATCAGACGCTGGTGCGCTTCGCTAACGGCAGCGTCCGGGTTCTGGTGGCGACCGACGTCGCTGCCCGCGGTCTGGACATCAAATCCCTGGCGCTGGTGGTGAATTTCGAGCTGGCCTGGGATCCGGAGGTGCATGTTCACCGCATCGGCCGTACCGCCCGCGCCGGTGAACAAGGGCTGGCCATCAGCTTCTGTGCGCCGGAAGAGGCGCAGCGCGCCACTATTCTGGCCGACATGCTGCAGCTTTCCCTGAACTGGCTGCCGGCGCCGACGGGCAACACCATCGCGCCGCTGACGGCGGAGATGGCGACGCTGTGTATCGACGGCGGGAAAAAGGCGAAAATGCGCCCGGGAGATGTGCTGGGAGCCCTGACCGGGGATATGGGCTTTGATGGTGCCGATATCGGCAAAATTACCGTCCACCCGGCCCACGTCTATGTGGCGATCCGCCAGAATATGGCGCAGAAGGCGTATAAGCAGTTACAAAATGGCAAGATCAAAGGTAAATCCTGCCGCGTACGACTGCTGAAGTAAGGGCAGGAGAGTGCGTCTCAGGCGGCTGCCTGAGACGCGTGAGGGTTATTTCACTTCCACCACGTTCAGACGCAGCTCATCGAGACGGGCGTCTTCTTCTTCCGGCTGCCAGCCGGCGGGCTGCAGGGGAATATCTTCCCTGTCAAACGCCAGATCGCCACCATCCACCACCTCTGAGCCGTGGGTGATACCTTTAAAATCAAACAGATTGACGTCGCTCAGGTGCGAAGGCACCACGTTCTGCATCGCGCTGAACATGGTTTCAATGCGCCCAGGATAACGCTTATCCCAGTCGCGGAGCATATCGGCGATCACCTGGCGCTGCAGGTTTGGCTGCGAACCGCATAGGTTGCACGGAATAATCGGGAAGCCTTTGGCCTGGGAGAAGCGCTCGATGTCCTTTTCGCGGCAGTAGGCCAGCGGGCGGATGACGATGTGTTTGCCGTCGTCGCTCATCAGCTTCGGCGGCATCCCTTTCATTTTGCCGCCGTAGAACATATTCAAAAACAGCGTCTGCAGGATATCGTCGCGATGATGGCCGAGGGCGATCTTGGTCGCCCCGAGCTCGGTGGCGGTACGATAGAGGATGCCGCGACGCAGGCGAGAGCACAGCGAGCAGGTGGTTTTTCCTTCCGGGATCTTCTCTTTGACGATGCCGTAGGTGTTCTCTTCGACAATCTTGTATTCAACCCCCAGCTGCTCCAGATACGCCGGCAGAATATGCTCCGGGAACCCTGGCTGCTTCTGATCGAGGTTCACCGCCACCAGCGAGAAGGAGATGGGCGCGCTTTTCTGCAGATTGCGCAGAATCTCCAGCATGGTATAGCTGTCCTTGCCGCCTGAAAGACAAACCATAATGCGGTCGCCCTCTTCAATCATATTGAAGTCGGCAATCGCCTCACCGACGTTGCGGCGCAGACGTTTCTGCAGCTTATCGATGTTGTACTTTTCTTTTTTACTGATTTCTTGGTTTTGCAGCATGTAATAGTGGCTCAATTCATAGTGTGGCATCAGAAGAGCACGCATTCTGCCAGCCGCTGAACAACGTGGCGCTGGCGCGTAGCAATTATTGAGGTTTGACAGGCAACCGTGGCGTGTATGGTACGGATTCAGGGGCGGAATGTCAGCATCTTTCCGGCACTTTCGGCAGCGAGCAGCCAGGCGGGGGCGGCTGATGCGGAAATAAAAAGCCCGCCGGGCGGCGGGCTGCGGCGTTAGCGGACCACCAGTACCGAGCACTCGGCGTGACGAACCACCGCGGCGGCGTTGGAGCCCAGCAGATAAGTTGTGATATCCGGTCGGTGCGAAGCGATGATCACCAGGTCGGCTGGCAGCGACTTGGCCAGCGCAAGGATTTTATCTTTTGGCGATCCTTCCGCGACGTGAAAATGCATCCGGTCTTCCGGGATGGAGAACTGCTTCGCGATCTCTTTCAATTGCGTTTCAGAACCCTCACGCAGCTCATCCATGCCGGGAAGCTCAGCGGTATAGGCCATTCCCAGTGAGGCATAATAGGGCAGAGAAGGGATCACGGTGAGGAAATGCACCTCGGCGTCGTCAATCCGCGCTTCCGATTCAACGTGACTGATAATGCGTTCAGTAAATTCTTTATCAGAGATATCGATAGGGACAAGAATCATTCTGCTCATAAAACCTCCTGTTTAAGTATCCCTTCATATTGTACGGTATTAGGGCACGTTTTGTATCATGACCGCAGTCACACTTTGACATTAACGTAGCTTGCGTTCGGGAAATTTTCCTTTGATCACCCCGTCATAATACCGGCCTTTTGACACCACCTGTAAAAAATCATGAAAAATACGCGGTGGGACCCCGGTATATTGTAATGGCGGCTGGTGATAGAAATAGATTTCCAGTGTGGCGGAGGCGTCATCGTAGGCGACGGAGATAATTCGGGAAGATTTTACCGGATGGTGGTGCATGATGGACGTCCTCGGGCAAGCACTGACTGGCCATGACTATATCATTAAACGGACGGCTATTTTAGCCCGCGAGATATAGCGTTTTGTTTTATCTGCAGCGAGGCGGGAGGGGGAAAGCCCGCCGGAACCGGCGGGCAGGCGCATCAGAACTGGTAAACCAGGCCCAGGGCGACGATGTTATCGGTAGAGATACCGTTGTCTTCGTAGAATTTGTCGTTACCATCCAGCAGGTTGATTTTGTAATCAACATAGGTGGACATATTACGGTTGAAGTAATAGGTCGCGCCAACGTCCATATATTTGACCAGATCTTTATCGGCATAGCGGCCGTTATTGTACAGATCTTTGCCTTTGGACTGCAGGTAGGAGATGGCCGGACGCAGGCCGAAGTCGAACTGGTACTGCGCGGTGACTTCGAAGTTTTGCGTTTTATTGGCGATACCGCCACCGTTGGTACTGCTGGTAGAGCCGTATGGCGTCATATTGCGGGTTTCAGAGTACATGGTCGCCAGGTAAATATCGTTGGCGTCGTACTTCAGGCCGGCGGTCCAGGCGTCCGCTTTGTCGCCTTTGGCGTATCGTTCGGTGTGAGTATAGTGTTGCTGGTCGCCTGTACTGTCAGACGAGGTGTAAGCTGCCGCCGCGCTGATGCCCATGCCGAAGTCGTAGGAAGTGGAGAGGCCGAAACCATCGCCATTGTCGAAGCGAACATCGCTGTCGCTGCTGCGGTTATTGGTGCCGACGTTGATATCCTGCGCGTTCTGGCCTTCGTTTTTACCCTGATACTGCAGGGCGAAGTTCAGACCCTCCACCAGACCGAAGAAATCGCTGTTGCGGTAGGTTGCGACGCCGTTGGCGCGGCCTGCCATAAAGTTATCCGCATAGGTGTAGGAGTCGCCGCCGAACTCCGGCAGCATATCGGTCCAGCCTTCAACGTCGTACAGCACGCCGTAGTTACGACCGTAGTCGAAGGAGCCGTAATCGCCCACTTTGATACCGGCGAATGCCAGACGGGTCCACGCCTGATCGCTGGAGGTCTCGGTGTTGTTGGCCTGAACGTTATATTCCCACTGGCCATAGCCGGTAAGCATATCGTTGATCTGGGTTTCGCCTTTAAAGCCAAAACGTAAATAAGTCTGATCGCCGTCTTTTTTCGAGTCGCTGGAGAAATAATGCAGACCATCTACCTTGCCATAGAGATCTAATTTATTCCCGTCTTTATTATAAATTTCCGCCGCATGCGCGGCACCGGCGGCTAATAAAGCCGGAATAACGAGGGCCAGTACTTTTCTTTTCATGAAGAAATTCCTTTAACTGTTTTTATGTTTTAACTTCCGGGTGGGAAGTGAACTCATGCTAAAGGAGCGGTCTGAGATCCGGTAAGACTCAATTGTTACGATATAAGTAAAATCTAAAATAAATAATACCAATGAAATGGTGATAATTATGCTGAATGCATTTATAGATAATATACAAAATAAAAATTATACATGCCCGGGCTAATCACGTATTATTTGCGCGTTATATGCCTTTATTGTCATGCCAATAATTTATTGTTGCCGTCTCATTCTGCGGAATGATGTTGTTTATCGGTAAAACGACAAGCCCGAACGTTGTGTTCGGGCTTTTTTTATGGACAAAGGTGACGGGGCGGTTAACCTTCGCTTGGCGATTTCTCCGCTTTGCCAGCCAGCTGGGCGAGGAAGTCATAGCGCTTCTGCAGATCGGCGGCGGCGTCTTTCCATAGCTGCTCCGCCACTTCAGGCTGCTGGGGGTTCAGGCGGCGGAAACGTTGCTCATTAAGCAGCGTCTCGGCCAGCGCGTCTGATGGCGGACGGGAATCTAGCGCCAGCGGGATCTTGCCTTCATCTGCCCGACGCGGGTCGAAGCGGTAGAGCGGCCAGAAGCCGGTGGCGGTCAGCTGACGCATCTGGTCGTGGCTGAGCGCCAGATCGTAGCCATGCTCTTCGCAAGGGCTATAGGCGATGATCAGCGATGGCCCCGGATAGGCTTCCGCTTCCTGAATCGCTTTTACCGTCTGGTTCAGCTGCGCGCCCAGCGAAATTTGCGCCACATAAACATGACCGTACATCATCATGCTGACGCCCAGATCTTTACGCGCCTTGCGTTTGCCATGCTCGCCAAACTTAGTCACTGCTCCCAGCGGGGTGGCTTTTGACGCCTGCCCGCCGGTGTTGGAGTAACACTGGGTGTCCAGCACCAGAATATTGACGTTTTCCGTCAGGCTCAGTACATGGTCCAGGCCGCCGAAGCCGATATCGTAAGCCCAGCCGTCGCCGCCGATCAGCCAGACGGATTTCTCCACCAGTGCGTCGGCATCGGTCAGCAGCTCTTCAGCTCCCGCCACGCCGGCCAGCGCCTGACGCAGGGCCGCCACCTGTTCGCGGCGAACTTCCGGCGTCGCCTCGGCGTGCAGCGCCGCGTTCAGCTCTACCGGCAGTTTGTCGGCGAATTCGCTCAGCAGGCGCATCACGCGCTGGCGATGCTGGTCGACGGTCAAGCGGAAGCCGAGCCCGAATTCGGCGTTATCCTCAAACAGCGAGTTGGCCCACGCCGGGCCGCGGCCGTTGGCGTCGGTAGTGTACGGTGTCGAGGGCAGGTTGCCGCCGTAAATGGAGGAGCAGCCGGTGGCGTTGGCAATCAGCATTCGGTCGCCGTAGAGCTGGGTCAGCAGTTTGATATACGGCGTTTCGCCACAGCCCGAGCAGGCGCCGGAGTATTCAAACAGCGGGCTAATCAGCTGCGAGGTGCGAATATCAATGCGCTCCAGTTTGCTGCGGTCGATTTCCGGCAGGTTGAGGAAGTACTCGTAATTGACCTTCTCCTCTTCCACATGCTCCAGGCGGGACATCATATTGATGGCCTTGATCTCCGGGTTCTGGCGGTCTTTTGCCGGGCACACTTCGACGCACAGGTTGCAGCCGGTGCAGTCTTCCGGGGCGACCTGCAGAACGTATTTCTGCCCGCGCATATCGCGGGATTTCACATCCAGCGAATGCAGGCTGGCAGGGGCGTTCTCCATCTCTTCCGGGGCGACCACTTTGGCGCGGATCGCCGAGTGCGGGCAGGCGGCGACGCAGTGGTTGCACTGAGTACACAGCGCTTCCTTCCAGATGGGGATCTCTTCGGCGATGTTGCGTTTCTCCCAGCGGGTGGTCCCCATGGGCCAGGTGCCGTCCGGCGGCAGGGCAGAGACCGGCAGCGCATCGCCGAGTCCGGCCAGCATCGCGGCGGTGACCGTTTTGACGAAATCCGGCGCGGCGTCGGAGACCACCGGCGGGCGGTTCGGACTGCTGGCGTTCACCGGCTGGAGCGGTACTTCCGCCAGTGATTCACGGGCCAGGGCCAGCGCCTGCCAGTTGCGCTCCACCAGCTCCTGACCTTTACTGCTGTAGCTTTTGGCGATGGCTGCCTGCAGTTCCGCCAGCGCGCTATCACCCGGCAGGATCTGGGTTAAATGGAAAAAGGCCATCTGCATCACGGTATTAATGCGCGCCCCGAGGCTGCATTCGCGGGCGATCTTTGCCGCGTTGACCACGTAAAAACGCGCTTTTTTCTGATTCAGTGTGGCCTGGACTTCCTGGGGCAGGCGGGACCAGACCTCATCGGCGCTGTACGGCGTGTTGAGCAGGAAAATGCCGCCGGGCTTCAGCCGCTCGACCATCTGGTATTTATCGATAAACTGCAGCTGGTGGCAGCCGACGAAATCAGCCTGCGAAATCAGATACGATGAACGAATCGGTTTTTCGCTGACCCGCAGATGCGAGACGGTGAGGCCGCCCGCTTTCTTCGAGTCATAGACAAAATAGCCCTGGGAGAACCATGGGGTCGAGTTGCCGATGATTTTGATGTTGTTTTTGGTGGCTGACACGCTGCCGTCGCTGCCGAGGCCGTAGAACAGGGCCTCGAGCTTGGCCTCTGCCGGCAGGGTATTTTCGCCCAACGGCAGCGACAGGTTGGTCACGTCATCATAGATCCCGACGGTAAAGCGCGGCTTCGGCTGGGCGGCCTGCAGTTCACTGAATATCGCCAGCACGCATTCCGGACCAAACTCCTTGGAGGAGAGACCGTAGCGGCCGCCGATAGTGCGCGGTAGCGTCTCGCGCTCGCCGCGGTTAAAGGCTTCCGCCAGGGCGGTCATCACGTCGAGGTAAAGCGGTTCGGCAAGCGCGCCGGGTTCTTTGGTGCGATCCAGTACGGCAACCGCGCGGGCGCTCTCCGGCAGTGCCGCCAGCAGGTGGGCGGCGGAGAACGGGCGATAGAGGCGGACTTTTAGCACGCCGACTTTCTCGCCGCGACTCAGCAACTCATCGACCACCTCTTCGCAGGTGCCGATGGCCGAGCCCATAATGACGATCACGCGCTCTGCCTGCGGGTGGCCGTAAAACTCAAACGGTTTGTACTGACGGCCGGTGGCGGCAGCGAAGTCGTCCATCGCTTTCTCGACATGGTCATACACCGCGTCGTACCACGGATTGGTAGCTTCCCGGGACTGGAAGTAAGTGTCGGGGTTGGCCGAGGTTCCGCGGATCACCGGGTGTTCCGGGTTGAGCGCGCGCTGGCGATGCTCAGCGATCTTATCCTGCGGCAGCAGGGCGCGAATAGTGTCATCCGCCAGCGGGGCGATTTTGTTGATTTCGTGCGAAGTACGGAAACCATCAAAGAAATGAATAAACGGCACCCGGCTTTGCAGGGTGGCGATATGCGAGATCAGCGCGAAATCCTGCGCTTCCTGGACGCTGCTGGCGCACAGCATGGCGCACCCGGTCTGGCGGACGGCCATGACATCGGAATGGTCGCCGAAGATCGACAACGCATGGGTAGCGACAGTGCGGGCGGCGACGTGCAGCACAAACGGCATCAGCTGGCCGGCCAGTTTGTACAGCGTGGGGATCATCAGCAGCAGGCCCTGCGATGAGGTAAAGGAGGTGGAGAGGGCGCCGGTCTGCAGCGCGCCATGTACGGCGCCAATGGCGCCCGCCTCCGACTGCATTTCGACCACGCGGGGAACATCGCCCCAGACGTTTTTCAGCCCATTGCCGGCCCAGGCGTCAGCCTGTTCCGCCATCGTTGAACTGGGCGTGATCGGGTAGATGGCGATAACTTCACTGGTGCGAAACGCGACGGAAGCGACCGCGCCATTACCATCAATCGTAATCATATGAAGACACCCTTACATTGCGCAAAAGAATGGACGCGTGAAACCGCGACGCGCCCTGTAATTATATAAGGGGTAGTTTAGCAAACCGCTGACCCCGCCATTTTTGCATTTGTGTCCTCAATGCGCCGGGTACCCGTGACCAGATCAATATTTTGCGTGGTTCGCGGAGAAAATGGCTGCCTGCCGGGAGAGGAACCACCTGCGCCGGGCGACATGGCCGAGGCAGATCAAGCTTTTGGCGAAAATTTGCTAGAAAATGTTAATGAGGCGCATAAATACGTACTTCCCCTCTCGACGCCGCCCGCCACGCTGCCTATTATTCTGGGGTTTGCTTTTTTAAGATGTTTCCGAGGGGAGAGAGAATGCGAGCTGCGATGTTAGTAGGATGTGCGGCGCTGTTGCTGTCCGCGTGCAGTAGTGAACCCGTTCAGCAGGCCACGGCGGCGCACGTCACGCCGGGAATGCGGGCGGCGATGAGCGACGCCGGTCAGGCCAACTGCGCCATGATAGGCGGCTCGTTATCGGTGGCTCGTCAGCTCGATGGTTCGGCGATTGGCATGTGCGCGCTGCCGAACGGCAAACGCTGCAGCGAGCAGGCGCTGGCGGGCGGCAGCTGCGGCTACTAACAGCGGCCCCGTCGCGGGGCAGCGTCAGCGGCACCTCAACGCCGGCTAGTGCATCAGGTCGGCGAGCTTATAGACCAGCGTCTGGTCGGCGGTCGCCAGCGTCAACTGGTTTTCCGTCAGATCGACCTGCGCACCCTCGCGCAGCATCTTGTCGATCGTCGCATCCAGGGTATTGAGCTGGGCGTCGTGGCACAGCATCCGGGTCATCGCCAGCGATTTGACCTTCAGCTCGCCGTCCGACACTTTACCTTCCCCGCTAAAGCCGTTGCACATATTGCCGGATACATACATCTTGCCCGTAATAGCCATCTTCTCACCGAAGCTCAGCTCCAGCGGCCGGTCGCTGGCGTTGACCGCCTGGCCGTTGACGCTGGTCAGCACGAAGCGATGATGCTGCAGCTGTTCCGCACCGGTGGACACCTTACTGTTATAGACACAGCCGGACAGCAGCATACCTGCCGCCAGAAGCGCCGCAAATTTGTTCATTTTCACTCCAAAACATTCACATAACTAATAAAACCAAGCCAGTGTAACGGTATCGCAGCAGGGATCTGTGGGGATTATCTGAATGTGCTCCCCCCGGGAGAGGAGCACAAAAGGGAAAGGCGTCAGACGATGGCGTTTGGACAGGTTTCGCCGTTGGCGACCTGCTGCAGGTTACCCAGAGTGGTCTCCGAAATGCTGATCAGCGCCTCGGCGGTGAGGAACGCCTGATGGCCGGTAAACAGCACGTTATGGCAGGCGGAGAGGCGGCGGAAGACATCGTCCTGGATCACGTCGTTGGATTTGTCTTCAAAGAACAGATCGCGTTCGTTCTCATAAACGTCCAGCCCCAGCGCGCCAATTTTTTGGTGCTTCAGGGCGTCGATGGCCGCCTGGGAGTCGATCAGGGCGCCGCGGCTGGTGTTGATCACCATCACCCCGTCTTTCATCTGATCGAAGGCTTCGCGATTGAGAAGGTGGTAGTTTTCGTCGGTCAGCGGACAGTGCAGGGAGATCACGTCCGATTCCTTGTACAGCGTGGCGAGGTCAACATATTCCACACCCAGCTCCAGCGCGGCGGCGCTTGGGTACGGGTCGAACGCCAGCAGGCGCATGCCGAAGCCTTTAAGGATCCGCAACATCGCTACGCCAATTTTCCCGGTGCCGATCACCCCGGCGGTTTTGCCGTACATGGTGAAGCCGGTGAGGCCTTCGAGGGAGAAATTGGCATCGCGGGTACGCTGGTAAGCGCGGTGGATGCGGCGGTTGAGCGACATCATCATGCCGATCGCATGCTCAGCGACCGCTTCCGGAGAGTAAGCTGGAACGCGCACGACGCGCAGGCCAAGCTCCTTTGCCGCCTCAAGGTCGACGTTGTTAAACCCGGCGCAGCGCAGGGCGATATATTTCACCCCGTGGGCCTTCAGCTCTTCCAGCACCGGGCGGCTGCCGTCGTCATTGACGAAGATACATACCGCTTCGCAACCGTTGGCGGTTTTGGCAGTCTTCGCTGTCAGCAGGAAATCGAAGAATTCCAGTTCAAAGCCGTATGCATCATTAACGTGCTGCAGGTACTTTTTATCGTACTGCTTCGTACTATAAACCGCGATTTTCATAAGACTTTTCTCCAGTGATTATACCGTCACGGTAGCATATTTAAAATAATCGTACAATTATTAAAAAATAGTTTAATGAGAGGGTGCTAATCCTAATTCTAGAGCATATCGCGGACTTGCGGAATCTCTTTGAAAGACAAAGTTTTTTCACCACAAACTGAGGCTGAAAGCGCCGGGGGCGAGCAGCAGAAGCGGCCACAGCAGACCGGAGCTGACGTTAGCCAGCTGAAACGACCACAGCGGCAGACTGCTGGCGCCGCTAACGAAGGGCAGCGTAGCCCTCAGGGGAGAGAGAAAGCGGCTGAAAAAGATAGCCCACGGGCCATAGCGCTGAAAGAAGAGGCGGCTGCGGGCCAGACGCTCGGCGGTCAGCCAGCGTAGATGGGTGAGGCGATGACGGTAGCGAATGCCCAGCCGCCACGATAGCCAGAATCCGCCGATGGCGCCGAGGCTGGCGCTGGACCACATTAACAGGAAATGTCCGAGGCTGGCGGAAGCGAATGTCCCCAGCAGCAGCAGGCCGGAGGTGCCGGGGATTGCCAGCGAGACCAATGCGCAGGATTTAGTGAAGGTAAGCAGAAAAACAATCAGCAATACCCATGGATAGTGGTCCTGTGCGCTCTCTATGAGCGAGATAATTAACGACACCGCCTCTCCCGCAAGCTATTCCCGTCTGGCTGGAGTGTGGCAGGGGCGACTTAAACAACAGTTAAATGATAATGGCCGAACGTCGCGCCGCGAGTCCGGCTGGCAACTATGCTTTAACAGGCCGTAAACTTTCACTCACTGGTCGAACGTGTCACAATGGACGCCTTTCGGCTTTTACTTATGTTGAATCAGGATATTAACTGCCCATGAAGGGTAAATATAAAGCCGCCATCGCGCTGGTGTTAGTTCTGGTGTTATTGCCGCTAACCCTGCTGTTGACGCTAACCCACTGGGTGCCGACGCTGGCGGGCATCTGGCTGCCCGTGGGCACGCGTATCTCTTTGCAGGAGAGCCCGCGCCTGACGCGGTCGGCCCTGCTGATCCCCGATCTGCGTTATCTGGTGGGCGACTGTGAAATCGCCCGGGTGACCGATGCCCGTCTCTCGCGTCCCAGCCGCTGGCGGCTGCATATTGGCCAGCTGGAGATCAACAGCGCCTGCCTGAGCAAACTGCCGGCCAGCGATCCCTCTCCCGGTTCACCGCGCACGCTTGCCGAATGGCAATCGATGTTGCCCTATAGCTGGTTAACCATTGACAATCTGCGGCTGTCGCCGTGGGAGAAATGGCAGGGGCGGCTGGTAATGTCATTAACGCCTGCGCAGCAGGATATCGGCTTTGCCGGGAAGGAACTGAGTCTGCAGGCGCGCCTGCGCGGCCAGGCGCTCACCGTCAGCCAGTTCAGCGCCCGGCTGACTGACGATCAGCCGCCGGTGAAGCTGGTGGGGACCTTCCATCTGCCGCTGGTGCCGGATGGTCTGCCGGTCGACGGCCAGATGCAGGGCACCTTCGAATTCCCGCAGACTGCGGAATGGATCGATGCTGAGCTCGAGTGGCAGCACAATCGCGGCCAGCTGCTGGTCACCCCGCGGGGTGAGGTAGAGCCTATTCTGGACCTGCCGTGGGAGATCACCCCGGAGCGGATCACCATCAGCGACGGCCGTTGGCGCACCCGTTACGAGGCGTATCCGCTGCGCGGGCGGGTGGCGCTGTCGGTGGGTAACTGGCAGCAGGGCACCGAACAGATGATCGTCAGCGGTCGCCTGAATGTTCTCACCGAGGGGCATGCCGGGAAGGGCAATGCGGTACTGAATATTGGTCCGGGCAAGCTGAACATGGATAACAGCGATCTGCCGCTGCGGCTCACCGGTGAGGCCAAGCTGGGGGAGATGATACTATACGCGGCGCTGCCGGCTCAGCTCAGCGGGCCGCTGATCAGCCCGCAGCTGGCTTTTCACCCCGGTGCGTTGCTGCGCTCGCGCGGGCGGGTGATCGACGCGCTGAATATTGACGAAATCCGCTGGCCGTTGGCCGGGGTTAAGGTCACTCAGCAGGGCGTCGATGGCCGCCTGCAGGCGATCCTTCGCGCCCATGAGCAGCAGATGGGCGACTTTACGCTGCATCTGGACGGTCAGGCGAGCGATTTTCTGCCCGACAGCGGCCGCTGGCAGTGGCGCTACTGGGGCGAGGGACATTTTACCCCGATGCAGGCGCGCTGGGATGTGAAGGGCAGCGGGGAGTGGCGCGACAATGCTATTACCCTGAGCAGCCTTTCCACCGGCTTCGATAAGCTTGAGTACGGCACAATGCGGGTCAGCACCCCGCGTCTGACCCTCGAGCAGCCGATCCGCTGGCTGCGCGATGCTGAGCATCCGCGGTTAACCGGCGCGCTGTCGCTGGACGCCGCCAAAACCACCTTCTCCGGCGGCAGCTATCTCCCGGCCTCAACGCTGAAATTCGCTCTCGACGGTCGGGACCCGACGTGGTTCCAGTTCACCGGCGCCCTGCATGCCGAGGCTATCGGTCCGGTGCGTCTGTCCGGGCGCTGGGATGGCGAACGGCTGCGCGGCCAGGCGTGGTGGCCAAAACAGTCGCTAACGGTGTTCCAGCCGCTGGTGCCGCCGGACTGGAAGATGAACCTGCGCGAAGGCAGTCTCTACGCGCAGGTGGCCTTCTCGGCGGCAGCCGGGCAGGGATTTGAGGCGGGCGGCCATGGCGTCCTGAAGGGCGGCAGCGCCTGGATGCCGGATAACCAGATCAACGGCGTCGATTTCGTCCTGCCGTTCCGCTTCAGCGACGGTCACTGGCAGCTGGGCATCCGCCGCCCGGTCTCCCTGCGCATTGGCGAAATCGTCAACCAGGTCACCGCGCGTAATCTGACGGCGGACCTGCAGGGCACCTGGCCGTGGAGCGAGGCCAATCCGCTGCAGCTCAGCGACGTCAGCGTCGATCTGTTAGGCGGGAAACTGACGCTGCTGCAGCTGCGTATGCCGCAGCGCGACCCGGCGTTGATCCGCCTGCAGCATATCTCCAGCAGCGAACTGACCAGCGCCGTCAAGGTGAAACAGTTCGCCATGTCCGGCGCGGTGAGCGGCGCGCTGCCGCTGTGGCTGGAGAATAATCAATGGATCATCCACGACGGCTGGCTGCGCAATGACGGACCGATGACCCTGCGGCTGGATAAAGACACCGCCGATGCGCTGGTGGCGGATAACGTCTCCGCCGGGGCGGCGATTAACTGGCTGCGCTATATGGAAATCTCCCGCTCGTGGACGCAGATTAACCTCGATAATCTGGGCGTGTTGACGCTTAAGGCCAGCATCAACGGCACCAGCCGGGTGGAAGGGAAAAGCAGTACCGTGCATTTAAACTACGCTCATGAAGAGAATATTTTCGACCTGTGGCGCAGTTTGCGCTTCGGCGACAATTTACAGGCGTGGCTCGAGCAGAATGCTACGCTGCCCGTACGGCGCTGTACGGACGGTAAGACATGTAAGGAACCTAAATGAAGAAGCTGTTACTGGCCATGGTGGCGTCGATGCTGCTCGCCGGCTGTACGCCGCGCATCGAAATCGCGGCGTCGAAAGAGCCCATCACCATCAATATGAATGTCAAAATTGAGCATGAGATCCATATCAAGGTCGATAAGGATGTGGAAAACCTGCTCAAATCCCGCAGCGATTTGTTCTGAGGCGACGATGAGAAAACGACTGTTAACCGCGGCGCTGACGCTGGCTTTACTCAGCGCGCCCGCGCTGGCGTTGACCCTGAGCGAAGCGCGCCAGCAGGGACGAGTGGGGGAGACGCTGAACGGCTATCTCGCGCCGCTGCGTCAGGATAAAGAGACGCTGGCGCTGGTAAAGCAGATTAACGCCGCGCGCAGCGAAAGCTACCAGCAGCTGGCGGATGACAACAATCTGCCGGTGGATGAAGTGGCGAAAATGGCTGGGCAGAAGCTGGTGGCCCGCGCGCAGCCCGGGGAGTACGTCCAGGGATTGAACGGCCAGTGGCTGCGCAAATAATTAGCGACAGCGCTTGCGGTATTCCCCCGGGGTGACGCCAAAGCGCTGCTTAAAGGCGGTGGAGAAATGGCTGTGGTCGCTGAAGCCCCAGCGGTAGCCGATCCCCGCCAGCTTTTCATCGTCATGGACATTCTGTAACGCCTGGGCACACAGATCCAACCGCCGGTTCTTAATATACTGCGCCACCACCAGCCCCTGGTCGGCAAACAGCCGGTACAGGCTGCGTACCGACATGCCCGTCTCGCTGGCCAGCCACTCCGGACGCAGATGCTCCGACTGAATGGACGCATCGATTAACGCAATAATCTTCTGAAACTGCTTTTCCCGCCGGGAAGGGGCAGGATCGCGCTGATGCAGCACCGGGCGCAACAGGCAGGCGATCGCCTCCAGCGCGGCTTCGCTCTCGCTGGCGGAGAGCGTCGTGCCGCCCATGCTTTCCAGCAGCAGTCGCTGGCTGAGCTGGACCATTGGCAGAGATTTGTCCAGCCGGCAGGCGGTAGTGATGTCCCCTGTGGGCGCCACCCGCTGGCGCGGCAGCAGCAGCGAGGCCTGACGCGAGGTCTGCTGCCAGACAATCGAGCAGGGGCGGGCGGCGTCGATTAACGTGATATCGCCTGCCGCCAGCGTCACCTGGCGATCGTCCTGTTCGATGATGGCTTCGCCGGCGAGCTGAAACACGGTATAGAACCAGGCGTCGTTATCGCGTTTTATCTCATTGTGTGTGCGGTAGAGATTAACGCCGGCGGCGGTGACCGTGCTGACCTTGAGGTTACCGGCGTAGCGGGTGTCAATCTCGCCGTGGAAGCGCCCCTCCAGCGGCCGGGCGGCGAAATGGCCGCAGACCTGATTGATCGTCGCCAGCCAGCGCTGGTACGCCAGCCCCCCCTCTGCCGTGGTCATCATTCGCCCTTCTCCTGTAATAATAATGTTTCTGCATTGTTGCATTTGTGTCGCCTCAGGCAAGGGCGCGATGGCGGGTATATGAAAGAACTATTACCCGCGGCACATTTCTGCGAGGGCAGACGACGGAATTGCGGCGACTGTCACAGCGGCGCAAACGAATGTCACAGAGAAAAAAGCGCCAACCGCCAACCAGACATAGACTGAAAGCACTATCCGCGAAGAATAAGGAAAGGGTATGTCCACCTCACAGATAGCGCTGCTTGCCAGCGTCCAGCAGTTTTTAGACCGTCAGCATGGCCTGTACATCGACGGCGCCCCCTGCGCCGCGCAGAGCGATAACCGGTTAACCGTCTGGGATCCGGCCACCGGGCAGGCGATTGCCACCACCGCCGACGCCAGCCCGGCGGATGTCGACCGGGCGGTGATGTCCGCCTGGCGCGCTTTTGTCGATCGCCGCTGGGCCGGGCGCACCCCGGCTGACCGTGAACGCATCCTGCTGCGTTTTGCCGATCTGGTGGAGCAGCACGGCGAGGAGCTGGCGCAACTGGAAACCCTCGAGCAGGGGAAATCCATTGCCATCTCCCGCGCCTTTGAGGTCGGCTGCACCCTGAACTGGATGCGCTACACCGCGGGGCTGACCACCAAGATCAGCGGCCGGACGCTGGACGTTTCGATCCCGTTCCCGCAAGGGGCGCGTTACCAGGCGTGGACCAAAAAAGAGCCGGTCGGGGTGGTGGCGGGCATTGTCCCGTGGAATTTCCCGCTGATGATCGGCATGTGGAAGGTCATGCCGGCCCTGGCGGCGGGCTGTTCGATCGTCATTAAACCCTCGGAAACCACCCCGCTGACCCTGCTGCGGGTGGCGGAGCTGGCGACCCAGGCGGGCATTCCTGACGGGGTGTTCAACGTGGTCACCGGCAGCGGCGCCGGCTGCGGCGCGGCGCTGACCGCCCATCCGCAGGTGGCGAAGGTTAGCTTTACCGGCTCGACGGCGACCGGGAAACAGATTGCCCGCGTGGCTGCCGACCGCCTGACCCGCGTGACGCTGGAGCTGGGTGGCAAGAATCCGGCGATTGTGCTCAAAGACGCCGACCCCCAGTGGGTTATTGAGGGGCTGATGACCGGAAGCTTCCTCAATCAGGGGCAGGTCTGCGCCGCCAGCTCGCGGATCTACATCGAAGCGCCGCTGTTTGACACCCTGGTCAGCGGCTTCGAGCAGGCGGTGAAATCGCTGCAGGTGGGGCCGGGGATGCAGGAGACGGCGCAGATCAACCCGGTGGTCTCCCGGGCCCACTGCGACAAGGTGGCGGCCTACCTCGAAGAGGCT
Source organism: Klebsiella sp. HMSC16A12 (assembly GCF_001808265.1). Lineage (NCBI taxonomy): Bacteria > Pseudomonadati > Pseudomonadota > Gammaproteobacteria > Enterobacterales > Enterobacteriaceae > Klebsiella > Klebsiella sp. HMSC16A12. The sequence goes on from NZ_KV792611.1 coordinate 191,693, forward strand.
CGCCAGCAGAAGGCAGAGCTTATCAGCGGCAGCGCCGGACCAGACGCGGGAGGGTACTATATTCCGCCAACGCTGGTGGTAAACCCCGACGCCGGACTGCGTCTCAGCCGTGAGGAGGTTTTTGGCCCGGTGGTGAACCTGGTGCGAGTGGCCGATGGCGAGGAGGCGCTGCGCCTGGCCAACGACAGCGATTTTGGTCTGACCGCCAGCGTCTGGACCCGCGATCTGACCCAGGCCCTGAACTACACCGACCGTCTGCAGGCGGGAACGGTATGGGTCAACAGCCATACCCTGATTGACGCCAACCTGCCTTTCGGCGGCATGAAGCAGTCTGGAACCGGCCGCGATTTCGGCCCTGACTGGCTCGACGGCTGGTGCGAAACCAAATCCGTCTGCGTGCGCTACTAGCCCTCCGTCGGGGAAGGCGAAAGGCTTTTCCCGACGCGCCCCTTGCCGACTTCCGGTCTTTCTCGCTACTGTGGAGGGCAATCTTTGCCTAATCTGGGCGGTGAATCATCAGGAGGTCTTCGGCATGACAGCATTTCCTAAGGTTGCGCTAATTGGTCCCGGCGCCATCGGCACCACGATTGCCGCCGCCCTGTTTGAGAGGGGGAGGGCGCCGATGGTCTGCGGGCGTACCGCCCATTCGGCGCTGGTGCTGCGCACTGACGAGGGTGAGATCGTGGTGCCCGGCCCGGTGCACACCGACCCGATGGCGATAGCCGCCCCCTTCGACCTGGTCTTTGTCGCGGTGAAAACCACCCAGACGGAGGCCATCGCCCCCTGGCTGACGGCCCTGTGTTCCCCTGACACCGTGGTGTGCGTGCTGCAAAACGGCGTTGAGCAGCGCCAGCAGTTTGCCCCCTTGACCGGCGGCGCGACGGTGCTGCCGTCGGTGGTCTGGTTCCCGGCGCAGCGCGATGCCGATGCCTCTGTCTGGTTGCGCGCCACGCCGCGCCATACGGCAGCCGGCTGTGCGTGGGCCAGCGGGTGCTACCCCTGCGCGGAGGCGGCACCTGGCAGCGGTTTATCGATCTGGATGAGACCTGGCTGGTGCCGGTGCCGCCGGCAGTTGACGATCTGCTGGCCGCCCGCGGGTATATCAATCCGCTGACGGCTATGCTGATGCTCAAGCGCTGGCCGGTTGCCGGAAAACACCTCGTGCTGACCGCGGCATCGTCCTCCTGCGCCAGTCTGCTGGGACAGTGGGCGCTGGCGATGGGCGCCCGCTCGGTGAGCGGGATTATTCGCTCGCCGCAGCATCGGGCGCGCCTGGAACAGGCCGGGATCTATCCGATCCTCGATACCGACCGGGCGCTGATGGAGAAGGTCAGCCAGCACAGCGATCTGGTGTTTGACGCGGTGGGCGGCGAACTGGCGAATACGCTGCTGTCGGTGCTGCCCGGGTCGTCGACCCTGATCTCCTATGGGCTGTTATCCGGGCGGCCGCTGACCCAGACGCGCGGTAGCGCGACGGTGCGCAAGTTTCATCTGCGGGAGGCGCTGCCGACACTCAGCGTGGCGGCGTGGCGGGCAGCGTTCGACGAAATCTGGCAGCGCCTGCCGACGACCTCCCAGCCGCCGGCCCAGCGTATAGCGTTGAACGACTGGCGGGCGGCGATTGCCGCCGCCGGCCAGCCGGGAAGAGGCGGTAAGATCCTGCTGGATTTCACCGCTGGTTAAGATTACTTTTTCTTTTCGCCCAGAGTAGGGGTTTCGTCAAAGAAGTTCCACGGCTTGAGCAGCGCGTGCGCCCACTCGGTCGGCATGATCGGCCACTCTTCGGCGCGCGCCACGTGGGTGGTGCCGGTGGTGATCCACACGACGTCATCGTGGTTAGTCAGCGACTCATCATCCTTCGCGTACTGGCCCAGGCCGGTATCGTGGGCGGAACGGTTCGGGTATTTCCCTTCCGGATATCGCTCTGTCGGGTGGTAGCGCGTCACCCACAGCTGTTTATCCATAAAGCTCAGGCGATGATATATCCACTCGTCCGGGGCGAATTTGGCACCGGTCGCCGCCGGGTGCGTGCCGCCGGCGTAAGGGATAATCTGGTATGAGACCGGGTTGCCCATGCGGTTCTCTTTGCTGGTGTTGCTCAGCAGGCGAATGGTGCCAGGGTCGAATTTCTGCGCCGCTTTCTGCTCGCTATCGATTGTGTACTGATTCACCTGCATGGTGCTGGTGCGCGGGCCGCCGGCGGTGTTTGGCTTCACTTCAGGATCCATCGCCACCAGGGTGTTGTTCTCGCCGTCCACATCGAGGTCGAGGCGGAAGTTATAGATGTGCTGGTGAGTGGTGCCGACAATATTATGGTCGATCAGCGTTCCGTAGCGGGTATCCTCTTTGGCGCTGGGATCATGCATGGTCTTCGCCAGCACGCCTTTCACCGCTTCAATCCCGGTGGCGCCGGCATCGATACCGATGGTGCCGTTGTCGTGGAACACCCAGTCAAAGATATAGTCGTAGTTGCCGACGGTGCTGATCCAGCGTACCACCAGTTCCCGGCGTTCGGTGCTGACGTTGGGTTTGCCCATTTCCAGGTGCTTATACTCAGGCCCGGCATAGCGTTCGAATATGGCCACCGCACCTGGAATAGTGGTTGGTTTGCCGGTGTAATCGGCGATAGTTTCGTCCAGCAGTACCGCATTTGACGGCGCATCTTTACCGCGTACAATCGGCGAGGTCAGGGTGCCCATGCCGTAATCGCCGGAGTCCAGATAGGCTTTGAAATACCAGCCGACGTCCGGGTCGCCGTAGGGGACGATCATCCCGCCCAGGGAACCTTCATACATCACCTGGCGTTTTGTGCCGTTATCGTTGTAAGTCACCGTTGAGAGGATTGGCCCGACGCGCGAGTTCAGGCGCAGATGAAAATCCCAGTTCTGCCAGTGAATGGTATCGCCGGTAATGGTGTAGTTTTTGCCTTCCGGTTCGGTTATCTCCAGCGGTTTCACCGCCGGGGCGTTGCGGTCGCGACCATCATACGGACGGGGCTCCATTGGGACCGGGATCACCGGACCTTCTTCGATTTTGATGATTTTCTTCGCTTCAAGGTCGACCACCGCCACCAGGTTTTCAATCGGGTGCGCCCAGTAGTTGCCGTCGCCGGTATCCAGATAACTGACCACCTTCAGCAGACGCGCATCCTGCTGCAGGCCATCTTTGCCATCAAAAAAGCCAACGGTGAGCGGGGTGGTGACCACTTTGCCAGGATCGGTAATACCGTGCTTTTTCAGCACCTCAGCGAATTCGCTGCTGGCATTGATGATGTTCTGCACGCTGACAAAATCATCGAGCAGCACCATCCCGTGGGCGCCTTTGATCGGCGTCCAGGAGAGGATTTTTTTGTTTTGCAGATCGACCACGGCTTCAATGACGTGTTTGCCATCGAGCATCACCACATCGGCAGTGCGGGGAGCATCGACCGGCGTTCCCTGCAGGGCAAAGGCCCATACCGCCGCCTTGTCCGGCTCGTGTAAGGAAATCTCAGTAAAGCGGGTATTCGGCTGAAACTCCGGCGCGGCTTTGACAATGGTCACTGCTTCACTGATTTCCGCCGCCGAGAGCGAGTTTAACGGGTGCGGGCGCTTTTCCACCTGGAAGGTCTGATCGAGACCGGACTGGAAGACATCGTTGATAAAGGTATCGGAAACCCAGGCTTTACCTTCCTTCATTACCACAGGCACCGGTAGGTCAAGGGATTTACCGTTGACGATCGCCGTTTTGGCGCCGGGCTTTACTTTGACGTAAGCGCCGTCTTTTATCAGGGTGAACATTTGCGCGTAGTCATCCCACTGCACATCGGCGCCGAATTCCTGCAGCGTTTTATCCAGCGGTACCATGTGGGCTTCGCTACCGTGAGCGAAGACCGGTGATTGCCAGGCGCAAACCACCGCCACGGCCAGCGCCAGCGCGGTTTTACGAGGAGAAAATTTCAAGCCGTTTGCCATTGTGACCTCATCTTATTGTTGTGTTGTCTCTTGCCGCTGCGAATGTCGGCTTTGTCATCCTTAAGCTACCAGCCAGCGGCGCCGGGGCGTTTGTTTGCTTTTGCCAGCTTGTTTGTCAGTTTTGCCAGACGGGCGTAAAAAATGCCTCCGCAGAGGCATTGAGTACGTGCGCTGATTTTTTTGCCGGGTGGCGGCTGACGCCTTACCCGGCCTACGGTCCG
>NZ_KV792611.1:195886-279684 GCF_001808265.1 Klebsiella sp. HMSC16A12
GCGACTGGCCGCCCCCTGTGCGCTCCCTGCGCTATGCCAGGCATAACGCAGACGATTAACCGGGAGCGCAATGTGCGCTGAAGCCACGGATAACATAAAGGACTTCCCGGGGCGAAACCGTTGCAAACCGATTGCTGTATCAATGGCTAAAGGGTCGGCCAACAGAGCGCCAGCGGTCTATTTTTCGCTATCACGCCGGGAAATCTCCCTGTTGACGCGCCACCAGGGTCAGAATGGAATACAGCGCCACCGCCTGCTGGTGCTGGTTGAAAATCTCCACCGCCCATTCCACCACGCCGGTGGCTTTCTCATCGGCGCTGCGCTGACGTTTGACCGTTTTCCGCTTACAGGTGAGGCGAACCTGAATGGTGTCGCCCGGTTTGACCGGCTCAATAAAGCGCAGGTTTTCCATCCCGTAGTTGGCGATAACCGGCCCGACGCCGGCATCGACGAACAGCCCGGCCGCGGCGGAGATCAGGAAATAGCCGTGGACCACCCGCTCGCCAAAAATCGACTCGGCGGCGGCGATTTTGTCCATGTGCGCGTAGAAATGATCGCCGCTCAGGCAGGCGAAGTTAACGATATCCGCTTCGGTCAGGGTTCGGCGCGGGGTTAATAAGCTGTCGCCAGGCTGAATCTCTTCGAAATATTTGCGGAACGGGTGAATACGGTCTTCGTTCACCTGGGCGCCGCGCACCCACTGTTGACCGATGGTCGCCAGCATCGTTGGGCTGCCCTGGACCGCGGTACGCTGCATATAGTGTTTCACCGAACGCAGCCCGCCAAGCTCTTCTCCGCCGCCAGCGCGGCCGGGGCCGCCGTGCACCAGCTGCGGCAGCGGCGAGCCGTGGCCGGTTGACTCGACCGAGGACGCCTCGTTCAGTATCTGAATACGGCCATGGGCGCGGGCGGCGCCGAGGATAAACTCGCGCGCCAGCTCGCCGCTGGCGGTGACCAGCGTCCCCGCCAGACTGCCGCCGCCGGCGCGCGCCAGCGTCAGCGCATGCTGGCGGTCACGATACGGCATCAGCGTCGCCACCGGACCAAAAGCTTCAATGGCGTGAACCGCCGGCGTTTCATCCGGCTGTGAGCAGTACAACAGGGTCGGCGGGAAAAATGCGCCGGCCGCGCTGAGATCCGCCTCTCCACCGAGCAGTACTTCGCAGCCAGCGGCTATCAGCTTATTGACGCTCTCCTGTACGTCCTGACGCTGTTCGCTATTAACCAGGGCCCCCATCTTAACGCCCTCCTGCGCAGGGTCACCGACGGTTACTTTATGCAGGCGGGAGATCAGTGCATCGCTAACCGCATTAATCTGAGCCAGTGGCACAATGATTCTGCGGATAGCGGTACATTTTTGCCCGGCTTTCGCCGTCATCTCGCGGACCACTTCCCGAATAAACAGCGCGAATTCCGGTTGCTCCGGAGTGACGTCTTCGCCTAACACGCAGCAGTTGAGTGAATCTGCTTCCATGGTAAAGGGAATGGATTTGGCTACCAGGTTAGGGTGCGCCCGTAGCTGCTGGCCGGTGGCGGCTGACCCGGTAAAGGTCACCACGTCCTGGCTATCGAGGTGGTCGAGCAGATCGCCCGCGCCGCCGCAAATCAGGCTGATGGCGCCCTCCGGCACCAGGCCGCTGTCGACAATCGCTTTCACCATTGCCTGGGTGAGCTGGGCGGTAGCGGTGGCCTGTTTAATGATCGCCGGCATACCGGCAAGCCACGTGGGCGCCAGTTTTTCCAGCATTCCCCAGCAGGGGAAGTTGAAGGCGTTGATATGGACGGCGACGCCTGATTTTGATGTCAGCACATGACGCGCGGCAAAACCGCCCTGTTTGGAGAGCGGGATGAGCTCGTCTTCCGGCCACAGGATATCGTCCGGTAATTCTCGACTACCGAGCCCGGCATAGGTGAAAAGGGTACCGATACCGCCTTCAATATCCACCCAACTGTCGGCGCGAGTGGCGCCGGTTTGCGCGGAGATGGCGTAGAACTGGTCTTTCTGCTCCAGCAGGTGTTTCGCCACCGCTTTCAGCATCGCGCTGCGTTCAATAAAGGTCATCGCCTGCAGGGCTTTACCACCGCGCTCAATCGCGAAGCGGCGCGCCTGCGCCATATCCAGGCCTTCACTGGTCACCTCCCAAAGCGCCGCGCCGGTGATGGCGTGATGGATAGTACGGGCGCGGCCCCGGCCGGTCTGCCAGGCGCCGGATAAGTAGCTGGCTAACTGCTGCATCGCAAATCTCCAAATATGTTACGTGTGATATCTATAAATAGTTCTTTTATGAATCATAAAATGCAAGCCTATATTTAATAAATTATTAACATTGTGATCGCGACGGGGTTACGCATAATGCTTAACTTACTGTATTTATTGTGGTTTACAAAAGGTTTTGCGGAGATTATCACAAAAAGAGCAAACAAAATTTGTGGTTTTATTTAACCAATATGTAACCTTCAATAAACAAAGTGATTCACATAAATGTTTTTGTTGTGAATATCGGAATCATAAAGGTGATGACGTGACAGAAGAACAACGCTTTGACCAGCGCATCGCGCAGGAAACGGCCATCGAACCGCAGGACTGGATGCCGGATGCCTACCGTAAGACCTTGATTCGGCAGATAGGCCAGCACGCGCACTCGGAGATCGTCGGCATGCTGCCGGAAGGCAACTGGATCACCCGCGCGCCGACGCTGCGCCGCAAAGCGATCCTGTTGGCTAAGGTACAGGATGAGGCTGGACACGGGCTGTATCTCTATAGCGCCGCGGAAACCCTTGGCTGCGCCCGGGAAGACCTGTATCAGAAGATGCTCGACGGGCAGATGAAATACTCCTCCATTTTTAACTACCCGACCCTCAGCTGGGCGGATATCGGCGTGATCGGCTGGCTGGTCGATGGCGCGGCCATCGTCAACCAGGTGGCGCTGTGCCGGACCTCCTACGGCCCCTATGCCCGGGCGATGGTCAAAATCTGCAAAGAAGAGAGCTTTCACCAGCGTCAGGGTTTTGAAGCCTGCATGGCGCTGGCGCAGGGCAATGACGCGCAGCGGCAGATGCTGCAGGACGCCATTAACCGCTTCTGGTGGCCGGCGCTGATGATGTTTGGCCCTAACGATGACAACTCGCCGAACAGCGCCCGCAGCATGGCGTGGAAAATCAAACTGCACTCCAACGACGAGCTACGTCAGCGCTTCGTCGACAATACCGTGCCGCAGGTAGAGATCCTCGGTATGACCGTCCCGGACCCGGATTTGCAGTTTGATGAAGCCAGCGGCCACTACCGCTTCGGCGAAATCGACTGGCAGGAATTTAACGAGGTGATTAGCGGCCGTGGCATTTGCAATCACGAGCGGTTGGCCGCCAAGCGTAAGGCCTGGGAAGAGGGCGAATGGGTGCGCGAAGCCGCGCTGGCCCATGCGCAAAAACAGCAGGCCCGCAGCGCGGCATGAGGAGAGACAACATGAGCAAAGTTTACTGGCCGTTATATGAAGTGTTCGTTCGCAGCAAACAGGGGTTATCCCATCGTCACGTCGGCAGTCTGCACGCCGCCGATGATCAAATGGCGCTGGAGAATGCCCGCGATGCCTACACCCGCCGCAGCGAAGGCTGCTCAATTTGGGTGGTGAAGGCCAGCGAAATCGTTGCTTCGCAGCCGGAAGATCGCGGCGAATTCTTCGACCCGGCGGAAAGCAAAGTCTACCGTCATCCGACTTTCTATACCGTGCCGGACGGCATGGAACATATGTGAGGCGGCGATGAATAACCCTAACCCCGTAGCCACCTACGCCCTGCGGCTTGGCGACAATGGTCTGGTTCTGGCCCAGCGTTTAGGCGCCTGGTGCGGACATGCTCCCGAGCTCGAGATCGATCTTGCGCTGGCCAACATCGGCCTCGACCTGCTCGGCCAGGCCCGCAATTTTTTAAGCTATGCCGCCGAGCTTAACGGCTGCGGCGACGAAGATACGCTGGCTTTTGGCCGCGATGAGCGCCGGTTCAGCAACCTGCTGCTGGTGGAGCAGCCAAACGGCAATTTTGCCGACACTATCGCCCGCCAGTTCTTTATCGACGTCTGGCATGTCGCCCTGTTCAGCCGGCTGGTGAACAGCCGCGACGCGCAGCTGGCGGCCATTGCCGCTAAAGGGCTGAAAGAGGTGCGTTACCACCAGCGCTTTAGCCGCGGCTGGCTGGAGCGTCTGGGTAACGGCACCGAATTATCAAATCGCAAAATGCAGCAGGCGGTCGACAATCTGTGGCGCTTCACCGGCGAACTGTTCCTGGCTGATGAAGTGGAGCTCAGCCTGGTTGAGCAGGGCATTGCGGTTGATCCGCGTGAACTGCAGGCCGAATGGCCAAGCGCGGTACACACGGCGCTTCTCGACTCCGGCTTACAGATCCCGCAGGAAGCGGCCTTCCGCAGCGGCGGCAAACAGGGGCTGCACAGTGAACATCTCGGCCCGCTGCTGGCGGAGATGCAGTATCTGCAGCGTTCGCATCCCGGACTGCAGTGGTAAGTGAGGTGACTATGCAATGTCTTGCCGATATCGCTCCTGCAGAGGTTCGCACCATCTGGGGATTATTAAGCGCGATCCCGGATCCGGAAGTGCCAGTACTCACCATCACCGACCTTGGTATGGTGCGCAGCGTCGCGCGCCATGGCGACGGCTGGGTGATTGGCTTTACCCCGACCTATTCGGGCTGTCCGGCGACGGAGCATCTGCTGGGGGAGATCCGCACGGTCATGAGCGAGCATGGCTTTCAGCCGGTACATATCGTCCTGCAGCTGGATCCGCCGTGGACCACCGACTGGATGAGTCAGGATGCCCGCGAGCGCCTGCGCCAGTACGGCATCAGCCCGCCCCAGGGGCACGCCTGCCATGCGGATATGCCCGCTGAGGTGAGCTGTCCGCGCTGCGGCAGCGCCCATACCTCGCTGATTAGCGAATTCGGTTCCACGGCCTGCAAAGCGCTCTATCGCTGCGACAGCTGCCGGGAACCTTTTGATTACTTTAAATGTATTTGAGGTTGCCATGACGACGTTCTATTCGCTTAAGGTGGCGAGAGTCGAGCCGGAAACCCGCGATGCGGTGACCATCGCTTTTGCGATCCCGCAAGCCCTGCAGGCGGAATACTGTTTTCGCCCGGGCCAGCATCTGACGCTAAAAGCCCGTCTGGGCGGCGAAGAACTGCGCCGCTGTTACTCCATTTGTCACAGCCGCACGCCAGGCGAAATTAGCGTCGCGGTCAAAGCCATCGACGGCGGACGCTTCTCGCGCTACGCCCAGCACGATATCCAGCAGGGTATGGAGCTGGAGGTGATGGTGCCGCAGGGGCATTTCGGTTATCAACCGCAGGCCGAACGGCAGGGAGAATATCTGGCGATTGCCGCCGGCTCCGGGATCACGCCGATGATGGCGATCATTAGCGCGACGCTGGCGACCGAGCCGCAAAGCCGCTTTACGCTGATCTACGGCAACCGCAGCAGCCATAGCATGATGTTCCGCCAGGCGCTGGCCGATTTAAAAGACCGCTATCCGCAGCGCCTGCAGGTGATCCACCTGTTTAGCCAGGAGTCGATGGACAGCGATCTGCTACAGGGGCGCATTGACGGCGACAAACTGCGCCAGCTCGCTGATCATCTGCTGGATTTCAGCCGTTTCGACGAGGCCTTTATCTGCGGGCCGGCGGCGATGATGGACGAGGCGGAAGCGACGTTACGTGAACTTGGCGTAGCGGAGAAATCGATTCATCTCGAACGCTTTAATACACCAGGCGGCAATGTGAAGCGGGCCGCTGGAGTGCAGGCGGAAGGGCGCACGGTGACCATCCGCCAGGACGGGCGCGATCGGCTTATCGCCCTCAGCGCCGAAGACGACAGCATCCTGGATGCCGCATTGCGTCAGGGCGCCGATCTGCCGTTCGCCTGTAAGGGCGGGGTATGCGCCACCTGTAAATGCAAAGTGCTGCGCGGTGAAGTGGCGATGGCCGCCAATTACAGCCTGGAAGCGGATGAGCTGGCGGCGGGCTACGTGCTGAGCTGCCAGTCGCTGCCGACAAGCGGCGATGTGGTGGTCGACTTTGACGCGCGGGGGATGGCATGAGTGACCTGCTGATCCACCGTCATGGCCGGGTGCTTCAGTTGACGCTGAACCGCCCGCAGGCCCGCAACGCGCTGAACAATGCCTTATTAACCCAGATTGCCGAGGCGCTGGAGGCGGCGGCAGTTGATGACAGCGTCGGCGTCTGCGTTATTCGCGGTAACGCGCGTTTTTTCGCCGCCGGGGCTGACCTCAATGAAATGGCGGAAAAAGATCTTCCTGCCACCCTGGATGATATTCGCCCACGGTTATGGGCGCGAATCGATGCTTTTACTAAGCCGCTCATCGCCTCGGTCAACGGCTACGCGCTCGGCGCCGGCTGCGAGCTGGCCCTGCTGTGCGACCTGATTGTCGCCGGGGACAATGCCCGCTTTGGCCTGCCGGAAATTACCCTCGGCATAATGCCGGGCGCGGGCGGCACCCAGCGGCTGATCCGCAGCGTTGGCAAGGCGCTGGCCAGCCGGATGGTGCTGAGCGGCGAGAGTATTGACGCCCGCCAGGCGCAGCAGGCCGGGCTGGTCAGTGATATCCATCCGGCGGCGTTAACCGATGAGTATGCCCTGCAGCTGGCAACCACCATTGCCCGCCATTCGCCGCTGGCGCTACGGGCGGCAAAACAGTCGCTGCGCCTGGCGCAGGAAGTCAGCCTGCAGGCCGGTCTGCAACAGGAGCGCCAGCTGTTTAGCCTGCTGAGCGCCACCGAGGACCGCCGCGAAGGCATCGACGCCTTCTTACAAAAACGTACCCCGGAATTTAAAGGACGCTAATCGTGGAAGCTTTCATTCTCAGCGCAGTGGAACAGGGCGTCATGACCATTACCCTCAATCGCCCGGACCGCCTTAACAGTTTTAACGACCTGATGCATCACCAGCTGGCGGAATGTCTGAAGCAGGCCGAGCGCGATGATGGCGTGCGCTGCCTGCTGATAACCGGCGCCGGCCGCGGTTTTTGCGCCGGCCAGGATTTGAACGACCGCAATGTCGACCCCAGCGGCCCGCCGCCGGATCTTGGCATGTCGGTAGAACGCTTTTACAACCCGTTAGTGCGCCGTCTGGCGGCGCTGCCGAAACCGGTCATCTGCGCGGTTAACGGCGTGGCCGCCGGCGCGGGCGCTACCCTGGCGCTGGGCTGCGATATCGTGCTGGCCGCGCGTTCGGCCAAATTTGTGATGGCGTTCAGCAAGCTCGGCCTGGTGCCGGACTGCGGCGGCAGCTGGTTCCTGCCGCGGGTGGCCGGCCGTGCGCGCGCGATGGGGCTGGCGCTGCTGGGCGACAGCCTCAGCGCGGAACAGGCCGCGCAGTGGGGGATTATCTGGCAACTGGTGGACGATTCAGAACTGGCGGATACCAGTCTGCAACTGGCGCGCCATCTTGCGGCGCAACCGACGTTTGGTCTTGGGCTGATTAAAAAGGCGCTGCTGGCTTCTGAAACCAACAGTCTCGACGCGCAGCTGGACCTGGAGCGCGATTATCAGCGTCTGGCCGGGCGCAGCGATGATTACCGCGAAGGGGTCAGCGCGTTTCTGGCCAAACGGCCACCACAGTTCAGCGGGAAATAGATGATGACGACATCCTTAGTCAACGTGGCGGTGATCGGCAGCGGCACCATGGGGGCCGGCATCGCCGAAGTGGCTGCCGCCGCCGGGCATCCGGTGCGTATTTTTGATATTAACCCTAAGGCTGTAGACCTGGCGATAGAGGGTATCGCCGGGCGTCTGGCGTCACGCGTTGCGCGGGGCAAACTGGCGTCAGAGCAGGCCGACGCGCTGCTGGCGCGCCTGCATCCGGCCCACGATTTAGCCGCACTTGCCGATGCAGATTTAGTGATCGAAGCGGCCTCTGAACGGTTGGAGGTCAAAACGGCTCTATTCGCGCAGCTGGCGGCGATCTGCGCGCCGTCAACGCTGTTGACCAGTAATACCTCGTCTATTTCGATTACCGCTATCGCCGCCGGGGTCAAAAACCCGGAGCGGGTGGCCGGACTGCACTTTTTTAATCCGGCGCCGGTGATGAAGCTGGTCGAGGTGGTGAGTGGTCTTGCGACCTCCACAGAAGTGGTGGAGCAGCTGTGCCAGTGCGTAAGCGGCTGGGGGAAACAGCCGGTACGCTGCCGCTCAACGCCGGGATTTATCGTTAACCGCGTAGCGCGTCCGTTCTACGCTGAGGCCTGGCGCGCGCTGGAAGAACAGGTTGCCGCCCCGGAGGTTATCGATGCCGCTTTGCGTGACGGCGGCGGTTTTCCGATGGGACCGTTGGCGCTGACTGACCTGATTGGCCAGGACGTCAACTTCGCCGTGACCTGTTCGGTGTTTAACGCCTTCTGGCAGGACCGCCGCTACCTGCCATCGCTCCTCCAGCAAGAGCTGGCGCTGGCCGGGAGGCTGGGTAAAAAGAGCGGTCACGGCGTCTATCGCTGGCCCGCGGAGACGCAGCCGGACGCGGCACTGCCGCCGGTAATGATAGGTGCTGAATCCGTTACCGTCAGAAGTGACAACGTCACTGAATTAGACGATGTCTTGCTGCTGGAGACTGAAGGCGAGACCGCCCTGGCGCTGAGTATTAAGCATCACCGCCCGGTGGTGGTGTATGACCTGTGCGCCAGCGATACGGTGGTGCTGGCCGCAGCGGCAACCAACACGCCTGCGGCCACTGATAAGGCCGTGCATTACTTCCAACAGCAGGGCAAGAAAGTGCTGCGTATTGCCGATTATCCCGGCCTGCTGGTGTGGCGCACGGTGGCGATGCTGATTAACGAAGCGCTGGATGCGGTGCAAAAAGGCGTCGCCAGCCCGCAGGATGTCGATACCGCGATGCGCCTTGGCGTGAACTATCCGCATGGCCCGCTGGCATGGGGAGAACGCCTTGGCTGGCGGCGGGTGCTGCAACTGCTGGAGAACCTGCAACACCATTATGGCGAGGAGCGCTATCGCCCCAGTTCCCTGCTGCGCCAGAAGGCGCTGATGGAGAAGCACCATGAGCAATGATCCGTGGCGCAACGCGCGCGTGATGTACGAAAAAGATACCTGCGCCAGAAAGATGGGGATCGAACTTATCGAAATGGACGACGGTTTTGCGCAGATGAGTATGACCGTCTCGGCGGACATGCTTAACGGCCATCAAACCTGTCACGGTGGTCAGCTATTTACGCTTGCCGATACCGCTTTCGCCTACGCCTGTAACAGCCAGGGGCTGGCGGCGGTGGCCTCGGCGGCAAGCATTGATTTTCTTCGTCCGGCGTTTGCCGGCGACCGGCTGGTCGCCACCGCCAGAGTCAAACAGCAGGGCAAGCTGACCGGCGTCTACGACATCGAAATTGTTAATCAACAGCAAAAGATTGTGGCCCTGTTCCGCGGCAAATCGCACCGCATCGGCGGCACAATCACGGGAGACGTGTAATGCGCGACGCCTTTATTTGTGACGGGATCCGTACGCCGATTGGCCGCTACGGCGGCGCGCTGGCCAGTGTGCGCGCCGACGACCTGGCGGCAATCCCGCTGCGTGAGCTCCTGAGTCGTAATCCCGGGCTCGACCCGGCAGCAATTGATGATGTGATTTTCGGCTGTGCGAATCAGGCCGGGGAAGATAACCGCAACGTGGCGCACATGGCGACGTTGTTGGCCGGTTACCCGCATACCGTGCCGGGCACCACGATTAACCGCCTGTGCGGATCGGGTCTGGATGCCATCGGCTTTGCCGCCAGGGCGATCAAAGCCGGCGATGCCGATCTGCTGATTGCCGGCGGCGTGGAATCGATGTCGCGTGCGCCTTTCGTGATGGGAAAAGCCAGCGCGCCGTACCAGCGTCAGGCGGAACTCTTTGATACCACGATTGGCTGGCGTTTTGTGAACCCGCTCATGGCGCAACACTTCGGAACTGACAGCATGCCGGAAACGGCCGAGAATGTAGCTGAATTGTTAAATATCAGCCGGGCCGATCAGGACGCTTTCGCCTGGCGCAGCCAGCAGCGCGCGGCGCAGGCCCAGCGCGACGGCATTCTGGCGCAGGAGATTGTGCCGGTGCAGATTGTCGGCCGGAAAGGGGCGGTTAGCGACGTGCGCGAGGACGAGCATCCGCGCCCGGAAACGACGCTTGAGCAGCTGGCGAAACTGAAAGCGCCGTTCCGCCAGGGCGGCGTCATTACTGCGGGCAATGCTTCCGGCGTCAACGATGGCGCCGCGGCGCTGATCATCGCCAGCGAACAGCAGGCCGCTATCCAGGGGCTCACGCCGCGGGCGCGTATCGTGGCGATGGCGACGGCGGGTGTCGAACCGCGCCTGATGGGACTGGGGCCGGTACCGGCGGTGCGTAAAGTGCTGGAGCGGGCGGGACTCAATATTAACGATATGGATCTGATTGAGCTGAATGAGGCCTTCGCCGCCCAGGCGCTGGGGGTGCTCAGACAGCTCGGCGTGCCGGACGATGCGGCGCACGTAAATCCCAACGGCGGCGCCATCGCGTTAGGCCATCCGCTGGGCATGAGCGGCGCGCGGTTAGCGCTGAGCGCCAGCCTTGAGCTGCAACGCCGGGGCGGGCGCTATGCGCTGTGTACTATGTGTATTGGCGTGGGTCAGGGCATTGCCATGATCCTCGAGCGAGTGTGAGCTAATTTACCTGCGAGTACCCTACAATGATAACTACTACAAAATTAGATCCGATTGAAACCGCATCGCGTGACGAACTGCAGGCCCTGCAAACCCAGCGCCTGAAATGGACGCTCAAGCATGCGTACGAAAATGTGCCGATGTATCGCCGCAAATTCGACGCCGCCGGCGTGCACCCTGACGACTTTCGGGAATTAAACGATCTGCAAAAATTCCCCTGCACCACCAAACAGGATCTGCGCGACAACTATCCCTTCGATACCTTCGCGGTGCCGATGGAGCAGGTGGTGCGCATTCACGCCTCTTCCGGCACCACCGGCAAACCGACGGTGGTGGGATATACGCAAAACGATATTGATAACTGGGCCAATATTGTCGCCCGTTCGCTGCGCGCGGCCGGTGGCTCAGCAAAAGATAAGATTCACGTCGCCTACGGCTACGGCCTGTTTACCGGCGGCCTTGGCGCGCACTACGGCGCGGAACGTTTGGGCGCGACGGTGATCCCGATGTCCGGCGGACAGACCGAAAAACAGGCGCAGCTGATCCGCGATTTCCAGCCGGATATGATCATGGTGACGCCGTCCTACTGTCTGAATCTGATTGAAGAGCTGGAGCGCCAGATGGGCGGCGATGCCCGCGGCTGTTCATTGCGGGTCGGCGTCTTTGGCGCTGAGCCGTGGACGCTGGCGATGCGCGCGGAAATCGAGAGCCGGCTGGGGATCACCGCCCTGGATATTTACGGTTTGTCGGAAGTCATGGGACCGGGCGTAGCGATGGAGTGTCTGGAAACCGTTGACGGCCCGACTATCTGGGAAGACCACTTCTTCCCGGAAATCGTCAACCCGGACGACGGTACGCCGCTGGAAGATGGCGAGCATGGTGAGCTGCTGTTTACCACCCTGACCAAAGAAGCGCTGCCGGCGATTCGCTATCGTACCCGCGATCTGACGCGCCTGCTGCCGGGAACCGCGCGGACCATGCGCCGCATGGATCGCATCAGCGGACGCAGCGACGATATGCTGATTATCCGCGGGGTTAACGTCTTCCCCTCGCAACTGGAAGAGGAGATCCTCAAGTTTGAACATCTGGCGCCGCACTACCAGTTAGAGGTCAATCGCCGCGGTCATCTGGATTCGCTGGCGGTGCGCGTTGAGCTGAAAGAGAGCGGGCTGGCGCTGAGTCATGAACAACGCTGCCAGATTTGCCATCAGTTGCGTCACCGCATTAAGTCGATGGTCGGGATCTCCACCGATATTACTATCGTCAACTGCGGCAGCATTCCGCGCTCGGAAGGGAAAGCCTGTCGGGTATTCGACCTGCGAAAAGCGGTGGTTAGCGGTTAATCCTCTCTCCGGCTGCGTGGCTGCGCGGCAGGCACCCGGCTGAAGCGTTTGCGCCGTCAGCCGGGGAGTTTCCTGTGCTATGATTCATAAAGGAAAAATATAACAACAGAATGAATCAGATGAGTAAACTCGACGCCTTTATTCAACAAGCGGTGACGGCGATGCCGATCAGCGGCACGTCATTAATTGCCTCGCTGTATGGCGACGCTTTATTACAACGCGGTGGGGAAGTGTGGCTGGGCAGCGTCGCGGCGCTGCTGGAAGGATTAGGCTTCGGCGAGCGCTTCGTACGCACCGCGCTGTTTCGCCTCAATAAAGAAGAGTGGCTTGATGTTGTCCGCATCGGCCGGCGCAGCTTCTATCGCCTGAGTGATAAAGGGTTGCGCCTGACCCGGCGCGCGGAGCATAAAATTTATCGCGCCAGTGCCCCGGAATGGGACGGTACCTGGCTGCTGCTGCTTTCGGAAGGCCTGGAGAAAAATGTGCTCGCCGACGTTAAAAAGCAGCTGCTGTGGCAGGGGTTTGGCGCGCTGGCGCCGAGCCTGCTGGCCTCGCCGTCGCAAAAGCTGGCGGACGTCCAGTCTCTGCTCCACGAAGCGGGCGTCGCTGAAAATGTCATCTGTTTTGAAGCCCATTCGCCGCTGGCGCTCTCCAGAGCGGCCCTGCGCAGCCGGGTGGAGGAGTGCTGGCATCTCACCGAACAAAATGAGATGTACGAGGCGTTTATCGCCTTGTTCCGACCTCTACTGCCGCTGCTGCGCGATTGCGACCCGTCAGAGTTGACGCCGGATCGCTGTTTCCAGATCCAACTGCTCCTTATCCATTTCTATCGCCGGGTGGTGCTCAAAGACCCGCTGCTGCCGGAAGAGCTCCTGCCGGCGCATTGGGCAGGGCAAACCGCCCGCCAGCTGTGTATCAATATTTATCAACGCGTGAGTCCCGGCGCGCTGGCGTTCGTCAGCGAGAAAGGTGAGAGCTCGGTGGGCGAGCTCCCGGTGCCGGGTCCGCTCTATTATCAGCGCTTTGGCGGTTTGCCGGGCGCATAAGGAGGTTGCATGCCGATATATCAGATTGATGGACTGACGCCGGTGGTGCCGGAGGAGAGTTACGTTCACCCGACCGCGGTGTTGATTGGCGACGTGATCCTCGGCAAAGGGGTCTATGTTGGGCCCAACGCCAGCCTGCGCGGCGACTTCGGGCGCATCGTGGTCAAAGACGGCGCCAATATTCAGGATAACTGCGTGATGCATGGCTTCCCCGGCCAGGATACGGTGGTGGAAGAGGAGGGCCATATCGGCCACGGCGCTATTCTGCACGGCTGCGTGATTGGCCGCAACGCGCTGGTGGGCATGAGCGCGGTGATTATCGATGGGGCGGTCATTGGCGAAAACAGCATTGTCGGCGCTTCGGCCTTTGTCAAAGCCAACGCCGAGATGCCCGCCAACCATCTGATTATCGGCAGCCCGGCAAAAGCGATTCGCACCCTGAGCGAACAGGAGCTGGCGTGGAAAAAACAAGGTACCCGTGAATACCAGGCGCTGGTGGAACGCTGTAAGCAGACGCTGCACCAGGTGGAGCCATTACGGGAAGTCGAAGCAGGGCGTAAGCGGCTGGCGTTTGATGAAAACCTGCGGCCAAAAGCCGCAACCTGAGGGGTAAAATTATGGCAGAGAAATTATCCGCTCACTGTCACTGCGGTGCGGTGGCGTTTACCGTGGAACTCAGCGACGGCTTCAACACCGTTCGGCGCTGTAACTGCTCATATTGTCGCATGCGTGGGGCGGTCGCGGTCTCTTCGCCGCGTTCAGGAATAGAGGTGGTACGCGGAGGGGATAAGCTCACAGAGTATCGTTTTAATACAGGGGAAGCCGTGCACTTTTTCTGCTCGGTATGCGGGATCTACACCTTTCATCAACGGCGATCAAACCCAGAGCAGTATGGGGTGAATGTGGCCTGCATTGACGGCGTTTCGCCTTTCGATTTCCCTTGCGTGGAGGTCAACGACGGCGTGAATCATCCAAAGGATGGCGGCGGAGGCGTGGTGGGGTATTTACGCTACGAGAAAAAGTAAAACTCTCCTCCCGCAGGAAGCGAGAGGAGTGAAATATTAGGCTGCAACCACGCTGTCGATGGCCGCTTTCGCGTCAGACTGCGCTTTGGCCGCGACTTCCGGGCCGTAAGCGATACCTTCGGCGAACACAAAGTTCACGTCGGTGATGCCGATGAAGCCGAGGAAGGTGGACAGGTATGGGGTGACCAGGTCGGTCGGAGTATCTTTATGGATACCGCCGCGGCTGGTAACGACGACCGCGCGTTTACCGGTTACCAGACCTTCCGGCCCTTTCTCGGTGTAGCGGAAGGTGACGCCGGCGCGAGCCACCAGGTCGAAATAGTTTTTCAGCTGCGTCGGGATGTTGAAGTTGTACATCGGCGCAGCGATAACAATCACATCGTTGCCTTTCAGTTCGGCGATCAGCTCGTCGGAAAGGGCCAGCGCTTCCTGCTGACGCGGAGTCAGCGGCGCGTCGCTCGGACGCAGGGCGCCAACCAGTTCGCCATCCAGAACCGGGATCGGATTGGCGGCCAGGTCTCGCACGGTGATCTCATCGCCAGGGTGTTTTTCCTGCCATTGTTCAACAAAATAGTCGGAAAGCTGACCAGATTGTGAGTACCCTGCCAGAATACTGGATTTCAGAACTAATACTTTGCTCATGGGTGTTTCCTTTTTTTAATGTGATTGACGGGTCAATGCCCTGGTGCTTGTTGACACTGTATTCACAATCGCGCCACAGAGATAGCGCAATATATCGAATCCTATGTTCAGATTTTTTGAACAAGGCACGAATGACACAGATGTGGTACTCTAAGGCAATACTTCAAAAGAGATTTTCCCGGCAGAGCTCTGCCCGATAACGCTATGACAGAACAACAAAAAATCACCTTCCCCCAGCTTTATCAACAGCTCGACGGCCTGATGCTGCGCGACAAAACGCGCTTTGCCCGCCGTCTGCACGGCGTGAAGAAGGTTAAAAATCCTGAATCGCAACAGGCCATTCTGCAGGAGATGGCGCTGGAGATAAGCCAGGCAGCCGGTAAAGTCCTGCTGCGCGAAGCGGCGCGTCCGGCCATCACCTATCCGGAAAACCTGCCGGTTAGCCAGAAAAAACAAGAGATTCTCGAGGCGGTGCGCGACCACCAGGTGGTGATCGTCGCCGGGGAGACCGGTTCGGGTAAAACCACCCAGTTGCCCAAAATCTGCATGGAGCTGGGGCGCGGGCTAAAAGGACTCATCGGCCATACCCAGCCGCGTCGCCTGGCGGCGCGGACCGTCGCCAATCGTATTGCCGAAGAGCTGCAGAGCGAGCCGGGCGGCTGCATCGGCTATAAAGTCCGCTTCAGCGACCACGTCAGCGAAAACACCATGGTTAAGCTAATGACCGACGGTATCCTGCTGGCGGAGATCCAGCAGGATCGTCTGTTGATGCAGTACGACACCATCATTATCGATGAGGCGCACGAGCGCAGTCTGAATATTGACTTTCTGCTCGGCTATCTGAAAGAGCTCCTGCCGCGCCGCCCGGACCTGAAAATCATCATTACCTCGGCGACCATCGACCCGGAACGTTTCTCAAAGCATTTCAATAATGCGCCGATTATCGAAGTCTCCGGGCGGACTTACCCGGTGGAAGTGCGCTATCGGCCGATAGTGGAAGAGGCGGACGATACCGAGCGCGATCAGTTACAGGCGATCTTTGATGCGGTTGACGAACTGGGGCGCGAAGGACCCGGCGATATTCTGATCTTTATGAGCGGTGAGCGGGAAATTCGCGATACCGCCGATGCGCTGAATAAGCTGGATCTGCGCCATACCGAAGTGCTGCCGCTGTACGCCCGCCTGTCCAACAGCGAGCAGAACCGCGTCTTCCAGCCGCACAGCGGACGACGCATCGTGCTGGCGACCAACGTGGCGGAAACCTCGCTGACCGTGCCGGGCATTAAATACGTTATCGATCCCGGTACTGCGCGTATCAGCCGTTACAGCTACCGCACCAAGGTGCAGCGCCTGCCGATCGAGCCGGTTTCCCAGGCGTCCGCCAACCAGCGTAAGGGCCGCTGCGGCCGCGTTTCGGAAGGGATCTGTATTCGTCTTTATTCAGAAGACGATTTCCTGTCGCGCCCGGAATTTACCGACCCGGAGATTCTGCGCACCAACCTGGCGTCGGTCATCCTGCAGATGACCGCCCTGGGCTTAGGCGATATCGCCGCCTTCCCGTTTGTCGAAGCGCCGGATAAGCGCAATATCCAGGACGGCGTACGCCTGCTGGAAGAGCTGGGCGCCATCACCACCGATGCGCAGGCAACGGCTTATAAACTAACCCCGCTGGGCCGCCAGCTCAGCCAGCTACCGGTGGATCCGCGTCTGGCGCGCATGGTGCTGGAGGCGCAGAAGCACGGCTGCGTGCGGGAAGCGATGATCATCACCTCCGCGCTGTCGATCCAGGACCCGCGCGAGCGGCCGATGGACAAACAGCAGGCCTCTGACGAAAAACACCGCCGCTTCCACGATAAAGAGTCCGATTTCCTCGCCTTCGTCAATCTGTGGAACTACCTCGGCGAGCAGCAGAAGGCGCTGTCGTCGAATCAGTTCCGCCGCCAGTGCCGGGTCGATTTTCTTAACTATCTGCGTGTGCGCGAGTGGCAGGACATCTACACCCAGCTGCGCCAGGTGGTGAAAGAGCTTGGCCTGCCGATCAACAGTGAGCCGGCGGAATATCGCGAGATCCATACTGCGTTGCTGACCGGTCTGCTGTCGCACATCGGCATGAAGGATGCCGATAAACAGGAGTATACCGGCGCCCGTAATGCGCGGTTCTCTATTTTCCCGGGTTCCGGCCTGTTTAAAAAGCCGCCGAAGTGGACGATGGTGGCCGAGCTGGTGGAGACCAGCCGGCTGTGGGGGCGTATTGCCGCCCGCATTGAGCCGGAGTGGGTGGAGCCGGTAGCGCAGCACCTGATCAAGCGCTCATACAGTGAGCCGCACTGGGAGCGGGCGCAGGGCGCGGTGATGGCGACGGAGAAGGTCACCGTCTACGGCCTGCCGATCGTCGCCGCGCGTAAGGTCAACTACAGCCAGATCGACCCGGCGCTGTGCCGCGAACTGTTTATCCGCCATGCGCTGGTGGAGGGCGACTGGCAGACGCGTCACGCCTTCTTCCGCGATAACCTGAAGCTGCGCGCGGAAATCGAAGAGCTGGAGCATAAGTCGCGCCGTCGCGACATCCTGGTTGATGACGAGACGCTGTTCGAGTTTTACGACCAGCGCATTAGCCACGATGTCATCTCCGCTCGCCACTTTGATAAGTGGTGGAAGCAGGCCAGCCGCGAAACGCCAGACTTGCTCAATTTTGAAAAGAGCATGCTGATTAAAGAGGGGGCAGAGCAGGTCAGTAAACTGGACTACCCGAATTTCTGGCATCAGGGCAACCTCAAGCTGCGTCTTAGCTATCAGTTTGAACCTGGCGCCGATGCCGATGGCGTAACGGTGCATATTCCGCTGCCGCTGCTCAACCAGGTAGAGGAGGCCGGGTTTGAATGGCAGATCCCTGGTCTGCGTCGCGAGCTGATTATCGCGCTGATAAAATCGCTGCCGAAGCCGGTACGGCGCAATTTCGTCCCGGCTCCCAACTATGCGGAAGCGTTTCTTGGCCGGGCGACGCCGCTTGAGCTGCCGCTGCTCGATTCGCTGGAGCGCGAGCTGCGTAAGATGACCGGCGTGACCATCGACCGCGAAGCCTGGCAGTGGGATCAGGTGCCCGATCACCTGAAAATCACCTTCCGGGTGGTGGATGATAAAAACAAGAAGCTGCAGGAAGGGCGCTCGCTGCAGGCGTTGAAAGACGCCCTGAAGGGCAAAGTGCAGGAGACGCTGTCGGCGGTCGCTGATGACGGTATTGAGCAGAGCGGGCTGCATATCTGGAGCTTTGGCACCCTGGCGGAAAGTTACGAACAGAAGCGCGGTAACTATAAGGTGAAAGCCTGGCCGGCGCTGGTGGACGAGCGCGACAGCGTGGCCATCAAGCTGTTTGATAATCCACAGGAACAGCAGCAGGCCATGTGGCGCGGTCTGCGTCGCCTGCTGCTGCTCAACATCCCGTCGCCGATTAAGTATCTGCACGAGAAACTACCGAATAAAGCCAAGCTTGGGCTCTACTTTAACCCGTACGGCAAAGTGCTGGATCTGATTGACGATTGCATCTCCTGCGGCGTTGATAAGCTTATCGACGAGGCGGGCGGTCCGGTGTGGACGGAAGAGGGCTTTAGTCAGCTGCACGATAAAGTGCGAGCCGAGCTCAACGACACGGTGGTGGAGATCGCTAAACAGGTCGAGCAGATCCTCACCGCGGTGTTCAATATCAACAAACGGCTGAAAGGCCGGGTGGATATGACCATGGCGCTGGGGCTGTCGGATATCAAAGCGCAGATGGCGGGTCTGGTGTATCGCGGCTTTGTCACCGGCAACGGTTTCCGCCGTCTTGGCGATACGCTGCGCTATCTGCAGGCGATTGAAAAGCGTCTGGAGAAGATGGCTATCGATCCGCACCGCGATCGGGCGCAGATGCTTAAGGTGGAGAGCGTGCAGCAGGCGTGGCAGCAGTGGCTGAATAAGCTACCGCCGAACCGCCGTGAGGACGACGATGTCCGGGAGATCCGCTGGATGATCGAGGAGCTGCGGGTCAGCTTCTTCGCCCAGCAGCTGGGCACCCCGTATCCTATCTCGGACAAGCGAGTGTTGCAGGCGATGGAGCAAATTACTCCATAGCCTGGCTGGTTGTCCCCGGTGGCGCTGCGCTTACCGGGGCTACTGGTCAGGCGTCCACGCTTAAGCGTTTACCCACGCCAGAGTAAAGCCGTCCCAGCCTTTAGTGCCCACGGTTTGCAGCGCCGTTGCCGTCAACCGCGGCTCGGCGCCCATCATCTCAATGAACTGACGCACGCCCTGAACGCGCTCGTCGGCGCTCTGTGGGTTGACCACTTCGCCGTCGCGTACCACGTTATCGCCAATAATTAGGGTTCCTGGGCGGGAATAACGTAGCGCCCAGCGCAGATAATGGGGATTATTCGGCTTATCGGCATCGATGAAGATCAGGTCGAAAGCGGGACATGCGCCAAGCGCCTCCAGGGACTGTAGCGCGGGTCCCTCCCGTAGCGTGACCCGCTGGTCAACGCCCGCCAGCTGCAGATTCTCCCGCGCCACCTGGGCATGATGCGCGTCGGCCTCCAGGGTGAGGAGTTGGCCGTCAGCAGGAAGCTCGCGCGCCATCCAGATGGTGCTATAGCCGCCGAGGGTGCCGATCTCCAGTATCCGCTTAGCCTGGGTTAGCCGTACCAGCAGGGCGAGAAACTGACCCTGATTGGCGGCGACATCGTGTGCCGGGAGCCCGGCACGATGGTTGTTTTCCAGTACCCGATCGAGCACAGGATCGCTGGGAATTAAGGCCTTAATCAAATAATTGTCTACTGCCGACCACTGTTGTTGCATATGACGCTTCCCCATTTAGCTCCCTGATGAGTCAGACCAGCCGCCTCCCAGCGCCCGGTACAGATCGATCTGCGCCAGCAGCAGGTTGTTCTTCACCTGCACCACGCTAAGCTGGGTGGAGAACAGCGTTCGCTGGGCATCAAGCACATCCAGATAAGAAGAGTAGCCGTTACGGTAGCGGTTTTGTGCAATACGTAAGGTTTCCTGGGCAACGGTCTCTTGTTCCTGAAGCTCGGTTAACTGTTCGCCATAGCGACTGATGGCGTCCAGGCTGTCATTAACCTCTTTGAACGCGCTGCGCACCGTTTTCTCATAGCTATAGAGCGCCTGGTTGCGCTGGGCCATGGAGACGTCCACCTGGGCATTTAACGCCTGGCGGTTTAGCAGCGGCGCCAGAATACTGCCGCCAAGACTCCACAGCCGCAGCGGGTTGTCCAGCAGATCCGGCAGCGTCCGGTCCTGCAGGCTGCCGGTAGCGGTCAGGTTAATAGAGGGCAGCAGCTGCGCCTGCGACGAGGCCAGCGTGGCGTCGGCGGCCACCAGCTGGCGCTCGGCCTGAGCGATGTCCGGACGGCGGTTGAGCAAGGTGGACGGCAGCTGCGACGGCAGACGCAGCGGGGTAAGCTGGGAGAACTCGCCGCGTTTTACCGCGCCAGGGTTATCGCCGAGCAGCACGCTGAGCGCATTTTCCTGCTGCGCAATCTGGTGCTGTAGCGGCGGGATCTGCGCCCGCGTTGACCGCAGCTCCGAATCCGCCTGCATCAGCTCAAGGCGTGAAGTATACCCGGTTTCAAACTGACGTTTGGCCAGGCGCCACGCGTCTTCCCTTGATGTTAGCGTCTGCTGGGTCACCCGCAGCTGCTCATCCAGCGACAGCAGCGTGACGTAGCCAACGGCCACCGAGCTGGCGACGCTCAAATTGGCGGCGGCGGCGGCGGCTTTCTGCGCCTCAAGGCTGGCGCCGGCGGCGTTGGCCGCGCTGCGGTTCGCTCCCCAGATATCGACATCATAGCTGGCGGTCAGGCCGCCCTTATACAGTGTGCTGTGGATCGGCAGGCCGGTGGCGGCGGACTGCGTCCGGGCGCGGGTGCCGGTGAGGCTGGCGTCCAGTGACGGAAACAGGCTGCTGTCGGCGGCGTAAGCGCGCGCCTGATACTCATTCACCCGCTCGCGGGCGATCAGCACATCGCTGTTATAGCGCAGCGCCTGGTCGACATACTGATTGAGGGTACTGTCATGAAAATTGCGCCACCATACGCCCTCCACCGGGCTGGCCGGGCCAACGTCGGCCCGCCAGGCGGCAGGAATGGTCAGGGTCGGCTGCGCGCGTTGCACATCGGCGGATTGACAGCCGACCAGCGCCAGAACGATAGCAAGGGCGACCGGGCGGATCATGGTTGTTTCTCCGCACGGGTATCAATAGTCACCTGCACCGACATCCCCGGCCGCAGGCGTTCGCTATTGTTTTGCCCGTCGTTGACCGTAATACGCACCGGGATGCGCTGGGCGATCTTGACGAAATTGCCGGTGGCGTTGTCCGGAGAGATGGCGCTGAACTCCACCCCGGTCGCCGGGGAGATACTCTGCACCTTGCCGTGGAAGGTCTCGCCGTTGAGCGCGTCTACGGTGAAGGTGACCGGCTGGCCAACGCGTACTTCGGCCAGCTGGGTCTCTTTGAGGTTGGCAATCACCCAGTGCTGCGGCGGAACCAGCGAGGTCAGATGGGTCCCGGCGCTGACATAGGCGCCAAGACGCACCGAGATCTGCCCCAGCTGGCCGCCGGTGGGGGCGATAATCTGGGTATTCTGCAGGTCGATCTGCGCCAGCTCAAGCGCCGCTTTGGCGCTGGCCACGTCGGCCTCCAGCGAATCGCGATTGACGATGGTCGATTCACGGTCCTGGCGCGACATCTCCAGCGCCGCTTTCGCCTGCTCAATATCCGCCGCCCCTTGCGCCGCGCTGGCCCGCGCCGAATCACGTTCGCGGATCGACAGCGAACCGTCGGCGGTTAACTGCTGGATGCGTTTTAAATCGGCCTGGATTTTCAGATTCTGCGCGCGGGCGTTTTGCAGCGCGGCTTCATTCTTGGCGATCGTCGCCTCGGCGCTTTTGCGCTGTTGCAGGTTATTGCGCAGCGCGGCCTCTTTCATCGCCAGGGTAGCCTGGGCCTGATGCACCCGCTGTTTATAGATGCGATCGTCTATCTGGAACAGCACCTCGCCCGGCTGGACAATCGCGAAATCTTTGACGTTGACGGCGGTGATATAGCCGTTGACCTTGCGGGCTAATAAAGGTGGTCTGCCCGCGCACATAGGCGTTGTCGGTAAACTGGCTATGACGAGTGAACGGCGGCAGTTGCCAGGCGTAGAGGATCACCAGCACGCCGACGAGGCCTATCGCCGCGGCGGTAAAAATGGAAACCACGCGAATATTATTCCGGGTGTTGGCCTGTTGTTTGGCCGCATCCTGCTGACTCATAACGACTCCAGAGATGAAATGATGATAATTATTTGCTGCCGGTAGCGCGTTGCAACGCGATACGGGCAGTCAGTCGTAAGCGAATTAAGCGCCAGAAAACCCACACTAGTGTCCCGGCGGAGATCGCCGCCGTCAGCAGATAGGTATCATTCCAGGCGAGAATATTGGCCTGCAGCGTCGCGGCGTTTTGCAGCAGGGTGGTGGCCTGAACGTTGAGTAGCGTACTGTCGCCAATCTGGCTCTGATACATCTGGCTGTACTGCTGCAGCCGCTCGACGATCAGCGGGTTCAGGGTGGTTATCTGGTCCGCCAGCTGGCTGGAGTGGAATTTCTCACGCCAGGTCTGGAAGGTGCCGAGGATCGCCGAGCCGAGCAGCCCGCCAATGTTCTGGCTCATGCCGAACAGCACCGAGAAGCTGACCAGGTTGCGCGGGTCGGCAAACACGCCGCCAATCCCGGCGAGCATCGCCGGGGCCAGAAAGAAGGCGCTGCCGAAGCCGAGTAAAAACTGGCTGAACATTAATTGTTCCGGACGGGTGAGGGCGTTGGACTGGCTGTCGAGCAGCGAGGCTATCATGATCAGCGCCAGCGCGGTGGCGGTCGGCCAGTAGAGCTTCTGCGGGTTGAGCGTCAGACAGCTGGCAATGATCCCGCACAGAATACCGGCGAAAATCGACCACGCGAGGTTAGTCATCTGTTCGTTTTGCAGGCCAACGTACTGCAGCCAGCCGATGACCCCGGTGTTCTGCTCCGCCAGCACGATGCGGATCAACAGCATAATCAGGCCCAGACGCACGATGCTGCCGCTGGAGAGCCATTTGGTATTGAGCAGGGGGTTGCTGCGGTTATGCTCGAAGGTAATCGCAGCGACGATCAGTATTACCGCCGCCGCCAGCGCCCAGCCGATCCACGGCGCTTCAAACCACCACTCGAGCCGCCCCAGCGACAGCACGGCGCACACCAGCGCCATGCCGGGCGCCAGCAGAAAGAAGGTAATGAAATCCTTTTTTTCGAACACTTTTTTACGATCGCTTGGCGGCAGTTTTAGCGCGATGACGCAGGCCAGCGACACCAGCGCCAGGCCCAGCTCAAAGAAGTAGAGACCGCGCCATTCATCGGTCTGCAGCAGTTCGGTGGAAAAGAGGCGCGCCAGGGGAATGGCTAGCGACGAGCCGGTGATGCCGATAGTCAGCCCTTTCAGGCGATGGCGCGCAGGCCAGGCCTGTACCTGGTAGTAAATCCCCAGCGAGCTGAGCGCCGCGGCCACCATGCCGTGGGCGGCGCGAACCATCATCGCTGAGCTGAGATCGTTGACGAAGAGGTGGAAAAAGGTGACCAGCACATAGAGCACCAAAAAGCCTTCGGTGAAAGCGCGCAGGCCAAACTGCTGGCGGAATTTCACCAGCAGCAGGTTGATGGAGACGTTGGTCATCACGTATACCGCCGGCAGCCAGGCGATTTCTGTCGACCAGGCGGCGAAGGTACCCTGCAGCAGCTGCAGGTTGGCGGTGACCACTGCGTTGCCCAGCGCGCCGGTGAGACATACCAGCAGACCGACCACGCCGTAGGCAAGGCGTTTCGCCGGACTGTGCAGCGGCGTCGACGGCGAACCGAGCAGAGCCGGTTTTTCATGCGGCGCCCAGTCATGCGGGGCGTAGGGGTTATCCTGGCGACGGGGCATTATTTCTTCTCCACTTCGCGCAACAGCTTTTCCAGCACCCGCTGGGTTTGCTCCTGCTCCTGTGGGGTAATCGCCGTCAGGATCTCTTCGCGCAGATCGTCAGCCACCGTTTTGACCTGTTCATAGAGGGCCTTCCCTTTGTCGGTGACCACCAGCAGTCGCTTACGTTTGTCGCTGGCGGTGGTGATGCGCTCAACCAGTCCGAGGGCGACCAGACGATGGATCAACGGCACAATGGTCGGGCTCTCCACCCCCAGCTCCTGCGCCAGTTCGCTTTGCGACAGCGGCTGCTGGTGGCGGGCGATGGACGCTACCGCCACCCAGCTGGCCTGGCTGAGACCGAGATTTTTCAGCCGACGATTGACCGCCAGCCGCCAGTGGTGCGCGGTGAGGTATAAAAGATGGGAGAAGGTAAGCTGTCGATTGTCCATAGGTCGTCTGTCAATATCGTTAGAGCTCTAACGATTTTATGCCGGATAACCGCCGGAGTTCAAGATGAAGGATAGAAATTGGTTAACGGTATGTACGTTAATTGTAGTTAATCTTCCGGCCGCGATCCGTGTCGTGCGGTCTGCTGACCGAGGATATTTTTATTCTGCGCCATCACCCAGGCGATAAAGGCCCGCAGGGGGGCGGGAATATGTTTCCGGCTTGGGTAGTAGACGCAGAAATGGTCGGCAGGATAGCGGTAGCCGGGTAACAAATGGACCAGGCTGCCCGCGCTCAGCTGCTGCGTCACCAGCGACTGATAGACAAAGGCGATGCCTAATCCGCTCTCCGCGGCCTGGATCATTGCGCTATCGGCATCGACGACCAGATCGCCTTTAACCGCGACCTCGCTAAGCTCGCCGCTGGGGCCAATAAACTCCCAGCGGTACTTCTCACCACCAGGAAAACAGCGGTTAATGCAGCGGAAATTAACTAATGACTGCGGGGTATCGGGCTCTCCGGCTTCGCGTATATAGTCCGGGCTGGCCACCGGGATCAGCGATAGTTTCTCGCCAAAGGGGATGGCAATCATCTCTTTGGGCACATCCTGCGAATAGCGAATGCCGGCGTCAAAACCGGACTCGATAATATTGACTTTCCGATCGGTGGCATACAGTTCGAGCGTCACATTGGGACAGGCGTTTTTAAAGGCGATAAAATAGTCTTGAAAAAACAGGTCAATAACAATGCGCGTTAAATTAACTTTCACCACGCCTTCCGGAGTCAGACGGTGATAATTCAGACTGTCCACCACCCGGCGATAATCATTGACCACCGGCGTTATATTATTAAGAAATTCCTCACCCACTGCGGTTAATGACAAACTGCGCGTTGAACGATTTAGCAGGCGCACGCCTAACTTTTCTTCCAGATGATTAATAGCGACGGTAAGGGCCGGTGGGGAAAGGTTTAACGCTTTAGCGGCCTGACGAAAACTGCCATGTTTCACTATGAGTATTAATATTTCTATTTGTTGCAGATCGGGCAAGGTTTTCATTGTTAATTTCCAGCTAACACCGCGTTCGGAATAGATTAATTGTTATCAATATGAAAGGGAAGTATATATTTAATGCCATTCAGCAATTAAGGAAAATAAGATGAAAACACGTTATCTTGGAAAAGAGAAGTTTCAGGTTTCCGCATTAGGTCTCGGATGTATGGGGATGAGTTTTGCCTATGGCGGGGCTGAAACGTCGCAGGCGATAAATACGATCCATGCCGCCATGGACATGGGCGTGACCTTCCTGGATACCGCCGAAGTATATGGTCCTTTCGATAATGAAGTTCTGGTCGGAAAAGCGATTAAAGGTTTTCGCGATAAGGTGCAGATTGCCACCAAATTTGGATTTCGTATTTTGCCGACCGGCCAGGGTCTGGAGCGGATGGCCGGCGTTGACAGCCGTCCGGCACATATTCGCGAATCAGTGGAAGGGTCGCTGAAGCGACTGAATGTCGAGACCATCGATCTGCTCTATCAGCACCGCGTCGATCCCGCGGTACCGGTGGAAGAGGTGGTGGGCACTATGGCCGATCTGGTTAAAGAGGGTAAAATTCGCCATATCGGTCTGTCGGAAGTATCTGCTCAGACGCTGCGCCGGGCCTGCAAGGTACATCCGATCGCTGCCGTGCAGACGGAATATTCGCTATGGAGCCGCGAGCCGGAGGGCGGTATTCTCCACACCTGCCGCGAGCTGGGGGTCGGCTTTGTGCCATACAGCCCGCTTGGCCGCGGCTTCCTGACGGGGACAATTACCGATCCCGGCGTTTTGGCAGCGGATGATTTCCGCCGCCATCTGCCGCGCTTCCAGGCCGAAACCATGCGCAAAAACCAGCTGCTGCTTGAGCGCCTTCAGCAGGTGGCCACCCGCTATGACGCGACCCTTGCGCAGATTGCCCTTGCCTGGGTGATGAGCAAAGGCGAGGATATCGTGCCTATCCCGGGGGCGAGGAAAATTGCTCACCTGCGCGACAATGCCGGCGCCGCGAATATTACCCTCGCGCCGGAGGACATCCTCACCATCGAACATATTTTCACTGCCGACAACGTCACTGGCTTACGCTATACCCAGGGCGACTTTGATTTAATCGAAAAATAATCCCCTGCGGGCAGCGGATGGTTATTACTTGCGTGACGTTGTCACCTTTACCGAACAACTCCTCGTCAGATAGCGCACATCCTCGGCGGTTAACGGCGCGGCAAAGAAAAAAGGGGCGGCGCAAGGCCACCCCTGATGCGGTTGCTGATGGGGATCAGCCCGGGTAGATGCCGCGGTCTTTACGCGCCATCAGGATGCGCTCGCAGGCCACGATATAGGCGGCGGTGCGCAGCGTACACTCTTTCTCGGCGGCTTTATCCCAGACGTGCACGATAGCGTCGGTCATAATGCGGTCCATTTTGGCGTTGATCTCCTCTTCGCTCCAGAAGAAGCTGGCCATGTCCTGTACCCACTCAAAGTAGCTGACGGTCACCCCGCCGGCGTTGCAGATAACGTCCGGCACCACGATCACGCCGCGCTCGGCCAGCACGTCGTCTGCTTCCGGATAGGTTGGGCCGTTGGCCCCTTCCAGCACCAGTTTGCAGGTCAGCTTCTCCGCGCGCTCGCGGGTGATTTGCCCTTCCAGCGCCGCCGGGATCAGGATGTCCATCGGAGTGGTCCAGAAGGCGTCTTTATCGATCTCCTGGGCGCCCGGGAAACCGGCAATCTGCTTTTTCTCCGCCTGCCAGGCGGTGAGGGCGGCCATATCGATTCCGCCTTCGTTATACAGGGTCGCGGTATGATCCTGAATAACCACGATACGAGCGCCGACGCCGGCGAACAGGCGGGCCGCTTCGCTACCGACGTTACCAAAGCCCTGCAGCGCCACTTTGGCGCCTTCAATTTCGATACCGGCGCGACGGGCAACTTCCCG
This sequence comes from Klebsiella sp. HMSC16A12, assembly GCF_001808265.1. Classification (NCBI taxonomy): domain Bacteria; kingdom Pseudomonadati; phylum Pseudomonadota; class Gammaproteobacteria; order Enterobacterales; family Enterobacteriaceae; genus Klebsiella; species Klebsiella sp. HMSC16A12. Next base: position 223,026 of record NZ_KV792611.1, read on the forward strand.
GCCGGTGACAAACACGCCGCGTCCGGTGGCTTTTTCACGACCGAGGGAGCCGCCGAGGTGGATCGGTTTGCCGGTGACCACGCCGGTGATGGTGGTGCCATGGTTCATGGAGTAGGTGTCCATCATCCATGCCATCACTTTGCCATTGGTGCCGACGTCCGGCGCCGGAATATCTTTCTGCGGCCCGATAATAATGCCGATTTCGCTGGTGTAGCGGCGGGTCAGACGCTCCAGTTCACCTTCCGACAAGGAGAAGGGGTCGACGCGGATGCCGCCTTTGGCCCCGCCGTAAGGAATATTGACCGCGGCGCACTTAATGGTCATCCAGGCAGAAAGTGCCATGACTTCGTTAAGATCGACATCCGGATGGTAGCGAACACCACCTTTACCCGGTCCGCGCGACAGATTGTGCTGAACGCGATAGCCCTCGAAGTGGCGGATGGTGCCGTCGTCCATTTGCACAGGAATGTCGACGATCAGCGCGCGCTTCGGATGGCGCAGGGTTTCCACCCAGTAGGCAAGATCGCCGAGATAAGGCGCGACGCGGTCGATCTGGCGCAGGTAGGTGGTCCATGGAGATGTACTACTTTCAGATGCGTAAGATAACTTTTCCATAAGAGTCCTGTTTCTCAGTGTTATTTATGTCGTGTAAACCGTGGAATAGCTACAGCAGTAAACTCTGTGCAATGAATGGTATCACCAATTTTATAAAGCGGTATTTGACGGCAATTCCGATTTTTAAATTTTTGTTAGATTTTTTATTTTTTAAGTGAATAACTACGCATGTCAACCACCCGCAAGCTGTGCATTTTAATTCACTTTTTATTCACTTAAGTGCATAAGAAAATATTTTTTCTATGTTTTTCATTATCTTGATGATCTTCAAAAAGTGAATAAATTGCTTTTGCCCGTATTGACAATCTTGTTGTTCACAGGCCAGCATTAGCCCACACAACAACATGGCATTAACCATGAATTAACAATTACCCGTAAAAAGAATAGGGCTTTATTTTTCTGTGGTGAATATTTTTACCATCGCAGCGGGTGCGCTCGTGCCCAAAATAAGCCGAGGGGCAGGGTTATGTCGATTGTCCAACGCGACGGGAGCGTTTTCCGTCGTCTTACGTTCCGGAGATAAATTATGTCAGGCAGTATGACTCGCGAAGATTTTGACGCTTACCTGGTTCCCTGTTTTGCCCCCGCGCCGTTTATTCCGGTCAGAGCGGCGGGCTCCCGCGTCTGGGACCAGCAGGGGAAAGAGTATATCGATATGGCGGGCGGCATCGCAGTGAACGCCCTGGGCCATGCTCACCCGGCGCTGGCTCAGGCCCTGCAGGATCAACTGGCGAAACTGTGGCATATCGGCAATGGCTATACCAACGAGCCGGTGCTGCAGCTGGCAAAAACCCTCGTGCAGTCGACCTTTGCCGACAAGGTGTTTTTCTGCAACTCCGGCGCCGAAGCCAACGAGGCGGCCCTTAAGCTGGCGCGGAAATATGCCCACGATAAGTTTGGCGGTGAAAAAAGCGAAATCATCGCCTTCAACCACGCCTTCCACGGCCGCACGCTGTTCACCGTCTCCGTTGGCGGCCAGCCGAAATATTCCAGCGATTATGCTCCGCTGCCGCAGGGCATTACCCATCTGCCCTATAACGATATCGAGGCGGTCACCGCGGCGATCTCCTCGCGCACCTGCGCGGTGATCGTCGAGCCGATTATCGGCGAAGGCGGGGTGATCCCGGCGGACCCGGCGTTCCTGCAGGCGCTGCGTACCCTCTGCGATCGCCATCATGCCACCCTGATATTCGATGAGGTGCAGACCGGCGCCGGGCGTACCGGCCATCTCTACGCCTACCAGCATTACAACGTCGTCCCGGACATTCTCACCAGCGCCAAAGGGCTGGGGGGCGGCTTCCCGATCGGCGCGATGCTGGCGAAAGAGGCCTGGGCGCAGGTCTTCCAGCCAGGCACCCATGGCACCACCTTCGGCGGCAACCCGCTGGCGGCAACCGTCGCTAACGCCGTGCTGGCCCATCTCGATGCGCCGCTGCTGGCGGGCGTTGGCGAGCGCCATGCGCTGATCGTTGACCAGTTGAATGCGATCTCTGCCCGTTACGATGCGTTCAGCGCCGTGCGCGGCACCGGTCTGCTGATCGGCGCTGAGCTGGCGGGGCCGCTGCGCGGCAAGGCCAAAACGTTGACCAACCTGGCGGCGGAAGAGGGGCTGATCGCCCTGATTGCCGGCCCGGACGTGCTGCGCTTCGCGCCGGCGCTCAATATCCCGCTGGCGGATATTGCGGAAGCCTTCGTGCGCCTTGATCGCGCCGTTGCCCGCTTAACCCGCTAACCGGGAGGACGGCCTGTGATGCTATTTCGTCCCGTACGGGAAAACGATCTCGACGACATCGTCCGCCTCGCCGCGCGGGCGGGGGTCGGCATGACCTCTTTACCGCATGACGTCGGGCGCCTGGCGGCCCGGATCCGGCGCAGTATCGAGACCTTCGCCGGCGAACTGCCGCGCAGCCAGCAGGGTTTCCTGTTTGTGCTGGAGGACACCGCGCTGGCGCGGGTGGTGGGGGTGAGCGCCATTGAGGTCGCAGTGGGCCTGGACGAGCCGTTTTACAATTTTCGCATTCAGAAAACGGTACGCGCCTCGAAAGCGCTGGGAGTCTATAAGCCCCAGGAGCTGCTTAATCTCAGCTATGACCACACCGGGCACAGCGAACTGTGTACGCTGTTTCTCGACCCGGCGTATCAGCGCAACCGCAATGGTCTGCTGCTCTCCAAGGCGCGCTTTTTATTTATCGCCGCCTTTCGCGAGTGGTTCTCCCCGCACCTGTTTGCCGAACTGCGCGGCTGCAGCGATGAGCAGGGACAGTCGCCGTTCTGGGATGCGCTGGGCCATCATTTCTTCGACATCCCGTTCGCCGATGCCGACCGGCTGACCGGCACCGGCATGAAAACCTTTATTGCCGAACTGATGCCGGCGTACCCGATCTATATCTCACTGCTGCCGGAAGCGGCCCGCGGGGTCATCGGTCAGGTGCATCCCAATACCGCCCCGGCGCGGGCGATCCTCGAGAAAGAGGGTTTCAGCTGGCGCGGCTCGGTGGATATTTTCGATGCCGGTCCGGTGCTGGAGGCGGACACCGATCAGATCCGCGCCGTGCGCGACAGCCAGCGCCTGCCTGTCCGGCAGCTGATGGGCGACCTGCCGGCGCCAACCCTCGTCGCCAACGGTCAATTCGACAACTTTCGGGCGCTGCTGGTGGCCCACGAAGAGCAGGTCTCGCTTGACAGCGCCGCGCTGGACGCGCTGCAGGTCAGTGAAACCGACCGCGTTTATACGGTAACCCTGAATCCAGAGGACAACAGATCATGGCGGTAAAAGCACAGTTTATAGCCGGGCAGTGGCTGCCAGGCAGCGGCGCAACGATGAGCAAACTGGCCCCGGAGGATCAGTCGCTGCTGTGGCAGGCGGCCAGCGCGGGGGCTGACGACGTCCAGGCGGCCTGCGCCGCGGCGCGCGCGGCGTTTTATCCCTGGTCGCACCGGCCGCTGGCCGAGCGTATTGACGTCGTACAGCGTTTTGCCGCGCTGCTGGAGACGCATAAAGAGGCGCTGGCGACCCTGATTTCCCGCGAGACCAGCAAGCCGCTGTGGGAGACCCGCACCGAAGTGCAGGCGATGATCGGCAAGGCCGCGATCTCCATCGAAGCCTATCACCAGCGGACGGGCTTTCATGAGTCGACGCTGCCGGACGGTAAAGCGCTGCTGCGCCACAAACCGCACGGCGTGATGGCGGTCTTTGGCCCCTACAACTTCCCGGGCCACCTGCCCAACGGACATATCATTCCGGCGCTGATCGCCGGGAACACCATTGTGTTTAAACCCAGCGAGCTGACGCCGGCTACCGCTGAAATGACCGTCCAGCTGTGGCAGCAGGCGGGCATCCCCGACGGGGCGATCAACCTGCTGCAGGGCGGAAAAGCCACCGGCCAGGCGCTGCTGGAAAATCGTGATATCGACGGCGTGCTGTTCACCGGCAGCGCGGCGGCCGGTTTCCACTTCCATCGCTACTTCGGCGGCCAGCCGGAGAAGATGCTGGCCCTCGAGATGGGCGGCAACAACGCACTGATCGTCGCCGACGTGGCCGATATCGATGCGGCGCTGCATGTGATTATCCAGTCGGCGTTTATCTCTGCCGGGCAGCGCTGCACCTGCGCGCGCCGGCTGATCGTGCCGCGCGGCGAGCAGGGGGATGCGCTGCTGCAGCGGCTGGTAGAGGCCAGCGCGCAGATCCGCGCCGGCAAGTGGGATGATCAGCCGGCGCCGTTTATGGGCGGGGTGATCTCTCTCGACGCTGCGCAGAACATGCTGGCGGCGCAGCAAAAACTGGAGGGGCTCGGCGGCAAGGTGCTGCTGCGCATGCGCCAGCCTGACCCGCGCTCCACGGTGCTGACCCCGGGGATCGTCGACGTCACCGGTATTGAGGTGCCGGATGAAGAGTACTTTGGCCCGCTGCTGACGATTATCCGTTACGACGGCTTCCCGGAGGCGATTCGCCTCGCCAATCAGACCCGCTATGGCCTGGCCGTCGGGCTGATCTCCAGTGATGCGGCGCAGTTTGATCAGCTGGCGGACGAGGCGCGAGCCGGGATCGTCAACTGGAACAAGCCGCTGACCGGCGCATCGAGTAAAGCGCCGTTTGGCGGGGTGGGCGCCTCCGGCAACCATCGCGCGGCAGCGTGGTATGCCGCCGATTACTGTGCCTGGCCGATGGCCTCTCTGGTCAGCGATACGCTGACGCTTCCGGCGACGGTATCGCCGGGCCTGCCATTCTGATAACGGATCCTGTGAGGACATATGTCTGGTTTTGAAGCAAACTTTGATGGCCTGGTCGGCCCGACGCACCACTACGCCGGACTCTCCGTCGGCAATGAAGCCTCGCAAAATAACCGCGATGGTCTCTCTAACCCTAAAAAGGCGGCGCTGCAGGGGCTGTATAAAATGAAAGCCCTGGCCGACCGCGGCTTCGTACAGGGCATTCTGCCGCCGCAGCCGCGGCCGAATCTGCGTCTGCTGCGCGAAGTGGGTTTCCAGGGCAGCGATGAGCAGGTTATCCGGCAGGCGGCCCACGCGGCGCCGCAGCTGCTCTCCGCCTTCAGCTCCGCCTCGTCGATGTGGACCGCCAACGCGGCGACCGTCTCACCGTCGGCGGACAGCGCCGATGGCAAAGTCCATTTCACCGTCGCCAACCTGAACAATAAGCTGCACCGTATGCAGGAGGCGCCCACCACCTCGGCGATCCTTGGCGCCACGTTCGCCGATCCGCGCTACTTTGCCCACCATGCGGCGCTGCCGCAGCATGGCGACCTCGGCGATGAAGGGGCGGCCAACCATAACCGCTTCTGCCGGGAATATGACCGGCAGGGGGTGCAGTTTTTCGTCTATGGTCGACGCGCCAGCGGCGGTATCGCCCCGGTGAAGTATCCGGCGCGGCAGACCCTCGAGGCCAGCGAAGCGGTGGCCCGCCTGCATCAGCTGGATCCGCGCTACACGGTGTTTGCCCAGCAGGCGCCGCAGGCTATCGATCGCGGCGTGTTTCATAACGACGTCATCGCGGTCAGCAATCGCCATGTGCTGTTCCACCATCAGCAGGCGTTTGTCGATCAGGCTACAGTGCTGGCCACGCTGCGGGCTAAAAGCGACAGTCTGGATATCCCGTTCACCAGCGTGGAAGTGCCGGACGAGCGGGTTTCGCTCGACGACGCCGTGGCCTCATACCTGTTCAACAGCCAGCTGCTGAGCAAACCAGACGGCAAGATGCTGATCGTGGTGCCGGAGGAGTGCCGCCAGCGGGAAAACGTCTGGCGCTATCTCAGCGATCTCGCCGCCGATAGCGCATCGCCGATCGATGAAGTGGCGGTCTTTGACCTGCGGGAAAGCATGCGCAACGGCGGCGGCCCGGCCTGTCTGCGGCTGCGAGTGGTGCTCAACGAGGCGGAGCGCCAGGCGGTCAACGCCCATAGCCTGATGAACGACGAACGTTATCAGCAGCTGACGGCATGGGTGGAAAAACACTATCGCGACCGGCTGCATGCCCGCGATCTGGCGGACCCGCAGCTGCTGCGCGAGGTTTATCAGGCGCTGGATGAGCTGACGCAGATCCTGCGCCTCGGCGCGGTCTATGATTTTCAGCGTTAAGGAGCGGCAGATGGAGCACCTGGTTAACGATTTACTGCACTGCCGCCTGCAGGCGTGGACCTTTCCGGCGGGCATCGAGGCCCGCTGGCTGGGCGAGGGCATTTTACAGCTGCTGCCGACGGCGCCGTGGCGCCGGGCGACGATCCTCTCCGCCGGCGTGCATGGCAATGAGACCGCGCCGATTGAACTGCTGCTGCAGCTAACCCACGATCTGAGCCAGGGGCGGCAGCCGCTCACGCAGGCGCTGCTGATCGTCTTTGGTAATCTGCCGGCGATCCGCGCCGCGCGCCGCTATCTGCATAACGACCTGAATCGCCTGTTCGGCGGCCGCCATCTGGCGGTCACCCCGGGAAATGAGTCGCGGCGGGCTTTTGCGCTGGAGCAGGCGGTGCAGGCTTTTTATCGCGCCGCCGATGCGGCGGGGCCGGTCAACCGTGGTCATCTCGATATGCACACCGCCATTCGCGGATCGCTGTATCGCCAGTTTGCGCTGCTCCCGGCCCACGCCGGGGATTTTTCGCCCGATTTCTATCAGCTGCTGCAGGCCAGCGGGATGGACGCCGTCGTGCGCCATACCGAAGCGGGCGGCACCTTCACCCATTTCACCTGCGAAAAGTTCGCCGCGCAAAGCGCCACCCTGGAGCTGGGGAAAGTGATGCCGTTCGGCGCCAACGATCTCAGCCTGTTCGCCGCCGCCGACGCGGCGATCCGGGCCTGGATCGCTGACGCGCCGCTGCCGCCGCGCGACAAAGCGCCGGTGGACTACTTCCTGGTCGAGGAGAGCATCATCAAGCGCGAGGGGGAATTTACGCTTAATCTCGCGGCAGACGTTGAAAACTTCACCGCGCTCCCGGCAGGGTATGAGATCGCCCGCCAGGCAGAGAAACGTTGGGTGGTGCAGGCCCGGGCCCCCTATATCCTCTTTCCCAACGCCGGGGTCGCCACCGGCCAGCGCGCCGGGCTGTTGCTCCGCGCCGCTGCCCTTCGTCTCCCGCAACCAGCCTGAGGAAACACCATGACTGAACATCAACATCAGGCGTCACCTGCCGCCGGAGGTGAAGGCGCGTCACAGCTTAAGCGCGGGCTCAGCGCCCGCCATATCCAGATGATTGCCCTCGGCGGCGCCATCGGCACCGGGCTGTTTATGGGGGCGGGGCGCAACATCGCCGTCGCCGGCACCTCGATCCTGGTTATCTATGTGCTGGTCGGGTTCTTTACCTATATGGTGATGCGGGCGATGGGCGAGCTGCTGCTCACCCGCCATGACTACCGCTCGTTTGCCGACTTTGTCGGCGAGTATCTCGGGCCGCAGGCCAGCTTTTACCTCGGCTGGACCTACTGGCTAAGCTGGGTGGTGACCTGTATCGCCGACGTGGTGGTCTGCGGGAGCTATATGCAGTACTGGTTCCCGGAACTCTCGGCGTGGATGCCGGCCCTCAGCATGCTGGCGATCCTGTTCCTGCTTAACCTGCTGTCGGTGAAAATGTTTGGCGAGGCGGAGTTCTGGTTCGCCCTGATCAAGGTGATCACCATTATCGCCCTGATCGGCACCGGCGGCTGGATGATTGCCACCGGCTGGACCTCCCCGGACGGCGTGACGGCCTCCCTCAGCCATCTCACCGACCCGACGGCCTTTATGCCCCACGGCATCACCGGCTTTTTCGCCGGCTTCCAGATAGCGATCTTCTCCTTTACCGGCATTGAGCTGCTGGGCACCATGACGGCGGAGACCCGCGATCCGCAGCGCATTTTGCCCAAGGCGATCAATGCTCTGCCGCTGCGGATTATCATCTTCTATCTGCTGTCGATGGTGGTGATCATCGCTGTCGCCTCGTGGCCGGGGGTGTCGGCGGAGACCAGCCCCTTCGTGACGCTGTTCGCCAAGGCCGGGCTGCCTGCCGCCGCGGCGGTGATTAACTTTGTGGCGCTGACCTCGGCGATGTCCTCGGCCAACAGCGGGGTCTTCTCCAGCACCCGCATGCTGTACGGCCTGTCGGTGGAGAAGCATGCGCACTGGCAGTTTCGTATCCTGTCGCGCAGTACCCGCATTCCGGTGCGCAGCCTGCTGTTCTCCTGCTTCTGCATGCTGATCGGCACGCTGTTGCTGTTTCTGGTGCCGAACGTGATGACCCTGTTCACCATCGTCTCGACCCTGGCGGCGATTATGGTGGTGTTCAGCTGGGGGATGATCCTCGTGGCCTATCTGGTTTACCGCCGTCAGCGTCCGGACCTGCACGCCGGGTCGATCTTTAAGATGCCCGCCGGGGTAGTGATGAGCTGGGTGAGCCTGCTGTTCTTCGCGTTCGCTATCTTCATCATGATCTTTGACCCGGACACGCTGCTGGCGCTGTTGGCTTCTCCGCTGTGGTTTATCGCGCTGTGGGGCTTCTGGAAGCTGAAGCAGCGGCGCGAGGGGCAGCTTCAGCTGGACAACCAGAGCGCCTGACACCCGCCGGCCCTGGCGGCCGGCTAAGCAGGGGGGAAGACTTGACGCCTGTTTGTGCCCGGTGGCGGCTGGCGCCTTACCGGGCCTACATGCTTACCGGACCTGGGATAAGCGGTTTCCCCCGCGGCGCGATCCCCCCAGGCCCGCGCACGCGCAGCGCCGCCGGGCGGGATAGTCGACTCCGTAGTAGCCCTGGCGGGCTGCGGTCAGGCGCTTTCCGCCCGGGAGGGGGCCGTGCCCAGCGCGGACTTCATCCGGCTGGCGCAGAATATCGCCAGGAGCGAAATCGCCACCGTAACGCCCAGATAAATGGCCACCGGCCGCCAGTCACCGTCATATTTTGCCAGCAGACCGGTGGCGATAAGCGGCGCGGTTCCCCCGGCCAGCGCGGCGCCCAGCTGGTAGCCGAGGGTGATCCCGGTATAGCGCACATTGGCGCTGAAAATCTCAGAGCACAGGGTGCCGAGCACCGCGGTTACCGGCGCCCACAGGATGCCGAAGGCAACGATCGTCGCCAGCATGATGCCCCAGCCGGTGCCGGTGTCGAGCAGCAGGAACCACGGGACGATAAACAGCCCCAGCAGCACCACGCTCAGGGTGTACATCTTTTGCCGACCCACCTTGTCTGACAGCAGCCCCATCAGCGGGATCATCACGGTGGCCACCAGCGCGCCCAGGGTCACGGATTCCAGCGCCTGCGACTTCTGATAGCTCAGGGTGGTGGTGGCGTAGCTGACCACAAAGGTGGAGAAGATATAGAAGGGGGCGGTCTCCACCACTTTCAGGCCGGCGGCGATCAGCACTTCCCGCCAGTGGTGCTTGAGCGTATCGCGCAGCGGGGCCTTCGCCACCTGGCCGGATTTTTTCACCTGCTTAAAGGCGGGCGTTTCGTCGATATCTTTGCGGATCCACAGGCCGAGAAAAACGAGGACGGAGATGAGCAGGAACGGTATGCGCCAGCCCCAGGCGAGAAACTGCGCCTCATCGAACAGCGTCATCAGCGAGACGATAAATGTCGCCATCAACATGCCGATGGTCACCCCGGCCTGGGGAATGCTGCCGAAAAAGCCTTTCCGCTTTTCCGGCGCGTATTCATAGGCCAGCAGCAGCGCGCCGCCCCATTCGCCGCCGATACCCATGCCCTGAATAATGCGCAGGATAATCAGCAGGGCCGGCGCCCAGAGGCCCACCATCTCGTAGGTGGGCAGCAGGCCGATCGCCACCGTGGCGCTGCCCATCAGCGACAGGGTCAGCACCAGCGTCTTCTTGCGGCCGATGCGATCGCCGATATGGGCGAAAATCACGCCGCCGATGGGGCGGATAAAAAACGTCAGCGAGAAGGAGAGCCAGGAGAGGATCAGGCCGATAACCGGGTCGACCATCGGAAAGAAGATTTTGTTGAACACCAGCGCGGCGGCGGTGCCATAGAGAAAATAATCGAACCATTCGATGGCGCTGCCTGTCAGGCTCGCGATCAGTACCTTCTTGTTTTTCTGCAGAATGGATGCAGTGTTGTCTTGTGGATTGCTCATTACGAAACGTTCTCCCGCCACGGTAGATAGGTCAGGTGTCACTCTGTACGAGCAGGGTGCAACCTGATGTGAAAAGGTTGTGTAATTGTTAAGCAACTTAGGGTTGAAGGTTACAATTGGCAAGTTTATGGCTGGCAAACTGGGCGTTATGGCGCGCTTTGAACTGGTATAACCGCGACGCTATTTTTTATTTTCCACCTGATTTTGCTGTTTTTTGTTATTTTCATAGTGAGTTGTTCAGGTGCAACCCGCCTGTTTTTAGATGTTTCTTGTTATTTCAAAATGGTTACAAATCGACGCCGCTATGCCTTCCGGCAGGCGGCGTTTATGATAGCGAAAGCATTCTCTCCGCTCGGCTGAGAGAGGATTAAGGAGACAGAATGGCAGAACAATTTCCTCCGCTGTCGGCAGCGACGCTGGCGGCGGCTAACCAGGTCGGCGCCTGGCTGGCGCAGGACGATCTGGCGACGCTGCCCGCGCTGCCGCAGGTGGACGTGGTAGTGCTGGCCGGCAACGCCGTGATCCCAACCATCGACGCCGCCTGCCGTCTGGCGGCGGCGCAGGCGGTCCCGCTGCTGATCAGCGGCGGCGTGGGACATTCTACGGGCTATCTCTACGAGGCGGTGCGCCAGGATCCCCGTTACCGTACGTTGCCGGTGGATGGCCGCCCGGAAGCGCATATTCTGGCCGACATTGCTCATGACTACTGGCACATCCCCCATTCGCGGCTGGTGGTGGAGGACCAGTCGACCAACTGCGGCGAGAACGCCCGTTTTACCCGGACCACGCTGGAGAACGGGGGGATCCCTCATCGTCGCGGGATCGTCATTCAGGACCCCACCATGCAGCGGCGAACCATGGCCACCTTCGCCCGCGTCTGGCAGGGGGTGACGACGCCGCCACAGTGGCTGAGCTTTCCCGGCTGCTCGCCGGTGCTGGAGCAGACCGATGGTCAACTGGGGTTCGCGGGCGGCGGGGCGGGGCTGTGGCCGGTCGCCCGCTACCTGGCGCTGCTGCTGGGCGAGCTGCCGCGCCTGCAGGATACGCCTGAAGGATACGGTCCGCGGGGGAAAGACTTCATCAGCCACGTCACCTTCCCGCCGGAGATCATCGATGCCTGGCGACAGCTGCGGGAGGACGCCCAGCTTGCCGGGGCGCTGCAGGCCCGCACCCTCGGCTGAAAACTGCCCGTTTGCGGCAGATTTATCGCAAACGGGCAATTTGTGTTATTGGAATGTAACCTCAAGCGGGCATTTTTGGCCCGGTTTTATGAATCAGCTCACAGAACAGCGCCAACGTGCTGCGAAGCCACGGCTTATCCGCCCGATATTTAACAAAAAAATCACTTGTTAAATACAAACGCACTACAGGAGCAGCCATGACAGCACCCGTTCAACACCCGATGTATATTGATGGCCAGTTCGTTTCCGGTCGCGGCGACGGCTGGATCGACGTGCTTAACCCGGCGACCGAAGCGCTGCTGTCGCGGATCCCGGACGGGACTGCCGAAGAGGCGCGGCTGGCGATTGACGCGGCTGAGCGCGCCCAGCCCGCCTGGGAAGCACTGCCGGCGATTGAGCGCGCGGGCTGGCTGCGCAAGATTGCCGCGGGTATCCGCCAGCGTGCTGAAGAGATTGCCGGGCTGATCGTGGCTGAAGGCGGCAAGATCCAGCAGCTGGCGGCGGTGGAAGTCGCATTCACCGCTGACTATCTCGACTATATGGCCGAATGGGCGCGCCGTTACGAAGGCGAGATCGTGCAGAGCGATCGCCCGGGAGAGAATATCCTCGTCTTTAAACGCGCGCTGGGGGTGACCACCGGGATCCTGCCGTGGAACTTCCCGTTCTTTCTTATCGCCCGCAAGCTGGCGCCGGCCCTGATCACCGGGAATACCATCGTCATTAAGCCCAGCGAATTTACGCCCAATAATGCCATCGCCTTTGCCGAGATCGTCCATCAGGTTGGGTTGCCGAAAGGGGTCTTTAACCTGGTGCTTGGCCGCGGAGAAACCGTTGGTCAGGAGCTGGCCGGCAATCCGAAGGTGGCGATGGTTAGCATGACCGGTAGCGTGGCGGCGGGAGAGAAAATTATGGCCGCTGCGGCGAAAAATATCACCAAAGTGTGCCTCGAGCTCGGCGGCAAAGCGCCTGCCATTGTGATGGACGATGCGGATCTGGAGCTGGCGGTGAAAGCGGTGGTGGACTCGCGGGTGATTAACACCGGGCAGGTGTGTAACTTCGTCGAGCGGGTCTATGTTCAGCAGGGCATTTACGACCGCTTCGTCAACCGCCTCGGCGAGGCGATGAAGGCCGTGCAGTTTGGCGACCCGGCGACGCGGGATGACATCGCGATGGGGCCGCTGATCAACGCGGCGGCGCGGGACCAGGTGGCGGGCAAAGTGGCGAAGGCGGTGGCGCAGGGGGCGCGGGTGGCGCTGGGCGGCCAGCCGCTGGAGGGCAAAGGCTATTTTTATCCGCCGACCCTGCTGCTGGATGTGCGTCAGGAGATGGACATTATCCACGAGGAAACCTTCGGGCCGGTGCTGCCGGTGGTGGCGTTTTCGACCCTTGATGAGGCGCTGGCGATGGCCAATGACAGCGACTATGGCCTGACCTCCTCAATCTATACCCGCGATCTGAACGTGGCGATGAAAGCGATTAAGGGACTGAAGTTTGGCGAAACCTATATCAACCGTGAGAACTTTGAGGCGATGCAGGGGTTCCACGCCGGCTGGCGTAAGTCGGGGATCGGCGGCGCAGATGGCCGCCACGGCCTGAATGAGTACCTGCAGACCCAGGTGGTCTATCTGCAGGCCTGAGGCACTCCACACAGAACCGGCGGACAGCGCAGGCTGTCCGCCGTTCACTTAGCGGGCAAATTTCTCCAGCACGCGGATCAGTTGGGTGACAAAGCCGTATTCGTTATCGTACCAGGCGACGGTTTTCACCAGCTGTACGCCGCCGGCCTCCACAATCTCCAGCTGGGTTGCATCGTAGATCGAACCGAAATGGCTGCCGATGATATCGGAAGAGACGATCTCCTCTTCGGTGTAACCAAAGGATTCATTGCCCTCAGCCGCCTGCCTCATCGCCTGATTGACCTCATCCGCAGTCACCTTTTTCTCCAGCACCGATACCAGCTCCGTCACTGAGCCGGTTTTGGTCGGTACGCGCTGGGCATGGCCTTTCAGCTTACCGCTCAGGGCAGGGATCACCAGGCCAATGGCTTTTGCCGCGCCGGTAGTGTGCGGGATAACGTTTTCCGCCGCCGCCCTGGAGGCGCGCAGATCTTTTCCGCGCGGCCCGTCCACCAGCGACTGGGTGCCGGTATAGGCGTGGATGGTGGTCATGGTGCCTACGGTGATGCCGAAGGCATCCTGCAGAACTTTGGCCATCGGCGCCAGGCAGTTGGTGGTGCAGGAGGCCACGGAGATGATGGTGTCATCCGGGGTCAGGGTGTCATCGTTGACGTTGTAGACGATGGTTTTCATCTCGCCGGCGGGGGCGGAAATCAGCACTTTGCGCGCGCCGGCCTGGAGATGGGCTTGCGATTTCTCGGCCGAGGTGTAGAACCCGGTACACTCCACAATCACCTCGGCGCCTGCCGCCTGCCATGGAATATGCTGCGCCTCTTTTTCGGCATACACCGTAATGGTTTTGCCGTTGACGATCAGCGCATCTTCGGTAAAGTCGACGCTCCACGGGAAGGGGCCGTAGTTTGAATCATGCTTCAACAGGTAGGCCAGCACCTTTGGCGAAGTGAGGTCGTTGATAGCCACCACTTCCAGGCTGCTGTCGACTTCTAATAAACGACGTAACACCAGACGTCCGATACGACCAAATCCATTAATCCCAAGTTTACTCATGGATATTCTCCGGTTGGTAAAACGACTCGATGTGATGAAACTCCTCCAGGCTTAGCCCTGTCCCCCTGATTGGTCAACTGACAATCTGTGCGCTATGCCAGGGCCTGCGGGCCGGAGAGGGGAAAAGTGAATGTTTTCCCGGTCTTTTTTGCCCGTGACGGCAGGGAATGATTTTTGTTACCAGAGATGAGGGGGCTGCCTGCTGGCGAAACGACGAAAAGCGTCTATGCTTAACTATTGAATAGCTTAGTAAAAAATTGACGTTAGACGAAGGGAGAGGTTATGGGATTCTGGAGAATCGTTTTCACTATCATTCTGCCGCCGCTGGGTGTGCTGCTGGGAAAAGGCTTCGGCTGGGCGTTTATTCTCAATATCATTTTGACCCTGCTGGGCTATATTCCTGGCCTGATCCACGCCTTTTGGGTGCAGACCCGCGATTAAAGGCTGACCCTCGCCGCCTCCCCCTGAGACCGGTTCAGGGGGGCATCAGGCACTCTTTATATAACAGCGTATTATCCTTCGACCAGTAGTGCCGGGTCTCCTCTTCCAGATCGACGATCCACTTAAACACCCCGGCGCTGGCGAGATCCCGGCAGTACTGTTCAAAGTTAATGGCCCGGGCAAAGTGGCGGATAACGGCGGCCCTGGTCAGACAATGGCTGGCCTCAGCGCGAACGCGCAGCAGCCCGCGGGCGCTTTTTACCGAGACCACCTCGTCGTTTGCCATTACGAAATTCATATTGCCGGTGGAAACAAAATAGATGTAGTAGGAGACCTGATGCCGACGCAGTTCATTGGCGAAGGTGGCATAGTCGGCGTCAGAACGCGCTTGCTCAAAAAAATGACCCAGCCTGACCAGCAGTTCCATTTCGATCCTTATCGTGTCGCTGTGTGCGGCTTTGGCCGATAGCGGCAGAAACCATTCACTAAATAACTTATTCGCATTTTAATAATATAGGCGCGTTATATTAATGGTTATTGCGTAACTGGAACACGGTTTCAAGTGTTACAATCTATTGCAATCGTTTGGCTACCTGGTCAGCGATGCGTAAGCGAACGGCGAGGCGGGAACGAGGAGACAAGCGCCGGCGGGGAAGGCCGCCGGCGGGAAAACGGCGCTACTTCTGAATCAAATAGCGAATGGTTGGGCCATCCTGTTGAATATCCAGCACCGCGTAGCCGTGGTTCCTTGCATCAAGCGGAATGTTATTGATCGACTGCGGACAGTCGCTGACCACTTCGAGGATCTCGCCTTTTTGCAGGGAAGGCATTGCCTCCAGGGTAGCGACCGCCGGATACGGGCAGGGTTCGCCGACCATATCCAGGCGATAATCAGGGATGATGTTTTTCATGCGCTCTCCTTCACGGTCCGGACCGCCGCCTGGCGGCGGAAAAAATGTCTCTCCCAGGCGATCACCAGCAGCAGGGCGATCAGCAGCAGCAGATAGGTGGCCAGTAGTCCGCCAAAGGGACCGAAGGCGTTCAGCAGGTTGACTTTCTGCCAGTGGGTGGCGAGGGGGGCGGCGATATCGTCCCAGCACCAGGCGAGCAGCGTTGAGCCGATGACGTTGCCCAGCCCAACCCACCAGTAGTGAACCTGGCCCTCCACCGCCCGGTACATCCAGCCGGTCTCACAGCCGCCGGCCAGCACGATGCCAAAGCCAAATAGTAGCCCGCCAATCGCCGCATTAGGACCGGCCCACATAATTTTCGGCGCCATCCCCAATTGCACATAGCTGAAGATACCGATGGCGCTCGCCGCCATGCCGAAGATAATCGCCTTCGCCATCACCGTCCGGCCGGTGATCCACATATCGCGAAAGGCGGAGGTAAAGCAGATCTGCGCGCGCTCGATAAGCAGACCAAAGCCAATACCGAACAGCATCGCCAGGCCCAGCGCCGGGTGGTCTGCGGCGGTAAGCAGGCCCCAGCCGATCATGGCGAAAAAGACCACCATCCCCAGGCGGAAACGGCGGCGCGCCTGCTGCGGTTTTTGGGTTAACGGCGAGGCGGTGGACACCTTTTGTATTTTTACCGGGATGCGAAAAAGGGGCAGCAGCGTGAAGCGGGCGCCAAACCAGGAGCCGATGGCGGTGGCGATGGCAAACAGCCAGGCGTGCAGGGAGAACTGCGGAATGCCGGTGAAGAAGGCCGCCAGGTTGCAGCCCATCGCCAGCCGTGCGCCGAACCCGGCGATGATGCCGCCCGCCACGGCCTGCGCAATGCGGATCCGGCTGCGTGGCAGGCGCAGTTTGACGTTATTCGCCCACAGCGCGGCGGCCAGGCAGCCGCCGAACATGCCGATGATCATCCTGCCATCGATGCGGGTCAGCGGCGACCCTTCGAGATGTATCAGCTGGTAATAGCCCCACTGTTCGCTGTGGACGCCCAGCAACTGCAGCAGCTGACCACCCCAGCGGGTGAATTCGCCGGTCACCGCCCAGAAGGTGCCGGTGATGCCAAAATAGTAGGTAGAGAGAATGCCCGCGGCAATGACCGCCGGGACAGGAGACCAGAACCGGATAAGCCAGGCCTGTTTGAAGGATTGCCATGTCATAAAAATGCCTCTGAACTCAGAAGGTATTAACGGTCGATGACCGACCAAAGGGGGCAAATAGTACCCGCCTTAGCGCCTGCTTTCTCTGTTTTGGATCAAGGCCCTACGCTTGCGTCAGCACGGCAACCAGCGCCAGCAGCGCGGGCAGCGCCTGAATATAGAGAATTTTGCGGCTGGCGGTCAGCGCGCCGAAAATCCCGGCGGCCAGCACGCAGGCCAGGAAAAAGATAACCACCTGCACCCCCGGCGCCCCCAGCCACAGCCCCCATGCCAGGCCGGCGGCCAGAAAGCCGTTATACAAGCCCTGGTTGGCCGCCAGCACCCGGGTCTGCCGGGCGAAATCGGCGCTGAGGTTAAAGGCCCGGCGCCCGGCGGGGGCTTCCCAGAGAAACATCTCCAGCACCAGGATGGCGAGATGAATAATAGCGACCAGCGCAACGAGGAGAGTGGCTAACACAGCGGTCCTTAACGATCAGGGGAATGTTTCTCCAGTATAACCGCAGGCGCTCACCAGGCGAGAGGGCGACTGCTATAGTGCAGATAGCGTCATATTTTCCCGCCGCGAAGAGCGTCGGTTTATCTGATTGCCCTTTGGTTTAGCTAAGCGGTGCTAGCATGCCGGGTTCTTTTTACGGGTATGGCATAGGTTACTGAATGGTAAATAAATTATGGATTTTGTTATCAGCGCTACTAATGGTTGCCATGCCGTCGGCGCAGGCCGGGGAATTAAACCTCTATTCGATGAATACCGGTTCCTATGTCTATCATATGACGGGTAACCACGGACAATATAACGAACATTTCAATAACAACTTTTTCTCGGTGGAGCGCAAGTTTTCTCAGGATTCAAAATACAGCGTGCTGGTCGGAACGATGAAAAACAGCTTTGACGATCGTTGCCTGACCCTCGGCGTGCGCCGCGACTGGCTGAAAAACGATACCGGCTGGGTACTGAAAGGGGTGTATGCCTATACCGGGGAATTTTTCTTTGATGCCTTCAGCCACTGTGGGGATTCCGGCACCTACCGCACCGCCAAAAAAATCACCGGCATCGGTTTTTCGCCCTACCTCTATCATGGCCTGCAATATAATTTCACCGATTATTTCGGTGTGGAAGGCGGCATTATTGTGCCGGCGATCTTTGTGATGAGTGTTCAGTGGAGCTTTCGCTAGACGCTTTATTTCCCGGGAAAAGAGCAGGCCACCACAGGTGGCCTGATACTAACGACCTGGCGGCAGGAATTAATGGAAGCCGAGACGGATCAGATCCAACGGGCAGAAGCGGCCCTCGCAGCCGTCGATTTCAACGCAGTCCGCCCGGCGCAGCTGCTCAGCGGTTTTCCCCTCGCCATGGATAGCTTTAATCACGCCCGTCGTCCCGTTACCGGCGATCATTACCATGCTGCCGGTAGCAATAGCGTTACGATTACGGTCATAGGTTTTCATGGTCTCCTCCTCAATAAACCTGGGTGAAAGCAATGATTAAGCGCGCAAATTAATACCGCTTTCTGCCTAAAAAAGTTTTGAGGATAATCAAATTTATTTTAATAACCACCTGAGCATAAAGGCAAGAAGACCTTCCGTTCGCCTCCATCGCATCGCCTGCGCGGCGAGGGGATGAAGCGTGATACTGGCCGTCATATGTCAGCCAGGTTACTGTTTTATGACCAGATTATTAACCTTGCCAGCCCGCGGAAAATAGCGAAAGATGGCACTATTCGGGCATCAACGGTGCCAGTGCCTGTCCTGAGGGAGCCATGAGTCAAGACGTCACCGCGAAGATGTTAAAGCCCGATTTTGATAGTGAAGTTTCCGGCCTGGTGCATGGCTATTTGTTTCATGAACAGCGCCCCCCGCAGCCGATCGCCTCTGGCGAGGTCTGCGCCCGCTATCAGGCGCTCGCCGATGACAAGGCGTTTATCTGGTTACACCTGAATCTTAATCATGCCACCGCCGAGAAATGGTTAACCAGCCACTTTCCGGTGGCCGATTTTTTCTTCGAGGAGATCCGCAGCGGCTCGCACACCACCCGCATTGAGCGACAGGGGGAAAATCTGTTCGCTGTGCTTAACGATGTGCTGTTTCGTCCGCAGGATACCAGCGCGGAAACCGCCACGCTGTGGCTCTACTGTAGCCCCAGGCTGGTGGTGACGGCGCGCTTCAAACCGTTGCGGTTTATCGAATGGATGCTGCCGCGCTTGCAGACGCTCAGGGTGAACACGTCTACTGAGCTGCTGGCCTTTCTGCTGGAGGAGCAGGAGGAGGTGCTGGAGCAGGTCGTCCGCCAGGCCAGCCGCCATGTTGACCTTATTGAAGAGCGTCTTCTGAGCAATCACGTGCAGCGCAACCGGGCCGATCTGGCGCGGCTACGGCGGATGCTTTTACGCTTCCAGCGGCTGCTGGCGCCGGAGCCGGCGGCGATGTTCCGGCTGCTTAACCGGCCGCCGGCGTGGATGGATCGCGCGGTGGTGCAGGCGTTTCGTCAGTTCACCGAAGAGTTTAGCGTGGTGCTTAACGATCTGTCGGGCCTGATCGAGCGCATCAGTCTGCTGCAGGAGGAGATTGGCGCCCGCCAGCTGGAGCAGAGCAATCGCACCCTCTATACCCTGACGGTGATCACCGTCCTCGCGCTGCCGATTAACATCGTCGCCGGTTTCTTCGGCATGAACGTCGGTGGGATCCCGCTGGCAAGCAACCACCACGGGTTTATCCTGCTGGTGGTGATTGTCGCTGTCTTTACCCTCGGCGCCGGTTACCTGGCGTTTCGCCGGCGCGATGACCTGTAGATTGCGCGTCGAATCAGCTGAGGCTGCGCAGGGCGGCAATCAGTCCTTCGACACCGCGTTCCAGCTTCTCGCGTGGGCAGCCGACGTTGAGTCGCAGAAAGCCGTTGCCCTCAGGACCATAGGTATAACCCGGCATAATCGCCACCTTCTGTTCGGCGATCAGCGCCTGCTGTAGCGCGCGATCGTCAACGTTGAGCGGGCGCAGGTCGATCCATGCCAGGTAGGTGGCCTCCGGCGGCTGCCAGCAGAGCGCGGGGAAGGCGTTGTTGAGCGTGTCGGCGACATAGCGCATATTCGCCTGCAGGTAGTCGCGCAGGGCATCGAGCCAGGGAGCCCCGTCGCGGTAGGCGGCGATATGGGCGACCAGCGCCGGCACGGAAGGGGAAGAGAGCCCGTCGCGACCCTTTAGCGCCTGCAGGTAGCTGTCGCGCTCGTTCTCTTCGGGGATAAAGCCGTAGGCCCCGGTAAAGGCCGGAATATTGAAGCTCTTCGAACCGGAGGTGAACAGCGCCCATGGTCCCTGAGCGACCTCGCTCCACGGGATATGGCGGTGTTCGCTCCAGGTCATGTCCATATGAATTTCGTCGCTAATCACCCTGACGCCATGTTTTTGACACAGGGCCGCCATGGTCTCCAGCTCCTCGCGACGCCAGACTTTCCCCGTTGGGTTGTGCGGGCTGCACAGCAGCAGCAGGGTATTCTTTGGCTCCGCCAGCGCCGCCTCCAGGCGGTCCATATCGCAGCGCCACCGATTATCCTTCAGGATCAATGGCACCGGGGCAATCCGCCGCCGGTTAGCGGTGATGGTGTTATAGAACGCATCGTAGGCAGGGGTGTGGACCACGACGCCGTCGCCTTCTTTCGACCACTGGCGGATGGTTTCCGCCACCATGTAGATAACCGACGGTCCGTAGACCACAGATTGCGGATCGATGTCGCTGTTAAAGCGGCTGGCGTACCAGTGGGCAATCGCCCCGAGAAACGCCTCGTTGCGCCAGCGGCTGTAGCCGAACACCCCGTGGGCCAGCCGCTGGCTGACGGCGTCGAGAATACAGGGCGCGGTGGCGAAATCCATATCGGAAATAGTGAACGGCAGCAGATCGGCGGCGCCAAACCGGTCGGCGACATAGTCCCATTGCGTGCACCAGGTGCCGTGGCGATCGATAGGGGTGGCAAAATCAAACATTGGAGCTTCCTTAGCGAGCGCCCCCTCCGTAGCGGAGGGGGACTAGTGGGATCAGGCCTGCACGGTATTCATCAGCGTGGCCATCTCATCTTTTACCGACTGTACCTGCGGGCCAATAACCACCTGCAAATTATGCTGGTTGAGCTGTACCACCCCGATGGCGCGATGGGCTTTCAGCGCGGCGGCGTCCACTTTGCTCATATCGTGCACCGACAGGCGCAGACGGGTAATGCAGTTATCCAGCGAAACAATGTTCTCTGCGCCGCCGAGCGCCGCCAGAATCGCCGGTACGTTATACCCGGATTTGCCGATGGTACCGGCGACGGCTTTCTCCACGCTGGCGGCAGTGTCGACGTCGCGGCCCGGCGTTTTCAGATTGAAGCGGGTGATGGCGAAGCGGAAGATGGCATAGTAGACCGCGAACCAGATAGCCGCCACTACCGGCACCAGATACCACTTGGTCGCCAGGCCATGCAGAATGCCAAACACCACGAAGTCGATGATATTGCCGTCGGTGTTGCCGATGGTTACCCCGAGCACCGCCATGATGGTAAAGCCGAGACCGGTCAGCAGCGCGTGGATGACATACAGGACCGGCGCGACAAACAAGAACAAGAACTCCAGCGGCTCGGTGGTGCCGCCGACCACGCAGGCGATGACCCCGGAGATCAGCAGGCCTTTAATTTTATGTCGGTTTTCCGGACGGGCGCAGTGGTACATCGCCAGCGCGGCTCCCGGCAGGCCGCCGAGGAATGCCGGCATTTTACCCTGCGACAGGAAACGGGTGGCGCTTTCGGCGAACCCGTGGGTCGTCGGACAGCTCAGCTGCGCCTGAAAGATGGTCAGCGCGCCGCTGACGCTGTGGCCGCAGACGTCGAGGGTGCCGCCGGCTTCGGTAAAGCGGATCAGCGCCACCAGAATATGGTGCAGGCCAAACGGTAGCAGCAGTCGCTCGCCGGTGCCAAAGATCATCGGCCCAAAATCCCCGGCGCTGTTGATCATCTTCCCGAGGGCGTTGATCCCCATAGCGAAGACTGGCCACACCAGCGGGATCGCCAGCCCAACCAGCCCCAGCACCACGGTGGTGACGATCGGCACGAAGCGGGTGCCGCCGAAGAAGGCCAGGGCGTCCGGCAGGCGAATGTTATGGAAGCGTTCATGCAGCAGCCAGACGATAATTCCGGCGATCACCGCCCCGAGGATCCCGGTATCGATTGACGGAATGCCGATAATGTTCTGGATATTGTTGGCCTTCAGGATCGCGGCGTCGGTGGTGGGCAGAATACCCTTCGCGGTCAGCCAGAAGTTGACCGCCAGGTTCATGACCGCGTAGCCAACGAAGCCGGCGAAGGCGGCGACGCCTTTGTTCTCTCGCGCCAGACCCAGCGGGATGGCGATACAAAACATGACCGGCAGGAAGCTGAAGGCAAAGGAGCCGACCTTGCTCATCCAGATAAAGATGGCCTGCAGCAGCGGCATATCCAGCCACGGCAGCAGAGTCAAAACATCGTGACTGCTTAGCGAGCTGCCGATCCCCAGCATGATCCCGCAAAACGAGAGCAACGCTACGGGCAGCATGAAGGTTTTTCCCAGCTGCTGGAAAAATTCCCATAAGGTGATTTTTGGTGCTGTTTTCGCCGTCATAGCACGGTTCCTGATTCATAAGTGGTCGGGAGAACTAACGCCACGGCAAGATAAAACGTTTTACCACTTTTTAGTGCGATAAAAATCACATATTCAAGCGATAATAAGGTTTATAAAGATCGCACAATGATAAAACGATTTATCGACAGGCAAGGGAGTCAGCCAGCAGGTTATGGCAATCGCAAAAAAGATCACCATCAATGATGTGGCGCTGGCTGCCGGCGTCTCCGTGAGTACCGTTTCACTGGTACTGAGCGGCAAAGGGCGCATCTCCAGCGCCACCGGCGAGCGGGTTAATCAGGCTATCGAACAGCTGGGATTTGTGCGCAATCGTCAGGCGGCCTCGCTGCGCGGTGGGCAGAGCGGGGTGATTGGCCTTATCGTCAGCGACCTGTCAAAACCGTTTTATGCTGAATTAACCGCCGGCCTCACCGATGCCCTGGAGAGGCAGGGGAAAATGGTATTTCTCACCCAGGGAGGCCGCAGCGGCGAGAAGATGGCCCAGCGGTTTGATACGCTGGCGGCGCAGGGGGTGGACGGGGTGATTATCGCCGGGGCGATCGACCGCGGGAGCGAGCTGCGCGAGCGTGCGGCGGAGGCGGGGGTGCCGCTGGTGTTTGCTTCCCGCGCCAGCTATCTTGACGATGTCGACCTGATCCGCCCGGACAACATGCAGGCGGCGCAGCTGGTGACGGAGCATCTTATCCGCCGCGGCCATCAGCGGATCGCCTGGCTCGGCGGGCAGAGTGCTTCGCTGACGCGCGCCGAGCGGGTCGGCGGCTATTGCGCCACCTTGCTGAAATACGGCCTGCCGTTTCACAGCGAATGGGTGCTGGAGTGCGAGTCCAGCCAGAAGCAGGCGGCGGAGGCGATGACCGGCCTGCTGCGCCAGAATCCGACCATTACCGCGGTGCTGTGCTACAACAACGTGGTAGCCACCGGCGCGTGGTTCGGTCTGTTACGGGCTGGAAGACAGAGCGGGGAAGATGGCGTCGAGAGCTACTTTGAGCAGCGGGTGGCGCTGGCGGCGTTTGCCGACGTGCCGGAGGCCGCCCTCGACGACCTGCCCCTCACCTGGGTGACCACCCCGGCGCGGGAGATGGGGAAAAGCCTGGCGGATTCGATGCTGCGGCGGCTGGAAGAGGGGACTGGCGAGACGCGAAACCAGATTATGCCCCCGCGGCTGGTGACGCGAAAATGAGGGAGACGGCGCGCGCTGGCCGTCTCCTGTACCGATAAGTTACGGCTGCGGGGGGGCGTCGTCCTGCTGAGGAGCGGCGTCATCCTGCTGCGGCTGGCCTTCCTGCGGCGCGCTGTCCGGCAGCGAAGGCGCTTCCAGACCAAACATCGCGGCAAAATCTTGCAGCGGCATTTTCTGTCCGTTCAGCGTCACCTGGCCGTTCGCGTACTGCAGACTGCTGCTGATGGCGTTATCTTCCATGGTGGTAATGCGGAACATCTGGCCCATCGCCGCCAGGCCTTTGACCTGCTGATCGGCAAGCTTGGCGGCATCGGCCGGCTGATAGCCTTCCAGACCGGCGATCTTAGTCATAAACTCCGTCGCCATATCCACCGGGATCACCACTTTGCCGTCCAGGGACTGCACCACGCGATCCAGGCTGTCCGCCAGGGTCTGCGGCGGAGCGGTCACCTGGGCCGGATCTTTCAGCAGAACCGAGAGGTTGAGGGTGCTTTCGCCTTTGGCATTGCGCCAGCTCAGCGGAGAGATGGTCACCGACGGGTTGCCTTTGAGCAGGATCGGCAGCGCATTGAACAGCGTTTCGGTGAGGGCCTGCTGATACAGCTCCGGATTCTGCGCCAGCTCCGGTTTCGCCAGCAGCGCCTGAGACTGCGCGCTGTACTGCTGACTGAACTGGTGCCACGCCTGACCGTCGACGTTATCCACTTTCAGCGTGAGTTTGCCGCTGCCCATATCCTGCCCCTGCAGCTTGAGGCTGTTGACGGTGTAGTTCACCTGGCTGTTCACGCCTTTGCCGTCCTGGGTCAGCGTCGAGCCGCCGTCCAGCGCCATGCCGTCGATCAGCGCCAGCTCTTTGCCTTCGACGCTGATGGCCAGTTTATCGAGGGTCATTTTTTGCTGGCCGATACGTTCGTTGAAGCTAGCCAGCTCGGTGGCGCCGTCGGTGGTCAGGTTGACGAAGCGCAGCTGTACCTTCTGATTATATTCGTTGAGCGCATCGATCTGCCCGCTGCCGGCCTGGCCCTTCAGGCTGATGTTTTTGCCGTCGCGGTCGGCGTCGAGCTGGAACTGACCGCCGCTGAAGGTGACTTTCTCATCGCCTTTAGCGTAGTCGAGGGCGTTAAGGACGATAGCCGACTGGCTGTCGCCGCTGTAGGCAATGCGCGTATCGACGGTAAAGGGGGTGTCGCCTTTGGCTATCTCGAACAGCGCCTGGCTGGCGTCGTTTTTCACCAGCGTGGTGTGGACGGAAGCCATTGCCGGCGCCAGATTAAAGGCTTTTAACGAGGCCAGCGGGAAGGGGCCATGATCGACCACTTCGTCAAGCACCACGCTCTGCCCGGCGGCCAGCCAGCCGTTAGCCTGACCAGCGATCGGCTTCACCACCAGCTGCAGATGGCTGCTGAACAGCCCGCGCTGGTAGTCCTGATAGCTCAGCTCCAGACCTGACTCCGGCGCGCTGCTGCGCAGCTGGGCGTTTGCCTGCTGCACCATATCGGCGATCCGGCCTTCCAGCTGTTTACCAGTGAACCAGGCGCCGCCTGTCCATACCACGCCCAGCGCCACGATGACTCCTGCTGCGACCAGCGATTTTTTCATAGCATTTATCCATAAATGAAGCCAGGCGGAGAGACCGCCTGGCTGAGTTATCACCAACAGTAAGCGCGACCTTAAGGGTCAGTCGCTTACTGGAGCTTATTGAAAACGCGCGCCACGCGGCCGCGGCCGCTGATCTGCACCGGCGATTCACTGGCGGCCACGAATGCCGACTCGCCCGGCTTGAGGGTCAGGCTCTGGTCGCCTTTGCGCAGTACGGCTTCACCGTCGACGCAGAACACGATCGCCGCGCTTGCCTGGGCCAGATCGCTGGCCTCGGCGGAGAGGTCATGCAGGGAGAAGGCAAAATCTTCCACCGGGATCGGGAAGTCGAGTTCCGCGCCGTGACGCTGCGGCTGGGTCAACAGCTCACCCGCCGGTTTAGCCTCGAACTTGACGTTAGCAACCAGCTCAGGAATATCAATGTATTTCGGCGTCAGGCCGGCGCGCAGTACGTTATCCGAGTTGGCCATCACCTCCAGCGCCACCCCCTGCAGATAGGCGTGCGGCGTTTCAGCAAACAGGAACATCGCTTCGCCTGGGTTCAGCTTCACCACGTTCAGCAGCAGCGGGGAGAAGAGGCCGCTGTCGTCCGGATAGAATTCCGCGATCAGGCGGATAGTCTGCCACGGTTCGCCTTGTTCGCGGGCCAGTACGTCGCGCAGCACCTGCAGCGCCTTGGCCTTTTCCTCACCCTGCATATTTAGCAGGCTGGCAAACAGCTGGCTCAGGTGAGTCGCGTCCGGCTGCTGCAGGAAGGCGCCGATTGCCGGATGCGCGCTAGCCACCGGCTGCAGCAGGGTGACAATCTCGCTGAACTCGCGAAATGCATTCATCGCCAGGAACGGCGTCAGGGCAAAAACCAGCTCCGGTTTGTGGTTCGGATCTTTGTAGTTACGCTCGGCGGCGGAGAGCGGGATACCGGCGGCGTTCTCGCGGGCGAAACCTTCTTCCGAGGCCTGCTTGTTGGGATGCACCTGAATTGAGAGCGGCTGAGCGGCGCACAGTACCTTAAACAGGAACGGCAGTTCACCAAAGCGGGCGGCAACCTTGTCGCCGAGCAGAGCGGCTTTATCCGCGTCAATCACCTCGCGCAGTGAACGCGGCTGGCCGTCGGCCGCCAGGATCTGCGAGCTGCTCTTCGGATGCGCCCCCATCCACAGCTCTGCCATCGGCAGATTGTCCGGGTTGGCGATGCCATACAGTTCAGTTAAGGCGGTGTGGCTTCCCCATGCATAGTTCTGCACGGCGTTAATCAGCTTTTGCATTCTCAATCCCTGTTTCAAACAAAGTAAATTTTATCGCCCTATTAAACCAGCAAACGGTGGAGAAGCAACTGCTGAAAGAAAAAGTCGTCCTTGTCTCAGTTTTTGTTAAAAAATTGTGTAAGATTGTTCGACTCGCTTTTCTACAGGCACATGGAGTCCCTGCCTGAAACATAATCAGCCAAAGCAGTAAGTGAGAGTACAATGTCGAATAAACCGTTTGTTTACCAGGATCCTTTTCCGCTCAAAAAGGATGACACCGAGTATTATCTCCTCAGCAGTGATTACGTCTCCGTCGCCGAATTCGCCGGCCAGGAAGTGCTAAAAGTTGACCCTCAGGCGCTGACCCTTCTGGCGCAGCATGCTTTCCACGACGCCTCCTTTATGCTTCGCCCTGCTCATCAGCAGCAGGTGGCGGATATCCTTAACGATCCGGAAGCCAGCGAAAACGATAAATACGTCGCGCTGCAGTTCCTGCGCAACTCGGATATCGCCGCCAAAGGTATTCTGCCTACCTGCCAGGACACCGGCACCGCGATCATCATGGGTAAAAAAGGCCAGCGCGTGTGGACCGGCGGCGGCGATGAAGCCGCCCTGGCGCAGGGGGTGTACAACACCTATATCCAGGACAACCTGCGCTACTCGCAGAACGCGCCGCTGGATATGTATAAAGAGGTTAACACTGGCACCAACCTGCCGGCACAGATCGATCTCTATGCTACCGATGGCGATGAGTACAAATTCCTCTGCATCGCCAAGGGCGGCGGCTCGGCGAACAAAACCTACCTGTACCAGGAAACCAAAGCGCTGATCACCCCGGCGAAGCTGAAAAATTACCTCGTCGAGAAGATGCGCACCCTCGGTACTGCCGCCTGTCCACCGTACCATATCGCCTTCGTGATCGGCGGTACCTCGGCGGAAGCGACGCTGAAGACCGTGAAGCTGGCGTCCACCAAATACTACGATGGCCTGCCGACCGAAGGTAACGAGCACGGCCAGGCGTTCCGCGACGTGCAGCTGGAGCAGGAGCTGCTGCTGGAGGCGCAGAACCTTGGTCTCGGCGCGCAGTTCGGCGGCAAATACTTTGCCCACGATATCCGCGTGATCCGTCTGCCGCGTCACGGCGCTTCCTGCCCGGTAGGGATGGGGGTTTCCTGTTCCGCCGACCGCAACATCAAAGCCAAGATTAACCGCGACGGCATCTGGATCGAGAAGCTGGAGAGCAACCCGGGGAAATATATCCCTGAGCATCTGCGCCAGGCCGGGGAAGGCGAAGCGGTGAAGGTAAATCTTAACCAGCCGATGAGCGAGATCCTGGCTCAGCTGTCGCAGTATCCGGTGTCCACCCGCCTGTCGCTGAGCGGGACTATCATCGTCGCCCGCGATATCGCCCACGCTAAGCTGAAGGAGCTTATCGACAACGGCGAGGCGCTGCCGCAGTACGTCAAAGATCACCCGATCTACTACGCAGGTCCGGCCAAGACGCCGGATGGTTACGCCTCCGGCTCTCTGGGGCCGACCACCGCAGGCCGCATGGACTCTTACGTTGATCTGCTGCAGTCCCATGGGGCGAGCAAGATCATGCTGGCGAAAGGCAACCGCAGCCAGCAGGTCACCGACGCCTGCCACAAACACGGCGGCTTCTACCTCGGCAGCATCGGCGGCCCGGCGGCAGTGCTGGCCCAGCAGAGCATCAAGAGCCTCGAGTGCGTGGCCTATCCGGAGCTGGGTATGGAGGCTATCTGGAAAATTGAAGTGGAGGATTTCCCGGCCTTTATCCTCGTTGATGATAAAGGCAATGACTTCTTCCAGCAGATCCAGACCTCGCAGTGCGCCCGCTGCGTGAAGTAACCCACGCCGCCCTTCGGGGCGGCGCTGGTCGATGACAAACCTGTTTTCGTTAGGGTGAGCGCCTTTCTGCCGGGCGGCGGCTTTCGCCTTACCCGGCCTACGAAAAACAGCAATATCAATAAGTTATGCAGTTCTCTGTAGGCCCGCGCAAGCGCAGCGCCGCCGGGCAAGCCCGACGATTGCATTTTGTCAGCGGTCTGGGCCGCCCCTCGGGGCGGCTTTTTTTATGTCGCTTCGCGGCACGAACCACCAAAACAACTTATCAATCTGGCCAATACTTAGTCTTTTAAGCAGGTGAGCTTTGTCGCTATGACGCACTTTTCATCCAAGGAGAAAGTAATGACAACGCATCGCAGTGAAAAAGACTCGATGGGCGCCATCGAGGTCCCGGCCGATAAACTCTGGGGCGCCCAGACCCAGCGCTCGCTGGAGCATTTCCGCATCTCGACCGAAAAAATGCCCGGGGAGCTGATATACGCCCTGGCGCTGACCAAGCGGGCGGCGGCGAAGGTTAACCAGGATCTCGGACTGTTGACGGCGGAGAAAGCCGGGGCGATCGTCGCCGCCGCTGACGAAGTGCTGGCCGGAAAGCACGCGCAGGAGTTCCCCCTGGCTATCTGGCAGACCGGCTCCGGCACCCAAAGCAATATGAATATGAACGAGGTGCTGGCCAACCGCGCCAGTGAACTGCTCGGCGGAGAACGGGGGATGGCGCGAAAAATTCATCCCAATGACGATGTGAATAAGAGCCAGAGCTCAAATGATGTATTCCCCACCGCCATGCACGTCGCGGCGCTGATTGCCCTGCGGGAAAAAGTGATCCCGTCGCTGCAGGCGCTGCGGGCGACGCTCAATGAAAAAGCGGTGGCCTTCAGGGATATCGTCAAGATCGGCCGCACCCATCTGCAGGACGCCACGCCGCTCACCTTAGGCCAGGAGATCTCCGGCTGGGTGGCGATGCTGGACCATAGCCTGAAGCACATTGAAGCCAGTCAGCCGCATCTTGCCGAGCTGGCGCTGGGCGGGACGGCGGTAGGAACCGGGCTGAATACCCATCCGGAATATGCCGTACGGGTGGCGGCCGAGCTGGCTTCGCTCAGCGGACAGCCATTTGTCACCGCGCCGAACAAATTCGAAGCGCTGGCCACTGTGGATGCCCTGGTCCATGCCCACGGCGCGCTGAAAGGCCTGGCGGCCTCGCTGATGAAAATCGCTAACGATGTCCGCTGGCTGGCCTCCGGCCCCCGCTGCGGCATTGGTGAAATCGCCATCCCGGAAAACGAGCCAGGGTCATCGATTATGCCGGGCAAGGTTAACCCAACCCAGTGCGAAGCTCTGACCATGGTCTGCTGCCAGGTGATGGGCAACGACGTGGCAGTGAATATCGGCGGTGCTTCCGGCAACTTTGAGCTTAACGTCTATCGCCCGATGGTCATCCACAACTTCCTGCAGTCGGTGCGTCTGCTGGCGGACGGTATGGCGAGCTTTAACGAGCACTGTGCGGTGGGTATTGAACCGAATCGCGAGCGGATCAGTCAGTTGCTCAATGAGTCGCTAATGCTGGTTACTGCGCTGAATACCCATATCGGCTACGACAAGGCGGCGGAAATCGCTAAAAAAGCGCACCATGAGGGGCTGACTCTCAAAGCCTCGGCGCTGGCGCTGGGCTACCTGACGGAAGCCGAATTCGACAGCTGGGTGCGCCCGGAAGAGATGGTCGGCAGCCTGGCTATTCGCTAGCCAGCCAGAGGTGCAGGCGCGGGATAAGCAATCTCAGCGACTGCGCCTCCGGTTTGTAGCGATACTGCACATTGTCGGCATCATAGTTCAGCAGCTCGCCAATATCCGGTACGCTGACCCCCCGGCTGCCGGACATCAGGGCGATCAGCGGGCTGGGGCAGGCGTACTGTACCTGTTTCTGCTCGCCGGCGTACCAGACGCGGGCGATCGGCTGGACTTTCACCGGTCGTTTTATTTTCAGCCGCGCCCGCTGCGGCAGGGCGGCGATATCCTGATACTCCCTTTCCAGTTTGCTCTGCCACTGCTCCCGGGTCCACGGCGGCACCGCCCGCGGCGCTTGCAGGCTTTTCTCCAGCATCATCAACACCTGGTCGCGGGTCAGATTCTTGATGACGTGCTTATTGGCCCAGCCGAAGCGGATGGTGCTCGGGTCGACGAGGGGCGTCAGCGTGCGGTAGGCGCTTAGGGTGATCAACCCCGGCAAATGACGGTGTACCCACTCAAAACGGGCGGTGGGGGGCAGGCCGGAGTCGACGGTGACGATCTTCTCGAAGGTGGCCTTCAGGGCATTGATATGCTGAATACGCGCCAGCAGATCCTGCTGCTCCGCGGCGGTAACCTGCAGGCAGATAGCCCCCGGCAGGCGTACGGCGGCCTTGCTGCTGCGGTTTTCCGATTGCTGCTGGATAAACAGATGGCTGTAGTGGCGCAGGGCGCGCGCCAGGGCCGTCTTGCCGATGTGCTGCACCACCGGAATAGTGGCCAGCGGATTGTGCTCGGCATCCTTACCGATCGCCGGCAGTTCAAATACCCGGCCCGCCAGCAGACGGCAGTCACTTAACGCCTGCTGGAGCGCCTGCAGCTCCAGCTCGATCTGGCGAAAGGTATTATTCAGACGTTCAACGAGGTCGTAGCTGGCCATTATTACCACCTTAGTTACAACATACTATTAGATTTTTGCAGCATACCCAGCCCGCGGCTTCTGCGCAAGTTTTATTCAGGCAGAGGTGAAATCAGGCAGCTGATGATAGACCGGCCAGCTAAAGCAGAAGCGGGCGCCGCCGAGAGGGCTGGCCTCGCAGCGCACCTCGCCGCCCATCGCCTGGGCGATACTGTGGACAATCGCCAGGCCGAGGCCGCAGCCTCCTGTCGCCCGGTCCCGGCTGGGGTCAAGGCGGACAAAGGGCTCAAACACCCGCTCGCGCTCCTCGGGGGCGATTCCCGGGCCGTCATCCTCAACCAGCAACGATGCGCGCGAACCCTGCAGCGTCAGGCTGACCGCCACCCGCTGGCTGCTGTAGCGCAGGGCGTTATTGACCAAATTATCCAGCACCCGCTCCATCAGTCGCATATCCAGCGCGCCGTAGTTACCGTGGGTCAGCGTCGCCAGGGCGACCTCGCGCTGTGGGTTAACCATCTGGATATCCTCGACGTGATCGCTGATCCAGGCGGGAAAATCGGGAGTCGTCAGGCTGAGCTCCGTCTGCGGGCGGTCGAGGCGGGCGTAGGTCAGGAGCTCTTCAATCAGCGCCTCCAGCTGACCGATATCGCGGTTCAGCGCCTGCGATTCCGCCTCGGTGAGATTCTCGCTCATCTCCAGACGGTAGCGCAGGCGTACCAGCGGTGTCCTGAGTTCATGGGCGATGCCGTCAATCAGCTGCTTTTTGCTGGCAATAAGCGCATTAATGTTATCGGCCATTTGGTTAAAGGCCACCCCGAGCCGCTCGAAGCTGGACATACTGTCGAAGTGAATGCGCTCGCTGAGGTGACCTTCGCCAAAGCGCTGGGCGGCCGTCTCAATGCGCAGCATGTCCTGCCAGTGCGGGCGCATCCAGATAAACACCGGAAAGGCCAGCGAGATAGCAATAAACGCCATCAGCGCCACGTCCAGCAGGCGCATCTCATGCAGAAAATAGAGATAGGGCACCGGGCCCACCGACAGCACATAGTGGCTGCGGGGAATGCGCTGAATAAAGGTGTACTGATCGTCGAGGGCGACGATATCGCCGGCGCGCAGGTGCTGCATCGAGCTTTCCGACAGCTTAAATTTGCTGATCGGCTCGATGTGCAGATCAAACGATAAATTCAGGTCCAGCTCTTTAAGGGTCTTGCTCCAGTCGCGCGGCGGTATCTCCCGCAGCTCGCTGCGCATCAGATACAGCGAGCTTTTCATCAAATCGTCAAGCGACTGCCGTCCGGCGCGCTCCGCGGTAAATTTATAGACCAGACCGACCAGCATGGTCATCACCAGAAAGCAGACGAAGAGCAGAAGATAGAACTGCACGAACAGCTTTTTCATTACATTACCGCGTATTCAAGAGAAACCTGTCTGGCGCCCCAGGGGCATCTTCTGCGCGTCGGGGAGTCAATGTTATCGATATCCCCGGGCGAGGCGCGGGGAAATCATAGATACGCTATCAAAGCAGGGTTTATGCCCCCTGACAATAGCCAGCCTGGAGACAGAACGGTAAAAAGGTGACAGTGTCACTCGATGCGGTGATTTCTTCACCCTCGGGGGGAGCAGGGCAATCGTATTTTGTGCGTCGATGGATACGCTACTCACGATAATAAGGAATGTCTACCGGATAGGTGGTCGTCAGACTCAGCAGCCGACAGCGCACCAGCTTTTCCGTTTCGGCATACCAGTAAGCAAACTCGCCGGTGGTCTGGTGGTAAATCATCTGATCGAGGTTGGCAAACGGGATCACCAGCAGCGGCCCCTGGCGAACGTGGCCGCCGCCGGTTTCAAAGTCATGCTGCTCCCAGGATTGCTGGGTATGTTCATAGCGATGAAGGATCACCTCGATTTGCCCGCGCTGCGGACAGAGGAGTCGAATATCGGCGTTGTCGAGGGAAAAAGCCCAGCCAGAGAGAGAAGTGAACAGTGAGAGTGCCAAAAGTACAACGTATTTCATCATGCAAAAGTCCTGTGTTTTCAGGCTTTATGTCACTCTGACAGCGGTAAGTCCTTGAGCACAATCATATTGAGGAGTTATGTGATGGGGTTCTGTACGGCTAATTCTATTGATTTAATCAATATGACAAGTTCCGGTGATGAATGTGCGCGCCAGGGACGAACGCAGCAGGCAGCAAACGTGATAACTTTGCCGCCGGCGAGTGCGCGATGAGCGGGCCCCTCGCAGGGCCGCAGAAGGGCTGCTTAGTTATCCCAGGCGTGAGGGGCGAACAGGTAGCCTTTGTTGCGAACGGTCTTAATACGATAGGGCTCCGTGGCGTTGTCGAGCAGTTTTTTGCGCAGGCGGGAGATAGCCACGTCGACGCTGCGATCCATCCCGTCATAGGTAACGCCGCGTAAATTTTTCAGCAGTGCGTCGCGGTCCATAATCTGCCCGGCGTGGGTGGCCAACTCCCACAGCAGATCGAAATCGGCGGTCGACAGGGCGACGTTTTCTCCGCCAAGCAGCACCTGGCGGTTGACCGGGTCAATGGTCAGCGAGCCGAAGGAGATGGTTTTATGTGGCGTGAGCGTTGAGGAGGCGGATCCGGCGCCTGCCGGAGCAATATGCTGGCGCAAATGCAGACGCAGTCGCGCGAGAAGTACCGCTGGCGGGGTGGTTTTCAGAATATAATCGCTGGCGCCCATCTCCAGGGAGAGGATATGGTTCATATCGCTGTCGAGCGAAGTCAGCAGGACAATCGGCCCTTGCCATTGCCCGCGCAGATCGCGACAGAGCGTCATTCCGTCCTTGCCGGGCAGCATAATGTCCAGCAGCACCAGATCCGGTTTCTCCCGCGCGATCACCTCCTCAGCGCGGTCGCCGCGAGGCTCGACCACCACATCCATATCATGCTTGCCGAGATAGGCGGCGATCAGCGTGCCTACCTCAGGGTCATCCTCAACAAAAACGATTTTATTCATGTCTATTGCACATCAGTAAAAGAAGTAACATACACCGCACTTATTTTACCCGCCATTACTCTTTTATAAACAGCGTTAAATCCGCTATGCTGCCCTAACTTATTGATTCACTGTTAAGGCATACGGGCATGGGGCTGTTAATCAAAGGGCTGTTGGGAGCGCTGGTGGTGGTGCTGATTGGCGTGCTGGCGAAAACCAAAAACTACGCTATCGCTGGCCTGGTCCCGCTGTTTCCCACCTTTGCGCTCATCGCCCATTATATTGTCGCCAGCGAGCGGGGGATCGAAGCCCTGCGCGCGACCATCGTATTCGGCATGTGGTCGATTCTTCCCTATTTTATCTATCTGCTGTCACTGTGGTATTTCACCGGGATCATGCGCCTGCCGTTGGCGCTGGCAGGCGCGGTGGGATGCTGGGGGCTGTGCGCCTGGCTGTTAATCCTCGGCTGGAGCCGTTTCCACTAGCGCAGCGGGCGGCCGCCGTCGACAGCGAATGAGCGGCCGGTAACGTAGCGG
Source organism: Klebsiella sp. HMSC16A12 (assembly GCF_001808265.1). Classification (NCBI taxonomy): domain Bacteria; kingdom Pseudomonadati; phylum Pseudomonadota; class Gammaproteobacteria; order Enterobacterales; family Enterobacteriaceae; genus Klebsiella; species Klebsiella sp. HMSC16A12. The sequence goes on from NZ_KV792611.1 coordinate 257,297, forward strand.
CTGGGAAACAGGTAATCGATGAGATCGCTAATCTCTTTTTCGCCAGGGGCGATTTTCATCAGCGATTTATCCAGCGCCTGTTGACGATAGGCCTCGTCGTCACCCTCATTAAACATGATTAGCGACGGCGCAATGGCGTTGACCTTAACCTCTGGCGCCAGCTTGCGAGCGAAGGAGCGGGTCATGTTATCCAGGGCGGCTTTGCTGGCGGCGTAGGCGATATGTTTGTCGCTCCCGCGCTCCACCACGTAATCGGTGATATGGATAATGTCGCTGGCGGCATGGCCATGGCCGCGCAGCAACGCCTCCAGGGCATGGTTGAGCAGATAGGGGGCGTGGACGTGGATCTGCATCATGCGGTTGATGACGGTGCTCAGCGGGACGCCCGGCTTTTCCGCCATCCAGTCGCTGGCGTTATGGATGATGGCGCGCAGACCGTCGGTGTGTGATTTGACCGCTTCAGCGAAGGTCAGAATGCCGTCATCGCTGCTAAAATCGGCCTGCAGGCAGAGCGCGCCCGCTTCGCGCAGGCCGTCAATCGCCGGATAGGGCGTACGATAGCTGACGATGACCGGCTGGCGCTGCTGCAGAAAATGGTGTGCCAGAGCGAGGCCGATGCGGCGGCCTGCTCCTGTGATCAGAATCGGGCGGGGCTGTTGTTCAGCCATGGGTATCTCCTATGCGTTCTGCGGCAGGGCGACCGCTTACCCCACCAGCATCCACGTTGCCGGCACAGCGGCAACCAGCAATAAACCAATTAGCGCCACTTCGCGGCGTTTGAGCGAACGATCGTGCTGGTGCGTACGTCGGGCGTACAAAAAGACCAGAAGACCCGGAGCGTAAAGTACCACCGACAACAGCAAATGCACAGGCCCCGACGCGTATAATAACCATATGCCATAAATACAGGCGCCGATAGCCACCGCTTTATGCAGCGGGCGAGTGGCGATTTTCAGCAGAAAGGCGCCGACCAGCAGATAAGGCACGAGAATCATCTCAGAGGCAATGGTCAGCAGCGTGCCGTAGTCCGATCCGGTCAGCCAGATCAGCACCAGCGATACCTGAACGCTGATATTGGTCAACCACAATGAGGAGGAGGGGGCGTTGTTGCTATTCTGACGGGCAAACAGGCGCGGGAAGGCTTTATGAGTGGCGGCGAGGAAAGGCACCTCCGCGGCCATGATGGTCCAGCTGAGATAAGCGCCGCACACCGACACGATCAGCCCGGCGGCAATGACGATCTCCCCCCACGACCCCATCAGCCTGACCATCAGTCCCGCCATCGACGGGTTGCGCATTTCGGCCAGTTCGCTGCGCGGGACGACGCCCAGCGACAGCAGGGTGACCAGCAGATACACCGCGAGGGCCGACAGCACCGCCAGCAGCGTCGCGCGGCCAACGTCGCGCTTGTGTCGCGCCCGCGCGGACACGACTACCGCCCCCTCCACGCCGATAAACACCCACAGGGTGATCAGCATGGTGTTTTTGACCTGTTCCCATACCGGCACGCCCAGCGCCAGGCCGCTAAAATCGAGGCGGAACGTATCCAGCTGAAAGGCCAGGGCGGCGAGCGCGACAAAGGCGCCCAGCGGCAGAAGCTTGGCGAGGGTGGCCACCAGGTTAATCCCCGCTGCCGTCTGAACACCGCGCAGGACCAGAAAGTGGACGACCCACAGCAGAACCGACGCGCCAACGATAGACTGCCAGGTATTACCATCGCCAAACAGGCGCAGCTCAGGGGTATCGGTGAAAAAACTGAGCGCCGAAAAGACGATAACCAGATAGGAGACGTTGGCGATCACCGCGCACAGCCAGTATCCCCAGGCGGAGCAGAAGCCGATCAGTTCGCCGAATCCTTCGCGAGCGTAGGTGAAGATCCCGCCGTCGAGGTCGGGACGAATACGGGTCAACAGCAGCATGGCGAAAGCGAGAAACAGGATCCCGACGCCGGTGATGGCCCAGCCAATGAGCAGAGCGGAGGGGCTGGCCACGGCAGCCATATTTTGCGGCAAACTGAATACGCCAGCGCCGAGCATTGAGCTAAGGACCAGGGCGGTCAGGGCGCTCAGGCCCAGTTTCTTTTCCATTGCATTCCCGAGGTGAAAATGGCTGTTCCAGAATATTTATTTTGCGAAATCGCATAAAAATGGAGGATTGCGCTAAGGCGCGGGATTTTACGGAGTGTCCGGGGGCCATGCAATGGCGGGGGATGAAAAAAAATGAAAAGGCGGCAATGCGCCGCCTTTTTAGCCAGCCAGCAGCGATTATTTGTACAAATCGGCGCTGATGGTGATGTTGCCGCCGCGTTCCTGCCACTGGCGGGTGATATGGTAGTACTTCGCCCCTTTCTTCGCCGCGCGTTTCGCCGTCTGATAGGAGATTTCGGTCATGTTGCCGTAGTTGCCGGTGAACTGGATGTTATCGAACGGCACCATTTGCGCCGCAGTCACTTTGTTCACTTCTTCGACTTTAGTGCCGTTCGGCAGAGTGACAGTGTAACGTCCACCTTTCGAAGACTGAGTCTCAAAGAAACGCCCAACGCCGGTACCCGAACCCACCGCGGCGGTGGTGGCAACGCCCGGAATTTCCACGTTCTTCGCCGCTTCGCCGCCTTTGGCCAGCGCTGCGCGGCCAGCTTCAGAGTCAGCCGGGATAGCGTCCGGGCTCTGCAGCACGCGTTTTTCAGCATCTTTTTTGTAGATATAAGCGGTAATGCGCTGGTTGCCGCCCTGGTTGGCGTCAACCTGGCGGACGATAAAGAACGCATAGGCGCCTTTTGCTTTCGCCGCTTTGGTGATGGCGTCGTTGACTTCCGGCTGGCTGCGATAGAAGCCCTGAACGGTGACGGTGTCGTAAGGCATCAGCTCAACGGCCTGATCTTTCGGCAACTCCATCACGCCGTTGATAATGCGATTCTTCGGCGCATCCGCTTTCGGCGCGTCTTCTTTATAAAGGTCAGCCGTGACGCGCCAGTTGCCGCCATTGCCGTAGTCCGACGTGTCGACAACATAGAATGAGGCCGCGCCGTCTTTGTCGGCTTTGCGCGATACTGCCTGTACCGCATCGCCAATGGCATTAAACCGGCCGGTGACGACAACGCGATCGTAGGGCTTCAGCGCAGCCGCCTGCTCCGGGGTCAACTCGGTCGCTGCATGGGCAGACAACGTGGCGGTTGTCAGGAGAGCAGACGCCAGGAGGGTGTTTTTAAGCTTCATAAAAATAATCCTTTGCCTTGCGCAAACCATATACTGGTGTTGTTGTTGACTGAAAACGTTTGATTATTGCATTTAATCGCCGTGACTGTCTGCGTCAATTTTTGCTTGCCGCCCGAATCGTATACTACGGAAAGATAACATTTTTCGATATGTTGAAAAAACAGGCGCTTGACCAGCAAAAACGATAATCAATACCACTTTTATTAGTTAATGTAATGTTAACACAATGATCTCAATGGCGATAAATGGCGTTTTATACCGCAGGATAAGCGGATTATCAGGCCTGGGCGGCAAATTCAGGTAAATATTGCTGCCCGGACCCATCTGAGCTGACAATAAGCAATAAAATCAAAATTTGTGTTTTATCGCAGTAGATCACAATCGGTATTTTCAGTAGGTTATAAAAAGTTTGTTACTGTTTCATTTTGTAGACAGCGAAAGATGGCGAGGAAGATTTTGCCGTCCTGGCGTTGTTGGGCAGAAAAGTAAACCATCATCAAAAACCGATGGAAGGGAAAACTATGCGTATTGGTGTACCACAAGAAAGGCTAGCCCAGGAGACCCGGGCCGCCGCCACGCCGAAGACCGTTGAGCAATTGCTCAAACTCGGCTTTAGCGTCGCGGTAGAAAGCGGCGCCGGGAAGCTGGCCAGCTTTGACGATGAGGCCTTTGCCGAGGCAGGAGCTGAAATCGTGACCGGCGACGAGGTATGGCAGTCTGATGTCATCCTTAAGGTCAATGCTCCGAATGACGATGAAATTGCCCTGCTGAATCCGGGGACCACGCTGATTAGTTTTATCTGGCCGGCGCAAAACCCGCAGCTGATGGAAAAACTGGCGGCCCGTAATATCAACGTAATGGCGATGGATTCCGTGCCGCGTATTTCCCGCGCCCAGTCGCTGGATGCGCTCAGCTCAATGGCCAACATCGCCGGGTACCGCGCTATCGTTGAAGCGGCGCATGAATTTGGTCGATTCTTTACCGGGCAGATTACGGCGGCAGGCAAGGTTCCGCCCGCCAAGGTGATGGTCATTGGCGCCGGGGTAGCCGGTCTGGCGGCGATTGGCGCCGCCAACAGCCTGGGCGCTATTGTTCGCGCCTTCGATACCCGTCCGGAAGTGAAGGAGCAGGTGCAGAGTATGGGCGCCGAGTTCCTCGAGCTGGACTTTAAAGAGGAAGCGGGCAGCGGCGATGGCTACGCCAAGGTGATGTCTGAGGCCTTTATTAAGGCTGAAATGGCGCTGTTCGCCGCGCAGGCGAAAGAGGTCGATATCATTGTCACCACGGCGTTAATCCCGGGCAAACCGGCGCCGAAGCTGATCACCCGCGAAATGGTCGACTCCATGAAATCGGGCAGCGTGGTGGTCGATCTGGCCTCGCAAAACGGCGGCAACTGTGAGTACACCGTACCGGGCGAAGTGGTGACCACCGCCAACGGCGTGAAAATCATCGGTTACACCGATCTTCCTGGCCGTCTGCCGACCCAGTCCTCCCAGCTCTACGGCACCAACCTGGTGAACCTGCTGAAGCTGCTGTGCAAAGAGAAAGACGGCAATATCGTTATCGATTTCGATGACGTGGTAGTGCGCGGTGTGACCGTTGTTCGCGAAGGTGAAATAACCTGGCCGGCGCCGCCGATTCAGGTCTCCGCTCAGCCGCAGGCCGCGGCGATAAAAGTGGAAGCGCCGAAAGAAGCGGTGAAACCGGCGTCGCCGTGGCGCAAATATGCGCTGATGGCGCTGGCGATTATTCTCTTCGGCTGGCTGGCCAACGTGGCGCCAAAAGAGTTCCTCGGCCATTTCACCGTCTTCGCGCTGGCCTGCGTGGTGGGTTACTACGTGGTGTGGAACGTCTCCCATGCGCTGCATACGCCGCTGATGTCGGTGACCAATGCCATTTCGGGCATTATCGTGGTTGGCGCGTTGTTGCAGATAGGCCACGGCGGCTGGGTCAGCTTCCTGAGCTTTATCGCGGTGCTGATCGCCAGCATTAATATTTTCGGTGGTTTTACCGTGACTCAGCGCATGCTGAAAATGTTTCGCAAAGGATAAGGGGTAGCACATGTCTGGTGGATTAGTAACGGCTGCATACATTGTTGCTGCAATCCTGTTTATTTTCAGCCTGGCGGGCCTGTCGAAACACGAAACGTCGCAGCAGGGCAACTATTTCGGCATCGCCGGGATGGCCATTGCCCTGATTGCTACCATCCTGGGGCCGGACGCCGGCAACGTCGGCTGGATTATTCTTGCGATGGTGATCGGCGGGGCGATCGGTATTCGTCTGGCGAAGAAGGTCGAGATGACCGAAATGCCGGAGCTGGTGGCTATCCTGCACAGCTTCGTGGGGCTGGCAGCGGTGCTGGTGGGTTTCAACAGCTACCTGCAGCATGAAACCGGTATGGAGCAAATTCTGGTCAATATTCATTTGACCGAAGTGTTCCTCGGGATCTTCATCGGCGCGGTGACCTTCACCGGTTCGGTGGTGGCGTTTGGTAAATTGCGCGGCAAAATTTCCTCCAGGCCGCTGATGCTGCCCAATCGCCATAAGCTGAACCTGGCGGCGCTGGTGGTTTCCTTCATCCTGATGGTGATTTTTGTTCGCTCTGACAGCACCGGCACCCAGGTCCTGTGCCTGCTGGTGATGACCGCGATCGCGCTGGCCTTTGGCTGGCACCTGGTGGCCTCTATCGGCGGTGCTGACATGCCGGTGGTGGTCTCGATGCTCAACTCCTACTCGGGCTGGGCGGCAGCGGCGGCGGGCTTTATGCTGAGTAATGACCTGCTGATCGTCACCGGCGCGCTGGTGGGCTCTTCCGGCGCCATCCTCTCTTACATTATGTGTAAGGCGATGAACCGTTCCTTTATCAGCGTGATCGCCGGGGGCTTCGGCACCGATGGTTCCTCCAGCGGCGGCGATGAAGAAGTGGGCGAGCATCGTGAGATTAGCGCCGAAGAGACGGCGGAGATGCTGAAAAACTCGCACTCGGTGATCATCACCCCGGGCTACGGTATGGCGGTGGCTCAGGCGCAGTATCCGGTAGCAGAAATTACCGAGAAGCTGCGGGCGCGGGGTATCAAAGTACGCTTTGGTATTCATCCGGTGGCCGGGCGCCTGCCGGGGCATATGAACGTCCTGCTGGCGGAAGCCAAAGTGCCTTACGACATCGTGCTGGAGATGGATGAGATCAACGACGATTTCAGCGACACCGACACCGTGCTGGTGATCGGTGCCAACGATACCGTCAACCCGGCGGCGCAGGACGATCCGAAGAGCCCGATCGCCGGCATGCCGGTGCTCGAGGTGTGGAAAGCGCAGAATGTGGTGGTCTTTAAGCGTTCAATGAACACCGGTTACGCCGGCGTACAGAACCCGCTGTTCTTTAAAGAGAACACTCATATGCTGTTTGGCGATGCTAAAGCCAGCGTCGATGCGATCCTGAAAGCGCTGTAATGTAACATCATTGTTTTACAACGTTTGTTTATAAGCCGTCTCCTGTGAGACGGCTTTTTTATATGCAAGGGGATGCCTGGAATTGTTCATAAAATAAGCGGCAAGAGGTGATATAATGTTCCGGTTCTTACATCAGACAGAGGATATTATGGATACCGAGTTAACCCCAACGCAGATGGCCATCGAATTCTTACGCCGCGACCCCACCGTCATGACCCCAGCGCAGTATCTGAAAAAACTTAAACTGCTGGAGCTGGAGTTTGCTGACCTGATGGCGCTCTCCTCGCTGGAGCTGAAAGAAGAGATCGATCTGGCCTGGCGTCTGGGTATCCACTAAGCCATTCTCGCTGGACAGCGACAGGGGCCGTCAGCGGCCCTTTTTTTGTGCCTGGCTGGCAGCAAGCAAAAAAATCCCCCGCGAGGCGGGGGAAGATGAGTGGTAGCGGTTAATCGTCGTCGTCGTCGTCCAGTTCCACCGGCGTCTGGTAGGCCTCCGGTTTCAGCACCAGCAGGTCACAGCGCAGGTGGTCGACAACCTGTTCCGCGGTATTGCCGAGGAACGCCGCCGACAGGCCGGTACGTCCGACCGTTCCCAGCACCACGATCCCCGCCTGCAGATGCTCGGCGAGATCCGGGATCACCTCCTCAGGCAGTCCTTTTTCGACGTGGGTGAATTTTTCATCGATGCCAAACTTCTGCCGCAGCGCTTTCATCGCCAGCAGATGCTGGCCGCGGATCGCGTCGTTGTAGACGCTGGGATCAAAATCCGGCAGTTCTATCGCGATATTGATCGGCGTCACCGGGTAGGCACCGATCAGGTGCACTTCAGTGTGGTTGACTTCTTCCGCCAGCGACAGCGTCTCGCGAACCAGCTTCTCGTTAAGGGTGTTGTGATAATTCTCTTCGCTGGCGAGATTGACGGCGACCAGCGCTTTGCCGCCTTCCGGCCACGGCTGGTCTTTGACCATCCACACCGGGCAAGGGCATTTACGCAGCAGATGCCAGTCCGTCGGGGTAAAGATCACCGCCTCCAGTTTGTCGTGCTGGTGGGCCATCTTCAGCAGCAGATCGTGTTTCTCACTGACCACCTCCTGAATAATCGCTTCGAAGGGGCGGTTGTGCCACACCACTTTCACGTCAATCGGCACGGCCGATTCCAGGTAGAATTTCGCCTGCTCGCGGATCCAGGCCGTTCGTTGGGCAATGACGCCCTGGCGCATTGCCGTCCGCTCGTCCGGCGACAGCAGGGTGGTCATTTCATAGGAAAAATCATAGATCGGCAAAAAGGCTTTGATGCGTCCACCAATCCGTTGGTGCAGGTACACCGCTCGCCTTAGCGCCGGCTGGTCGTCCTGGTTAGGATCGATTACTACCAGCATGCTCTGATACTTCGCCATACAGGGTCTCCTTACAACTGCAGCTACCGTCAGTTATTAAAAAGATAACCTATATGGATGAATTGAAACAGGGGAGGAGCCTGGTCAGATCAACAAATCTGAAAAAATTGCCGATCGTGACCAGGTATTGCGCAGAGATTAAGCGACGTTGCGCGCCTGCCCGGCCAGCTGGGCCAGCAGATCGCTGTTTTCAATAGTGATATATTTGCCTTTCACCGCCAGCATGCCGCTTTTCTGAAAACGGCCCAGCAGACGGCTGATGGTTTCGACGGTGAGGCCGAGATAGTTGCCAATATCGCCGCGGGTCATGGTCAGCCGGAACTCACGTGGTGAGAAGCCGCGCTGGGCGAAACGACGAGAAAGGTTATAGATAAACGCGGCCAGGCGCTCTTCGGCATTCTTTTTGGAAAGCAACAGGATCATATCCTGGTCGCCTTTAATCTCACCGCTCATCAGGCGCATCATCTGCTGACGCAGATTGGGCATTTTTCCGGAAAGATCGTCAAGAGTTTCGAAGGGGATCTCGCAGACCATTGAGGTTTCCAGCGCCTGCGCAAAGCTCGGGTGCAGACCGGTGCCGATGGCGTCAAAGCCCACCAGGTCGCCCGCCAGATGGAAGCCAGTGATCTGCTCATCACCTTGCTCGGTGATGGTATAGCTTTTGATGGTCCCGGAGCGAATAGCGTACAACGACTTCAGCTCATCACCGGCTTTGAACAAGGTTTGACCTTTCTGGATAGGCTTTTTCCGCTCGATAATATTATCCAGCTGATCAAGCTCATGCTCGTTCAGAGTAAAGGGGATGCAGAGCTGGCTAATGCTGCAATCCTGACAATGGATTGCACAACCGCCAGACTGAATGCGTCGAATAATTCGCTTCTCAGGGATCATATGTCTGCTCAGGCCTTAATTGATATTGGTCAATTTTAACATCTTTTTGATCAGCAGGTAAGTCTTCAGGCCCGGAAACACGTAATATCAGCAGGGTAAATCAAATCGCTTGTGTATCTATTTGATTAAAAACAGATTATTACGCCACTTTTGATTGTAAAATTACCTGAAAATTCCAGAAAAGGCATTTTCAGTCAAAGCAACAGATAGCCCTCATGACGCAAAAGCCACTCTTTACGCTGTACGCCGCCGGCATAGCCGGTCATGGTGCCGTTGCGCCCGATGACCCGATGGCAGGGCACCACGATACTCACCGGATTGGCGCCATTGGCGGCGCCCACCGCGCGCGCGGCGCCGGGACGACCGAGCGCCTCGGCCAGTTGGCCGTAGTGCATCACCTGGCCACAGGGGATATCGCGTAACGCCTGCCAGACCTGGCGCTGAAAAGGGGTGCCGGCGGTGGCGGTAGGCAGAGTCTCGATAATGGCTAAATCGCCGGCAAAATAGTCGCTCAGCTTACTGCTGAGACCGCCGGGATTGCGGCAGTCGACGCGCTGATAACCTTCCCGACGATAGTGTACGTCGAGCAGCGTTTCCATCCGATCGCGGTGCTCGTCCCACTCGACGGCGCGCAAATTAAACTGTTCGTCGCAAAGCACCCACAACGGCCCCAGCGGGGTATCCATTTTATCCTGCAGCAAGGTCAACATCGTTTCTGTCATCCACCATCGTACATGAGAGGCACACGATACCACGCGCTGACGGCAGTCAACTATACTCCCAAAAGGTAAAACCGCATCGCCAGATAGCACGGCGGGCTATCCGCCGTGGAGGCATTCTGCGATCGCCACGATGATTTATTTTTGGATCGATCCTGGCGGGTTACCGGACAGGGTTTTTGCTACTTTTAAGCTGACGACGTCGGTCCTCCGCGCCGCCGTGCGCGCTCGGGAAAGTGCTACCGCGTCGGCGCGGCGCGGTTAATAACTCAGAGGTGGAGCTATGCAATATATACTGACTGGCGTAATCGTACTGATCTTCAGCGGTCTGGTTATTCACGGTATGTCGCTGTTGCTTGAGCGGGGGTATCGCGCGCTTTTCGGCATATTCGCCGGAGCCGGGGAAGCGACCCGTAAGTTCAAAGTGAAGATATCGCGTTAAGCTAAGGCGGCCGTCCCTGGCGCATCGGTGGGTTAAGACAGCCGCGGATAGATGCCAGGGCCGATCGGCAGTCCCACCAGATACCAGCCCACCAGCAACAGCAGCCAGACGGCGAGAAAAATCAGCGGGTAAGGGAGCACCAGCGAGTAGTAGGTGCCGAGGCGGGCATCCGGCCGGTAGCGCTGTAGAAAGCCGAGAAACAACGGCACAAACGGTGACACCGGCGCCAGCGGCAGCACCGATGAATCAGCGATACGAAACAGGATCTGCGCAAACGCCGGGTGAAAGCCCAACAGCATAAACATTGGCACGAAGATCGGCGCCAGAATCGACCAGATGGCCGAGCCGCTGGCGATAAACATACACAGAAAAGCCGACAGCAGCGCAAGGCCGACAAACGCCGGAACACCGTTCATGCCTGAACTCTCCAGCAGGTCCGTCAGACCGACGGCCATAAACTTGCCCATGTTGCTCCAGTTGAACATCGCCACGAACTGCGCCAGCGGGAAGACCATCACGATAAACCCGGCCATCTCTTTCATCGGCTCAATCATCAACTGCGGCAGGTCGGCCTGGCGGCGAATTTTGCCGGTGGCGATGCCGTATGCCAGCGACACGACAAAGAAGAAAAAGATAATTAGCGGCACGATGCCTTTGATAAACGGCGAGGGCATGACCGTATGCTGAACCGGATCGCGAAGAATACCGTTTTCGGGGACCACCATCAGGGCGATGACCGCCACGAATACCAGCGTCGCCACGCCGGCGATGCGCAGGCCGAACCGCTCCGCGGGCGTCAGCGTCTGCAGCTTTTCATCACGACTGCCTTGCCACTGGCCCAGCCGCGGCTCGACCAGCTTATCGGTGATCAGTCCGCCGACGAGCGTCAGAACGATCACCGAGGTCGCCATAAAGTACCAGTTGTCGATCACACTGACGTGCAAAGAGGCATCGATGGACTTTGCCGCCTCGGTGCTGATCCCGGAGAGCAGCACGTCGGTGGTGACAATCAGTAGATTGGCGGTAAAGCCGCAGCCCACGCCGGCTATCGCCGCCAGCAGACCAGCGACAGGATGCCGACCGACGGCAAGAAACATCAGCGCTCCCAGCGGCGGCATAATCACCAGCGCCGCATCGGAAGAGATATGGCTGAAAAAGGCGATAAACAGCACCATATAGCTGGCATAGCGGGCGCTGACGTGCGAGGCCATCTTGACCATCAACGCCGGTAACAGGCCCACCCGCTCGGCAAAGCCGGCGCCCAGCACCAGGGCGAGGATCGCCCCCAGCGGCGCGAAACCGCTGAAGTTTTTAATCACGTTCGGCAAAAACCAGTGCAATCCTTCCACGCTGAGCAGGTTTTTGACCACCACCCGCGAACCGTCAGTTGGGTTTTGTACCCCAACGTTGAGTGCGGAGAGGATTGCCGTGGCAGCGATCAGCACGGCGATGAGATAGATAAACAGCAAAAACGGGTGCGGGACCTTGTTACCGATCTTCTCTACCCAGCCATAGCGCTTTCCGCCGGGGGAAGATGACGGTATGGATGACATACTCATGGGCATTCCTCTGTTGTCGTTGTTGTGTTGGGCAGGCCTGCTCCCGTACTGCCGGCGGTTATTATGGGCGGTGCGTGCCGCGATCCGGTCAGCGTTGGCCAGGAGTAGCCTCTAAGTGGTTATCGTAAAACGGACGGACTCACCTCCGCCGGGATCGGGCAACGATAGGGGCGTTCGGCCAGTACCTGCCTGAGCTCTTGCTGGCTGGCCTCCAGCAGGGCGCTGTCGCTGAATAAACGGATGGCGGTCGCCGCGAGGACTTTCCCCGCCAGCAACATCCCTTTATGGGCAATGGAGGTTCTGCCCTGGCTCACCAGCTGCCAGCTGTGCAGCGGGGTACCCACCGCGAAGCACGGGCTGAAGCACTGGGCCACCGGCGCTTTCCAGCTAACATCGCCGACGTCGGTGGATCCGGCGAGGACGTTATCCGTGGCCGCCCAGGGCGCCACCTCATCAATCAGCAAGGTGTCGCGGTGGCGACGAGCGAACGTTTTGCCTTCCTCGCCACTGGTGCCGGCAATATTGTTCAGGCTGTTGTTAATATCGTTGGCGCTGAGAGTGGCGCGGATCGCCGCGGCAAAAGCGCGTTCCTCGTCGCTCCAGGCGGGGGTACCGTAATGACAGACCGCCTGATACATCGCCGCCTCAAGCGTGCGGTTGGGCAGATAGCTGGAGCAGGCTTTTTCAAAGCGGCAGCTGACCTGGGTCTCGGTCATCAGCGCGGCCCCCTGGGCAATCTTCTCTATGCGGGCGAAGATTTGCTCAGCGTCGGCCATCTCCGGCGCGCGGATCAAATACAGCACTTCCGCCTGCGCCTGCACCACGTTGGGCGAGACGCCGCCGGTATCGGTAATGGCGTAATGGACCCGCGCCTTCTCTATGATATGTTCATTGAGGAAATTGCTGCCGGTGGTCATCAGGGTGACGGCATCCAGCGCGCTCCGGCCCAGGTGCGGCGAATTAGCGGCGTGGGCCGCGGTGCCGGTAAATCGCCATGCCGCCTGAATGTTGGCGAGGGTGCGGGTGCTGAACATCCCGGCCCAGACTTCCGGATGCCAGGTCAGCGCCGCATCGACATCATCAAACAACCCTTCGCGCACCATAAAGGTTTTTCCCGAACCGCCTTCCTCGCCGGGACAACCGTAGAAGCGCAGAGTGCCGCTGTCGCCGTGCTGCTGCAGCCAGCCTTTGGCGGCGACCGCCGCGGCGAATGCCGCGGTGCCGAGCAGATTGTGCCCACAGCCGTGGCCGTTGGCTCCCGGTGTCAAGGGCGTCGGTTCCGCGCTGTGGGCCTGCTGGCTGAGTCCCGCCAGGGCGTCAAATTCGCCGAGCAGGGCAATGACCGGTTGGCCCTCACCGACGCTGGCGATAAAGGCATTCGGGATCCCGCCAGCATCGCGGGTGAGCTGAAAACCTTCCGCCTCCAGGGCGTCGGCCAGCCGTTGGGCTGACCAGAACTCCTCAAAGCGGGTCTCCGGGTGGTCCCAGATGTCGTCGGCGATGGCGCAGTAAGTGTCGCGTTGTGCCTCAACCACCTCGTCCACAAACTGAAAAATGGCTTCCATTACACCCCCCGCTGCCAGGGAAAGTTAAGCGCGACGCGCGCCAGGGTTTCGACCGCTACCGCCATCACGCTCTCGTCGAAGTCAAACTTTTCGTTGTGGTGACCGGCGCTGAGTTCAGTGCCGAAAATCATGTACGAGGCGAGGCCGCCGCGCGCCTGGACCCGGGCCATCATCAGGGTGGCGTCTTCCGAGCCCGCCGGGGCGGCGATGCGATCCACCGCCTGTTGCACGCCGGGCACCCGGGCGGCCTGTTCGCGCAGATAGTCCACCCACGCCGGCGACGGTGCGCTGGCGGTCGCCGCGCCCATCATGCGCAGTTCGTAGCGGGCTTCGTACATCGCCGCCGCCCCGGCGACGACGTGCTGCGCCCGCTCGAACACGTACTGATTAATGGCTTCGCTTTCGCCGCGGGTTTCCACTTTTAACAGCGCGGAAGAGGGCACCACGTTGCGCCCGGTACCGGCCTGCATCACCCCGACGTTGACCCGCGAGGCGCCGGCGCTGTGCGGCGGGATGGCGTGCAGGCCAAGGGCGGCCTGGGCGGCGGCCAGCAGCGCGTTGCGCCCGTCCTCGGGCTTGCCGCCGGCGTGGGCGGCCACGCCGCTGAACTGCACGTCGAATTTGGTGGTGGCCATAAAGTTGTCTCCACCGCAGACGACGGTACCTGCCGGGACGCCGGTCCCGATATGGATCGCCGTGAAATAATCCACGTCATCAACCACGCCGGCGGCCACCATCGCGCGGGCGCCGCGGGTACCCTCTTCAGCAGGCTGGAAAATCAGTTTAATGACGCCATTGAGCTGGGCGGCATACTGCTTGAGCACATGCGCCAGCCCCAGCCCGATGGCGGTATGGCCGTCATGGCCGCAGGCGTGCATCATGCCGGCGTTGCAGGAGGCGAAATGATCGCGATGGGGGCGGTGGCTATCGTCATGCTGTTCGTTGAGATCGAGGGCATCCATATCGACGCGAAAGGCCAGGGTTGGTCCGGGCCGCCCGGTGTCGAGCGTGGCCACCACGCCGGCGAAACCGCCTTCAAACGCCGGCAGCCAGCGCTCCGGCGCGCCCTGTTCGCGGGCGCGTTCGAAAGCCTGGGCCAGGGTCTCCTCGTCCGGCAGCCCCATCCGGCTGTCGGCATCGATGACGTCGCGGCCTAGCGCCAGCTGATAGCCTAGCCCGTCAAGAATATCCGCGACCTTACTGGCGGTGCGAAACTCCAGCCAGCCGGATTCAGCGTGCAGGTGAAAATCGCGGCGCCATTGGGTCATGGAGGGCGCCAGCTGGCGGAGGTATTCATCAAGTTGCGGCATAGCTTATCCTGTCATAAGTAAAAAATGTGACGGCGTTCACGATGTGATAGCTTTTGTTTATCACTGACGCGCTACAGGCCTTAACACCCTTAACCTGCCACAGCCTGATGGATTACAGTAGATGTCATTTTCTTCTGTCTGATAAGCAACGGTTATCACTAAAAGCATGGCATTTCAGATTAAATTTCATCAAATTCGCGCTTTCGTCGAAGTAGCCCGGGAAGGCAGTATCCGTGGCGCCAGCCGGGCGCTGGCGGTCTCGCAGCCGGCGCTGACCAAAGCGATTAAAGAGCTGGAGGAGGGGCTTTCCGCCCAGCTGTTCGTCCGCCGCAGCCAGGGGGTGGCGTTAACCGACAATGGCGAAAGTTTTTATCAACATGCGAGCCTGATCCTTGAGGAGCTGCGGGCGGCGCAGGATGAACTGCTGCAGCGCCAGGGGGAACAGGCCGGGCAAATTAATATTGGCCTTGGCGCCAGCGTCGCCCGGTCGCTGATGCCGTCGGTGATCTGCCGCTTTCATCAGCAGCATCCGCAGGTGAAGGTACGGATCATGGAGGGTCAGCTGCTGGCGATGATTAATGAGCTGCGCCAGGGGGAGCTGGATTTCACCATTAATACCTATTACCCCGGGCCGTACGACCATGAGTTCAGCTTTGAGAAACTGTTTGAGAAACCGTTCGCGGTGTTCGCCCGCGCGGGCCATCCGGCGGCGCAGGCCACCTCGCTGGGGGAGTTGATGGATCACCACTGGACCATGCCGACGCCGCGCGGCAGCTACTTCAAGCAGCTGCAGGAGCGCTTCGAACAGCTGGGACGGGAGCCAAAGGTGGGGATCGTCTGCGAAACGTTCTCATCCTGCATCAGCCTGGTGGTGAAAAGTGATTTTCTCAGCATCCTGCCGGTGGAGCTGGGCAACGACCCGCTGATGGCCGACAAACTGGTGATGATCCCCATCCGTGAAGTGTTACCCACCGCCACCTATTATCTGATCCAGCGGCGCGATACCCGGCAGACGCCGCTCACGGCGTCGTTAATCACCCTGTTCCGCCGCCAGAGCCGACAATTGTTTCCTTAATCGTCCGTCGCGCTCACTTTGCCAGCGAACGCGGCTAAACGCGTTGAGAGGGGAGCGCGAGGCGGCTATAGTAGCTGGCGACAGCCGCTGGAGGAGAGCCCATGAACCTTGATGACAAATCCCTGTTTCTTGACGCCATGGAAGATGTCCAGCCTCTGAAACGTAATAATGACGTGCACTGGCATCCCGGGCGTAACAGCCGGGCCCCGCAACGCGTCGATACCCTGCAGCTGGATAATTTTCTCACCACCGGCTATCTCGATATCGTGCCGCTCGCCACGCCGCTGGAGTTTAAGCGAGAAGGGCTGCAGAGCGGCGTGCTGGATAAGCTGCGGCGGGGGAAATACAGCCAGCAGGCGAGCCTCTCCCTGCTGCGCCAGCCGGTGGAACAGTGCCGGCAGATGCTCTTCGCCTTTATGGTGCAGGCGCAGAAAGAGGGGTTACGCAATGTGCTGATCGTTCACGGCAAAGGCCGCGACGACCAGTCCCACGCCAATATTATCCGCAGCTATCTGGCGCGCTGGCTGGAAGAGCTGCCGGAGGTGCAGGCCTTCTGCGCCGCGCTTCCGCATCATGGCGGCAGCGGCGCCTGCTATGTTGCGCTGCGTAAATCGGCGCAGGCGAAGCAGGAGACCTGGGAGCAGCACGCCAAGCGCAGTCGTTAGCGCAGAAGCAGCGTCAGCTCGCGGGCGGCTTTTTGCAGCTCCGGCAGCACGCGCTCGATCATCTCGCGGGCCGTCATCTGGCCCGCATGCACCCCGACGTTGAGCGCCGCCTGGACCTGCCCCTGAGCGTTAAACAGCGGGACCGCGAGGGAGCGCAGCCCCATCTCCAGCTCCTGATCGTTGAGGGCATACCCCTGCTGATGCACCCGTTTCAGTTCGGCGCGCAGCTTCGCCACCGAATCCACCGTCTGTGGGGTATAGCGGATCATGGTCACCCGGGCCAGCATATCGTTGAGCTTCTCCTCCGGCTGATGGCTCAGCAGCACCCGGCCCATCGAGGTCGCCCACGCCGGAAGGCGACTGCCGATATCCAGGTCGATGGTCATAATCCGCGAGCTGGAGGCGCGGGCGATATACAGGATATCGTCGCCGTCGAGGGTGGCGATGGAGCAGGACTCATTGAGCATTTCGCTCAGATGCCGCAGCACCGGCTGCGCCGAACGCGCCAGCGGCGTCGAGGCCAGCCAGGCGTGGCCCAGCGCCAGGATCCGCGGCCGCAGCTGGAAATTCTTACCGTCTTCGGCATACACGAACCCCAGCTTGCTCAGGGTATACAGGCAGCGGCGCACCGCGGCGCGCGGGATGCCGGTCTTCTGACTGATCTGTGAGATAGACAGCAGGGGCCGCTGCGGCGTGAACGCCTGAATCACCTCCAGACCCCGCGCCAGGGAGGCCATAAAGTTAGGATCGCCTTTAAACGGATCGCCGTCGCCGGTCAGTGAATCGTCTGGATGCTTGTCCATTTCTGTTCCCCATATTTGCCATCGATCACATTCTTTCGCTAAAGATAACCGATGTTCGATTATCGCACCATATTTCGATTATCGCCCTTGACCGACATCGTTAAGCGGGTCACATTTTGTGCGAACAACGAATAAAAGTGCGATTACCGCACATCACTGGAGCGACCTGATGATTGATAAAAGCGTATCGACGCTGAGCGAGGCCATCGCCGGGATCCACGATGGGGCGACTATTATGATCGGCGGCTTTGGCCCCGCCGGCCAGCCGACCTTTCTGATTGACGCCCTGATTGACCAGGGCGCTCGCGACCTGACCATCATAAATAACAACGCCGGCAACGGGGAAGTGGGTCTCGCCGCGCTGCTCAAGGCGGGCCGGGTGCGCAAAATGATCTGCTCCTTTCCGCGCCAGGTGGATTCGCAGATTTTCGATGATCTCTACCGTCGCGGCAAAGTGGAGCTGGAGCTGGTGCCGCAGGGCAACCTCGCGGCGCGGATCCAGGCGGCTGGCGCCGGGCTGGGGGCGGTGTTTACCCCCACCGGCTACGGCACGCCGCTGGCGGAAGGTAAGGAGACACGGGAAATCGACGGTCGCCACTACGTGCTGGAGTACCCGATCAAAGCCGATTTCGCGCTGATTAAAGCTCACCAGGGCGACCGCTGGGGCAACCTGGTCTATCGCAAGGCGGCGCGCAACTTTGGCCCGATCATGGCGACAGCGGCGAAAACCACCATCGTAGAGGTCTCGCAGCTGGTGGCGCTGGGCGACCTCGATCCGGAAAACATCATTACCCCCGGCATTTTCGTCCAGCGCGTCTTCTCGCTGGAAAACCTGACTGCCGCACAACGCGCCTGAGGAGCCCGACATGCAAAAACTGACCCGTGACGAAATGGCCCAGCGCGTGGCCCGCGATATTCCCGAAGGCGCTTACGTCAACCTCGGCATCGGCCTGCCGACCCGCATCGCCAATTACCTGCCCGCTGACAAAGAGGTGTTCCTGCACAGCGAAAACGGCCTGCTGGGGATGGGGCCGAAACCGCAGCCCGGGGAAGAAGATCCCGAGCTGATCAATGCCGGTAAAGAGTATGTCACCCTCCTGCAGGGGGGCTGCTATTTCCACCACGGCGACTCCTTCGCCATGATGCGCGGCGGCCATCTCGATATCTGCGTGCTGGGGGCCTATCAGGTTTCCGCCAGCGGCGACCTCGCCAACTGGAGCACCGGTGCGCCGGATGCGATCCCGGCCGTTGGCGGGGCGATGGATCTGGCCATCGGCGCCCGCCAGGTGTTTGTGATGATGGACCACCTGACCCGTGACGGCGAGTGCAAGCTGGTGGCGCAGTGCAGCTACCCGCTGACCGGCGTCGGCTGCGTCAGCCGGATCTATACCGACCTGGCGGTGATCGACATCACCGACCGCGGCCCGGTGGTGCGGGAAATCTTTAACGGCCTCTCTTTTGAAGAGCTGCAGCGCATCACTCCGGTGGCGCTGACCTTTCAACAACTGGCGGAAAGCGCGTAAGGAACTATGATGAATCAGGCATTTATCTGTGATGCGGTGCGTACACCCTTTGGCCGTTTCGGCGGTGCCCTGGCGACGATGCGCGCTGACGACCTGGCGGCGCTGCCGCTGAAAGCGCTGCTGGCGCGGAACTCGGGACTGGATCCCTCGCGCATTGACGATGTGATCTTTGGCTGCGCCAACCAGGCCGGGGAAGATAACCGCAACGTGGCGCGGATGGCGCTGCTGCTGGCCGGCCTGCCGGAGAGCGTGCCCGGGAGCACCATCAACCGCCTGTGCGGTTCCAGCCTTGACGCGATCGGCGTCGCGGCGCGGGCGATTAAAAGCGGGGAGACGCAGCTGATGATCGCCGGCGGGGTGGAGAGCATGTCCCGCGCGCCGTTTGTGATGGGGAAAGCGGAGAGCGCCTTTAGCCGCAGCATGCAGATGGAGGATACCACCATCGGCTGGCGCTTTATTAACCCGCAGATGAAAGCCCTGTACGGTGTGCATTCCATGCCGGAGACGGCGGAAAACGTCGCCGATGAGTTTGCCATCTCCCGTGCCGATCAGGACGCGTTCGCCTTACGCAGTCAGTTGCGCACCGCCGCGGCGCAAGAGGCGGGGCGTTTCGCCGATGAGCTGATCGCCGTCCAGGTGCCGCAGCGTAAAGGCGAGCCGCTGCTGTTTAGCCGCGATGAGCACCCGCGCAGCACCTCGCTGGAGGCGCTGGCTAAACTGCGCGGCGTGGTGC
Source organism: Klebsiella sp. HMSC16A12 (assembly GCF_001808265.1). Classification (NCBI taxonomy): domain Bacteria; kingdom Pseudomonadati; phylum Pseudomonadota; class Gammaproteobacteria; order Enterobacterales; family Enterobacteriaceae; genus Klebsiella; species Klebsiella sp. HMSC16A12. Next base: position 276,644 of record NZ_KV792611.1, read on the forward strand.
GCGCCGACGGCAGCGTTACCGCCGGTAACGCCTCCGGGGTTAACGACGGCGCCTGCGCGCTGCTGCTGGCCAGCGAGACGGCGCTGTCGGCCAACGATCTTCAGCCGCTGGCCCGGGTGGTCGGCGTGGCGACGGCGGGCGTGGCGCCGCGGATCATGGGCTTTGGCCCGGCGCCGGCGGTGCGCAAGGTGCTGGCGCAGACCGGCCTGACATTAGGCCAGATGGATGTCATTGAGCTGAATGAAGCCTTCGCCGCGCAGGCGCTGGCGGTGACCCGCGATTTGGGCTTACCGGACGATGCCGCCCACGTGAACCCTAACGGCGGGGCGATTGCGCTGGGCCACCCGCTCGGCGCCTCCGGCGGCCGGCTGGCGATGACCGCGGCTTATCAGCTGAAACGGACCGGCGGCCGCTACGCCCTGTGCACCATGTGCATCGGCGTCGGACAGGGGATCGCCCTGATTATTGAACGCGTTTAAGGAGCCAGAATGAGTTTGTTGACCCCGATGCTGCGCAGCAGTCCGCTAACCGACTGGTTCAGCGACGCGCAGCGGGTGCAGGGCATGCTGGATTTTGAAGCGGCGCTGGCGCAAGCGCAGGCCGCCTGCGGGATGGTGCCGCCGGAAGCGGTCGGGCCAATTGTGGCGGCCTGCCGCCACGAGGCCATCGATTTTGCCGCGCTGGGCGAGGCGGCGGTGGGAGCCGGTAATCTGGCCATCCCGCTGGTGAAACAGCTGACGGCGCAGGTAAAAGCGCAAGATCCTGAGGCTGCGCGCTACGTTCACTGGGGCGCTACCAGCCAGGACGCCATCGACACCGGACTGGTGCTCCAGCTGCGCGGGGCGCTGGATGCCGCTGAGACTCTGCTTGAGCAGCTGTTGGCGGCCCTGGCTCTCCAGGCGGATCGTTATCGCGATACCGTGATGCCGGGCCGGACCTGGATGCAGCACGCGCTGCCGGTGACCTTTGGCCTGAAGCTGGCGGGCACCCTCGACGCGCTCCTGCGCTGGCAGCAGCGGCTGCGCGAGATGCGTCCGCGGCTGCTGGCGCTGCAGTTTGGCGGCGCCGCGGGCACTCTGGACGCGCTAAAAGAGAAAGGGCCGGCGGTTGGCCTGGCGCTGGCGCAGATCCTCGGGCTGTCGCTGCCGGATACTCCGTGGCACAGCCAGCGCGATCGGCTGCTGGAGGCGGGCGCCTGGTTCGCCGGCGTCTGCGGCACGCTGGGGAAATTCGCTAACGACTTTTCCCTGCTGATGCAGACTGAAGTGGCTGAGGTGGGCGAGCCGGTGGCGGAAGGTCGCGGCGGTTCGTCGACGATGCCGCATAAGCGCAATCCGGTGGCCTGCGCGGCGATCCTGACCGCCGCCCAGCGTACGCCGGGGCTGATGGCGACGCTCTACGCCAGCCAACTCCAGCAGCATGAGCGGGCGCTGGGCGGCTGGCAGGCGGAGTGGGAGACCCTGCCGGAGCTAATTACCCTGGTGGGCGGGGCGTTGGCGCAAAGCGAGGCGCTGGTGCGCGACATGCAGGTTTTCCCGCAGAAAATGCGCGCCGATCTCGATATCACCCACGGGCTGATTATGGCTGAGGCGGTGACTCTGGCGCTGGCGGAATTCATTGGCAAAGCCGAGGCGCATCATCACATCGAAGCGCTGTGCCGCCAGGCGCTGGACCGTCACTACCCGCTGGTCGATCTGCTCACGGCTGACCCACAGGTCAGTCAGTATCTCTCTCGTGAACGCTTAACCACGCTGCTGGACCCGGCAACGGCGACCGGCAGCGCCGAACGCTTTGTGCGCCAGGTGCTGGCGCGTTATCAGGAGCAACGTGATGAATCTTGATTATCAACTCGACGGGCCGGATGGCGCGCCGGTTATCGTCCTCTCCAATTCGCTGGGCACCACCCGGGCGATGTGGCAGCCGCAGATCGAGGCGTTAACCGCCCATTTCCGGGTGCTGCGCTACGACACGCACGGCCACGGTAAAACGACAAAAAATGGCAAAGTAACCCTCGCCCAGTTGGGGGAGGATGTGATTGCGCTGCTCGATCACCTGAATATCGACCGCGCCTGGTTCTGCGGGATCTCGATGGGCGGTCTGACCGGCCTGTGGCTGGGACGCTTTGCGCCGGAGCGTTTTCATGGTCTGGCGGTCGCCAACACCGCGGCGCGCATTGGCGATCAGGCCAGCTGGCTGTCGCGGGCGCGGGCCGTACGTCAGGAGGGGATGGCGGTGGTGGCCGCCGGAGCGGCAGACCGCTGGTTTACCCACGCGTTTCGCCAGAAGGCGCCGGAGGTGGTCGAGGCGCTTTGTCACCAGCTGACCCATACCGATGCTGAAGGCTATGCCGCCTGCTGTGAGGCGCTGGCCGCCGCCGACCTGCGGGGCGAAGTGGGGCAGATCCCGCTGCCGACGCTAATCATCGCCGGGGAAAGTGACCCTGTCACCACGGTCGGTGACGCTCATTTCCTGCAGCAGCAGATCCCCGCCTCCGAGGTGGTGGTTCTGGCGGCATCGCATCTGTCTAACATTGAGGCGCCGAAAAGCTTTACTTCGTCGCTGCTGAGCTTTTTCCAGGGGGAACGCCATGGATGATAAACAGCGCTATCAGGACGGGATGGCGGTACGGCGCAAAGTATTGGGCGACGCCCACGTCGACCGTACGCTGCAGCATCTGACGCCGTTGAATGATGAGTTTCAGGACTTTATTACCCGCTATGCCTGGGGCGAGACCTGGACGCGTCCGGGGCTCGATCACCATACCCGCAGCATGATCACTATTGCCATGTTGATCGCTCTCAATCGCGAGGCGGAGCTTAAGATGCATCTACGCGCGTCGTTTAACAACGGGGTGACCCGCGATGAGCTGAAAGAGCTGATCATGCACTCTGCGCTGTACTGCGGGCTGCCGGCGGCCAATGCCACGATGCATCTGGCGCAGCAGGTGTTTGACGACATCGACGCCGCGCAGGGTTGAGTCGTCGTCCGGGTCGGATTGCCCGGCAGTCGTTGTAGGCCGGGTAAGGCGTAGCCGCCACCCG
>NZ_KV792612.1:0-526 GCF_001808265.1 Klebsiella sp. HMSC16A12
CAGCGGCCATTCATGCCATCCGTTTCCCATCTCACACCTCCTTCGGGTTCGCCAGGTAACCGGTGGTATCGCCACACGGCCGGGCATTGGCGTTAGGTTTGATAACGATACTCGGCCGGGTAAAGTGCGCCGACGGCAGCGGCGCTACCGCGGCCAGCTGGCCGTGCTTAGCGCGCAGTTCGGCAATCGGCCCGAAATCCAACGCCCGCAGCGGGCAGGACTCGACGCAGATCGGCTTTTTCCCCTCGGCGACGCGCTCGTGACAGCCATCGCATTTGGTCATATGGCCTTTGTCGGCGTTATACTGCGGGGCGCCGTACGGGCAGGCCATATGGCAGTAGCGGCAGCCAATGCATACCTCTTCGTTGACCACCACAAAACCGTCTTCGCGCTTATGCATCGCGCCGCTCGGACAGACCTTGGTGCAGGCCGGATCTTCGCAGTGGTTACAGGCGATGGAGAGGTAATAGGCAAACACGTTCTGCTGCCAGACGCCGTTGTCCTCCTGCCAGTCGCCGCCGGCATA
>NZ_KV792613.1:0-2831 GCF_001808265.1 Klebsiella sp. HMSC16A12
TCAGCCACTCGGACACCTCACCATATTGTCTTGCTGCTCACCTTGGGTGGGCAACGGGGCGCTACTATAGGGAGTTGCGTTAAAACGGTCAAGCATATTTTCTTCTTTCTTTGCCGTTCGCTCACGCAATGAACAATGCCCCGCTGCGGCTCAGCGGGGCGGGCGTTTTAGCGCTGGGAATCCAGCTGTTCGTTATTCTTCACGACGTCCTGCGCTTTGCTGTAGCTTTCGATCAGCAGTTGGTAGGCCGGGAAGACTTTGGTGTACACCTCCGCCCATTCTGCGGCGTCCGGGCGATTCCAGGTGCGCTGCAGCTCAGAGGCGACGGCGGCGGTATCCATTGGCACTACGCCGGCCTGTACCACGCGAGCCAGGGTGATCTCCTGCGCCATTTTGCTGTAGGTGCCGGAAGCGTCAATCACGGCAAACACTTTATAACCGTCGGCGACAGCGGCGATAGCCGGGAAGGCCATGCAGACGCTGGTGATGGTCCCGGCGATAATCAGCGTTTTACGGCCGGTCGCTTTCACCGCGGCGACGAATTCCGGGTTATCCCAGGCGTTAATCTCACCTTTACGGGCGATGTATTTCGCATGCGGCGCGTTTTCATGAATCTCCGGGATCAGCGGACCGTTCGGCCCCTGCGGCACGGAGGCGGTCGTAATCACCGGGATCCCGGCAAGCGACGCCATCTTGGCCAGCGCGGCGGCGCGAGCGCGCAGCTCTGGCATCGGCATATCGCCGACGGTCTGGAACAGACCGCTCTGATGGTCAATCAACAGCATTGCGGTATCGTTAACATCAATCACCGGACGAGCACCGTTAAAGTTAGCGGGAGTAGACATAGTATTCACCTCAATCAGTTAGATTTGGCCAAAGCGGCCGCTGTTAAAATCGCGTACAGCTTCTGCGATCTGCGTTTTGTTATTCATGACAAACGGGCCATAGCCCACAATCGGCTCCTGTAGCGGTTCTCCGGCCATCAGCAGAACTTTTGCCGGGGCGGTCGCCTCCAGATGCACTGCGTCACCTGCCTGGCTCAGGACGGCCAGCTGGCCTTCGCGAGCAGATTCGGAACCGTTAATGATCACTTCCCCTTCCAGCACCACCAGCGCGGTACTCCAGCCCTCCGGTTGGCGCAGCGTGAGGTCGTGCCCCTGATTCAGCTGCAGATCCCACACGTTAAGCGGTGAAAAGGTATGGGCCGGACCGCTGACGTCGTCATACTGGCCGGCAATAACCCGAACCTGTCCGGCGCCGTTCGCCAGCGCCACGGTGGGGATCGTCCCAGCGGTAATGCTCTGGTAGCCTGGGGTCGCCATTTTGTCTTTCGCGGGCAGGTTGACCCACAGCTGGATCATCTTCAGCTCGCCGCCGCTGCGGGTGAAGGCCTCCGAGTGGAACTCTTCGTGCAGGATCCCGGCGCCCGCCGTCATCCACTGCACGTCGCCTGGACCAATCACCCCGCCGCGTCCGGTGGAGTCGCGATGCTCTACTTCACCGGCGTAGACGATGGTGACGGTTTCAAATCCGCGATGCGGATGCTCACCGACGCCGCGTTTTTCGCTGCCCGCCGGGAAGGTGTACGGCCCGGCATAGTCGAGCAGTAAGAAGGGGCTCAGCTGCTGGCCGTGCGTCTGATAGGAAAACATCGAGCGAACCGGGAAGCCGTCGCCTACCCAATGCTGCGCAGGCGCGGTGTAGACTCCTGTGATCTGTTTCATGGCTTTCTCCTGTGTATCGGTATCTGATGTGAATAAGCTTATATCCGGGACGACGTATGCGGTAGTGAGCAAAAATGACCTATACTGTTCCAAAAATGGAACAATGGAGGAAGGATGCAGGATCTCAATGACTTCGCCTGGTTTGTCCAGGTGGTAGACCATGGCGGTTTCGCCGCGGCGGGGCGAGCGCTTGACCAGCCGAAATCCAAACTCAGCCGCCGCATTGCGCAACTCGAGGAGCGGTTGGGCGTGCGTTTGATTCAGCGAACCACCCGTCAGTTCGCGGTCACCGAGGTCGGGCAGACCTTTTATCAGCATTGCAAAGCGATGCTGATTGAGGCCGAGGCGGCGCAGCAGGCGGTCGAGACGCTGCGCGCCGAGCCGCGCGGTAGCGTCAGGATCACCTGTCCGGTCACCTTGCTGCATGTCCATATCGGACCGATGCTGGCGCGATTTATGGCGCGCTATCCTGGGGTAACGCTGCATCTTGAGGCGACCAACCGCCGGGTGGATGTGGTCGGGGAGGGCATTGATGTGGCGATCCGCGTCCGTCCCCGGCCCATCGAGGATAGCGACCTGGTGATGCGCGTGCTGGCGGACCGCGGGCACCGGCTGGTGGCCAGCCCGGATCTCATTTCCCGACTCGGACGTCCGCAGGCGCCGTCCGAGCTGAGCGCCTGGCCGGGGCTCAGCCTGGGTGCGAACAAGCATCAGCATAAATGGCAGCTCACCGGGCCCGGGGGAGCGAGAGCGGAAGTGTATTTCACGCCGCGAATGGTGACCACCGATATGCTGGCGCTGCGCGAGGCGGCGATGGCCGGCGTAGGCGTGGTGCAGCTTCCTTTACTAATGGTGCGCGATCAGCTGGCGTCAGGGGAATTAGAGGTGGTTCTGGACGAGTGGCAGCCGCGGCGGGAAGTGATCCATGCGGTATTTGCCTCACGGCGCGGGCTGCTGCCCTCCGTCAGGGCGCTGGTGGACTACCTCAGTGAAGAGTATCAGCGGATGGAGGAGGATTAGCTTCGGGATTGGCTTTTCTCGAGGGGCTCCCCCCCCCCGGCAGAGAATATAAAAGAAAAAAGCCCGTACTTGCGTACGAGCTCTTCT
>NZ_KV792614.1:0-4258 GCF_001808265.1 Klebsiella sp. HMSC16A12
CCCCGGTGGCGCTGCGCTTACCGGGGCTACGGGCCTGTCGCGTTCTGTAGCCCGCACCGATACACCACATCACCACCGGTAACGCCCCGCAATATCATTGCCCCTGTAATCAGACAAGCCTTCCCCCGCCAGATACGATAAACTAACGCCGATTTTGCATCAGGAAGCCACTATGAACCACTCCCTCAAACCCTGGAATACCTTTGGCATTGAACGCTTCGCCAAGACGATAGTACGCGCCGAAACTGAGCAACAGTTGCTAAGCGCCTGGCAAACCGCTGCCGCGGCAGGCGAACCCACGCTGATCCTTGGGGAAGGCAGTAATGTCCTGTTTCTGAACGACTATGCCGGTACGGTGATCCTCAACCGGATTATGGGGATCGAGGTGAGCGAAACGCCGGAAGCCTGGCGCTTGCACGTCGGCGCCGGCGAAAACTGGCATCAGTTGGTGCAGTTCACGCTACAGCATGCGATGCCAGGTCTGGAAAATCTGGCGTTAATCCCTGGCTGCGCAGGATCTTCGCCGATCCAGAATATTGGCGCCTACGGCGTTGAGCTACAGCGGGTTTGCGAATATGTTGACTGCATTGAGCTGGAATCCGGGCGTAAGCAACGTCTTTCAGCCGCGGAATGCCGTTTTGGCTATCGCGACAGTATCTTCAAACATGAATATCAGGACCGCTATGCCATCGTCGCGATTGGCTTATCGTTAGCGAAAACATGGCAGCCTGTACTGAGTTACGGTGATTTAACGCGTCTCGATCCGCAGACCGTCACGCCGCAGCAGGTATTTGATGCGGTCTGTCATATGCGAATGACTAAATTGCCGGATCCAAAGATTAACGGTAATGCCGGCAGCTTTTTTAAGAACCCGATCGTCAGCGCTCAGGTTGCGAAAGCGCTGCTGGCGCAGTTCCCTCATGCACCGCACTATCCGCAGGCAAATGGCAGCGTCAAGCTGGCCGCTGGCTGGCTAATCGATCAATGTGAGCTCAAAGGACAACGCATCGGCGGCGCGGCCGTCCATCGACAGCAGGCGCTGGTACTGATTAATGAAGATCGAGCGACCAGCGAGGATGTGGTAAAACTTGCTCATTATGTTCGCCAGCGGGTGGGTGCGAAATTCGATGTATGGCTTCAGCCCGAGGTGCGCTTCATTGGCACGCATGGTGAAGTCAACGCAGAGGAGAGCATTGCGTGAAAGACCATACTATCCCTTTAACGCTAATTTCTATCCTTGCTGATGGCGAGTTTCACTCTGGCGAACAGCTTGGTGAGCAGTTAGGCATGAGCCGGGCGGCGATTAATAAGCACATCCAGACCTTACGTGACTGGGGCGTCGATGTGTTTACTGTGCCGGGCAAGGGTTACAGCCTGCCGGAGCCTATTCATCTATTAGATGAGAAAAAGATTTCTCAAGAGATAGACCATGGTCGAGTGACGGTCCTTCCCGTCATCGACTCTACTAACCAGTATTTGCTGGACAGGCTTGATGAGCTGACGTCCGGAGATGCCTGTGTGGCTGAATATCAGCAAGCAGGGCGAGGCCGGCGAGGCAGAAAATGGTTTTCGCCCTTTGGCGCGAATCTCTATCTCTCGATGTACTGGCGTCTGGAGCAGGGCCCGGCAGCGGCTATTGGCCTAAGCCTGGTGATCGGTATTGTGATCGCTGAAGTTCTGCAGCAGCTCGGGGCCGAACAGGTTCGCGTGAAATGGCCAAACGATATTTACCTGCAGGATCGTAAGCTGTCAGGGATCCTCGTGGAACTGACGGGGAAAACGGGCGATGCCGCACAAATCGTCAGCGGCGCGGGTATCAACCTTGTGATGCGTCGCGTGGAGTCTGATGTCGTCAATCAGGGGTGGATCAGCCTTCAGGAAGCGGGGGTGGTCATCGACCGTAACCTCCTCGCCGCGCGCCTGATTAAAGAGCTGCGCCTGGGACTGGAGCTGTTCGAGCAGGAAGGATTGGCTCCCTATCTACCGCGCTGGGAAAAACTGGATAACTTTATTCATCGCCCGGTGAAACTGATTATCGGTGATAAAGAAATTTACGGCATTTCGCGTGGCATTGACGCCCAGGGCGCACTATTGCTGGAGCAGGATGGTGTAATAAAAGCCTGGGTGGGTGGTGAAATATCATTGCGCAGTGCAGAATAAAAAAGGGAGCTTCGGCTCCCTTATTTTATTTACGTAAGCGTACCTGATTCACTGAGTGATTGGCGCTCTTAGTCATGATCAGGCTGGCGCGCTCGCGAGTTGGAAGAATATTTTCTTTAAGATTCATTAGGTTGATTTCATTCCATAGCGAAGTGGCAATATCTACCGCTTCTTCCTTCGAGAGCTTAGCGTAATTATGGAAATAGGAATCCGGATCGGTAAACGCCCCTTCCCGGAATTTAAGAAAGCGGTTGATATACCAGCTTTTCAATAATTCTTCCGGGGCATCGACATAAATAGAAAAGTCGACAAAATCGGAAACGAATACATGATGGGGATCGTGCGGATAATCCATTCCACTTTGCAGAACATTCAGCCCTTCAAGAATTAAAATATCCGGTTGCGCGACGGTTTTGTCACCAATGGGAATAACATCATAAATCAGATGGGAATAAACTGGCGCGGTTGCCTGCGGTACCCCTGATTTGAGATCGGAGACAAACTTCACCAGGCGATGCATATCATAGGACTGCGGAAAGCCTTTTTTCTTCATTAACCCACGTTCTTTTAAAACCGAGTTAGGGTGCAAAAAACCGTCAGTGGTAATGAGTTCGACATGGCGATGCTCCGGCCAACGACTAAGCAAAGCTTGCAGAACGCGGGCGGTGGTGCTTTTTCCTACCGCAACGCTGCCAGCGATACTGATAATATAGGGAATTCGCTGACCATTGGTGCCAAGAAATTGTTCGAGAACAGCCTGGCGGCGCAGGTTAGAACTGATATAGAAGTTGAGCAAACGCGACAGCGGCAAATAGATCTCGGCAACCTCTTCCAGAGAGAGATCTTCGTTGATGCCTTTTAACCGCGTGATTTCTTCCTCGGTTAACGTCATCGGGACAGAATCACGAAGTGCAGCCCATTGGTGGCGGTTAAATTGTAGGTACGGTGTCATTAACGTCTGCTCTTTTTGGCTCATAAGCATGTTCTTACTATCACCGAATACCTTGAAACGGTGATGCTTCACACGAGTTAATCAGGACAATGGGCAGGAGGGTAACACCAGATTGCCGGGAATAATAAGAAAAAAACTCATTGAATGCTGCTTTCTCGCGCCAGCATCACAAGAGAAGAATAAGTTTCTTATTCTTTGCAAAGCATGGCCTTTGCTAACAGGCTAGGCTAGCGGCCTGAATCCTTTCCGTCAGCGGTCAGCATGCGATAGAGGTAACCGGAGATGATCGGACAGCGTCTGAAGCGCCGAATTATTGGCGAATATTTGCACTCCGCTGCTTGAAATTACACCGTTTTTTCGCGCAAGAGCACAAAATGTGAGCAAGAGAACGTTTTATGCAAATTTTTAGTTGCATGAACTCGCTCCTCTCCCTAGAATGCGCGCTACTTGATGCCGACTTAGCTCAGTAGGTAGAGCAACTGACTTGTAATCAGTAGGTCACCAGTTCGATTCCGGTAGTCGGCACCATAACAATTTGGGTGGGGTTCCCGAGCGGCCAAAGGGAGCAGACTGTAAATCTGCCGTCATCGACTTCGAAGGTTCGAATCCTTCCCCCACCACCACTTTCTGGCGACGCTTTGCGGAGCCGGAGTTGGTTGGGTAAACTAATCAGCTCAATACTAAAGAGAGCAGTCTCTTTAGTATTACAGAAAGAACTGGGTAGCCGAGTTTCAGGATGCGGGCATCGTATAATGGCTATTACCTCAGCCTTCCAAGCTGATGATGCGGGTTCGATTCCCGCTGCCCGCTCCAGACGTGCTGATATGGCTCAGTTGGTAGAGCGCACCCTTGGTAAGGGTGAGGTCCCCAGTTCGACTCTGGGTATCAGCACCACTTCTTTTCTCTCCTTCCCTGTTTCTCTTCTGTTATGTTCATTCAACAAGTCGGGCATGTTGCCTGGTTGATGTGGTGATATCACCGATTTATCCGTGTCTTAGAGGGACAATCGATGTCTAAAGAAAAGTTTGAACGTACAAAACCGCACGTTAACGTCGGTACTATCGGCCACGTTGACCATGGTAAAACAACGCTGACCGCTGCCATCACTACCGTACTGGCTAAAACCTACGGTGGTTCCGCTCGCGC
>NZ_KV792615.1:0-556 GCF_001808265.1 Klebsiella sp. HMSC16A12
GTCTACTGTATGCGACGTGCGGTTGAATGGCCCGGCATAGCCGGTTATGCCTAGCAGGAACAACGGGTGTCTACTGTAGGCGACAACTCACGCACCAGGTAGGTGTTGAAGGCAATGGTCTACTGTATGCGATGTCCGGTTAAATGGCCGGGCATCGCCGGTTATGCCGGGCAGAAACAACGGGAGTCTACTGTATGCGACGACTAACGCACCGGTAGGTGCTGACAGGTAATGGTCTACTGTATTCGACGCACCGTTAAATGGCCGGACATCGGCGGTTCTGCCGGGCAGATACAACGGGTATCTACTGTACGCGACAACCCACACACCGGGTAGGTGCTGAAGGAAATGGTCTACTGTATTCGACGCACCGTTAAATGGCCGGGGATCGCCGGTTCTGCCGGGCAAAACAACGGGTGTCTACTGTATACGCCAAGCCACACACCGGGTAGGTGCTGAAGGAAATGGTCTACTGTATGCGACGTGCGGTTGAATGGCCGGGCATCGCCGGTTCTGCCGGGCAGGAACAACGAGTGTCTACTGTAGGCGACAACCC
>NZ_KV792616.1:0-29452 GCF_001808265.1 Klebsiella sp. HMSC16A12
ATGAACCATCCAACTTTATGGGGTCAGTCCAGTAGCGCCGCCGGGCATGGCTACAGCCAGGGAGCCGCCTGTATGCCGGGTGGCGGCTACGCCTTACCCGGCCTACAAATGGTACTGGACCCACCATTACACTGGATCCGTAGGCCCGCGCAAGCGTAGCGCCGCTGGGCATGACCCCAGCCAGGGAGCCGCCTGTTTGCCGAATGGCGGCTACGCCATACCCGGCCTACAAACTAAGCGCAGCGCAAGCCGGGGAGTTTCCCGGGTCGCGCAAACCGGGAATAGCGCTTAATCCGGTAACGAACCGGCGAGATTACGCGCGGAGACGCTCTCGCTCACCGGCGCGGGCGGCTCCGGCGCCTTAGCCGGGGCGGCTGCTGCCGCAGCTGCCGGGGCGGGAGAGGCCGGCTGGATCTCAAGGAACGAGGCCAGCATCTTACGCAGCGTTTCCGGTTTAGTATCTTCCGCCAGCAGCGCCGCCAGCATCGACGGCAAGCGGCTATCGACTTCCCCTAACGCTAGCCCCGCCAGCAGCGCGGTACGCGACATATCGCCGCGGTCGCCACGGTGATGGGCCTCAATTTTTGCGTCCGCGAAGCGCTCGCTGGCGCTGATATCCGGGCGCAGGTAAATCAGCACTTTTCTGCGATCCAGAGTCATAGACGCTCCTTAACCAATAATTTTCAGACCACGCACCAGGGCAAACTGCGGCTCTTCAGCCACCACGAAACGATCCTCGCGCAGACCCATCCGTTCACGAATGGCGTCGGCAACCAGCGGCGCGCCGCCGCCAATGACGATCGCGTGCGAATAGCCTTTAAAGCTATCGATGGCCGTCAGGACACGCGTGGTCAGACGTTCGATACTGTTATTGATCACCTTCTTCACCTCAGAAACCGCATCCGGATCGTTGATGTTGTCGGTCAGGTATTCTTCGTCGTGGCGGTTGATGATTATCTGGTCGACGTTATAGCTAGAGGTGTCGGTATTCGCCCGGGCCAGCGCCAGCTTAACGGCGTCGGTCACCAGCGATACGCCCAGCTTCGGGTCGCCGTAAATGCGCGAAACCGAGGTCATCTGCCCGGCGACCATTGAAATATCCAGCGTGGTGCCGCCAAGGTCGATAATCAGCACCGAATGCGACGGTTTCAGCTCATCACACAGGCTAATGCCCGCCGGAATCGATTCCGGGCGCACGGTAACTTTAGTGATATTGAACACCACGCCTTTATTCAGTTTAACTTCGCGCAGCAGGCTCTTTTTCTTGCGCTCAATATTGTCGAGGCGATATTGCGCATCTTCATCATAAAATTCGGTCAGCGGCAGGGTGACCACAATTTCAACATCCTGTGGCTCAAGACCGCTGGTCAGCAGCGCATGATGGACAGCGATGGAGTTCAACGGGCTATATTGCCAGTCAATGTTATTGGTTGGGAGCGCATCGGGAGTGATCAGGTCGAATGAGTACTTTTCATCATCCACCGTGTAGTTAAAAGGCTTCCCCGAACCGAAGGTGGCAGACCAGCCGCGTTTAAAACTGTTGGGGCTGATATGGGTGAAAGTTTCGCCATCTTGCTCCCACAGCATTTTGATATTGGTTGAACCATCATCGATAAAAATGCGCATTGCATTGCTCCATCACTGAGACAAATAAGAGAAAAATGTAAGACCCAAAAAGAGTAGCAAGAGTTAAAAAGCAGCGCAAGAGCACGAAAAAGAGACAATTCTGAGTTTTATTTGAGAACAATCGGAGAAACAAACAGTCCAGAACGCTCAAAAAGAGAAATAATTGAGATAAAATAGAGAACTACAGTTTTCTCTTTCTGTCTTTATAAGACACTGTTTTTTGCTCAAAAAGAGAGCATCCCTCCCCTCTTTCGTCAGCGGTTTTCGCACGCTTTTTACACCTGATTGGGTACCACAATCGGTCGTTCCGGCTCGACGTCATTTTCCGGTACCCGGCGATATTTATCCAGCAGGTGAATCTGAATCCGTCGCAGCATATCGCCATTCAGTTTGTAATAACGGAAATAGAGAAACAGCGTCAGAGCAAAAAAGAGCGTCGGCAGCGCAATCATAATCGCCTGCATCCCCAGCAGCGTGTGGGGCGACTGCACAACATTCGGCACGTAACCGATGATACCGAGCACGATAGCGATAAACCAGGCCGCAAACGCCGAACCGGCTTTGACTACCAGCGTTTGAACGGAATAGGCGATGCTTTCGCAGCGGATATTCATCGTATATTCGCCATAGTCGACGGTATCGGCCACCATAATAACCTGCAGCACCCAGAACAGCGCGGTGCCGATATTCAACAGCACCCCGGCCAGCGAAATCAGCGCGATGTTGTAAACGCCGCCCAGCGCCATCAGCAACAGCACGCCGCAGCCCAGCACCGGCATGATCGAAGCACCCGCCCACAGAATGCGCCGCGATAGCCCTTTTACCAGTCGTGGGAACAGGATCAGCGTCAGCAAATTCGCCGCCCCGGCGTAGGACATGTAATACGGGAACATCTCCGCGCTGCCAATCACGTAGGTAAAGTAGTAAATCGCAAAGCCAGCGATAATGTTCGCCGCCGTGTTATAGGCCAGCGCCATGCCTAACAGGCAGGCCAGCTGATCGTTTTTATAGATCAGCGCCACCATCTGGCGCAGTGAGAGGTGGCTGGAGTCTTCGCTCACACCACTGTCGGAGGAGTAAACCTCATGCACGTTGCGCAGGGTGACGAGGGTGGAAACGACGAAGAAGGCGATCAGCACCAGAGTGAACATCTGAAAACCGAAACCGCGATCGGCGCCGCCGACGGCGTTGACGAACGGCAGCGTGACGCCGGCCGTGACAAATCCCGCCAGACTGGCGAAAAAGCGCGGGTAAGGCACCAGCTGCTCGCGTTCGCGTTTATCGAGGGTAATGGTCGGCACCAACGACCAGAACGGCACATCCATTATGGTGTAAGTGAAGCCCCACAGCAGGTAGGTTAGCCACACCCACGCCAGCAGCGCCCCGCCACTGAAATGGTGGGCGCTGAACAGCATATACAGCACCACCGAGTTAGTTATCGTGCCGATCAGGATCCACGGTTTGAACTTTCCCCATCGCGACCGCGTACAGTTAACGATCCATCCCATAATCGGATCGGCTATCGCATCGAGGATCCTTGCCACCAGGAACAAGGTGCCAACCACCCCGACCGATAAGCCAACAATATCGGTGTAGTAATACATCAGGTACATGTAGACGATACCGATAGCGAAATCTTTACCAAAGGCACCAAATCCGTAGCTGAGCTTTGTTGTCATTGAAATACTCATAGGGTCCAGGTCGCTGTCGCCAGCGCCTCCTTCAGCGTTTGATAGAGCGTGACAGGCACCGCCGGGTTCGTTGCCCCCGGCGGCATAAGAGGATTAACGGTGCAGCCAGGCCGGCAGCCAGTCGCCGTGGCTGGCGATCAGATCGTCCACCAGCGCGTAGATCTCTTCGATCCCCAACACCGCGGCGGTGTGCGGATCCATCATCGTGGCGTAATAGACGTAATCGCGATTTTCGGTGAGGATCGCCTGCGTGAGCAGCGTCTGCACGTTGATATTGGTCTGCATGAGCGCCGCCAGATGCGCCGGCAGCGCGCCCACTTTGGTCGGCTGGATGCCGTTGGCGTCCACCAGGCAGGCCACTTCCACACAGCAGCCCTGAGGCAGGTTGTCGATGAGATTATCGTTGCGCACGTTGCCGTACACCACGCTTGGCTCGCCGGTCCAGATGGCGTTCATGATGGTGCTGGCATATTCGCGGGAGGGTTTCACCTCAATGCGCTCCCCGCGCTTATAGCTCTCCAGCTCCTGATGCCAGTTGGCCAGTTGCTCGACGCAGCGTTTAGGGTATTCATCCAGCGGCACTTTATAGCGAGCGAGAAGGTCATCGCGGCCCGGCTTGATAAACCATGGCGTGTATTCCGCGAAATGCTCCGAGGACTCGGTGACAAAGTAGCCCAGCTTTTTGAGCATTTCATAGCGGACGATGTTTTCGCAGCGCGGGTTGCCGTGCAGGTTCGGCTTCGGCGCCCGCCCGTCGGCGTAGGCCTGTAGCAGGTCGGGGTAGATACTGACGTAGCTGCCGTCCGCGAGCTTTTTCTCCAGCGACAGATAGAACGCCATATGGTTAATCCCCGCGCAGCGGTAGCGTAAATCCGCCGGATCGAGATCGAGGTCGCGCGCCAGCTCTTCCGCTGTGCCTTGCACCGAGTGGCACAGACCCACCTGCTTGATATGCGGGTAGCGGGCGTACATCGCCCAGGTGTTCATCGCCATCGGGTTGACGTAGTTAAGCATGGTGGCGTCCGGGCAGACCTCGGTCATGTCGTCGCAGATAGCCCACAGGTGCGGGATGGTGCGCAGCGCGCGCATAATGCCTCCCGGCCCCAGCGTATCGGCAATGGTCTGCTCCAGGCCGTGGCGCTTGCAGACTGCAAAATCGGTGACGGTACAGGGCTCATAGCCGCCAATCTGGAAGGCAACGACGACAAAATCGGCGCCCTGCAGGGCAGTTTTCCGGTCGCGGTGGCAACTGATTTCGCCGTTCGCGCCCACGGAATCCATCAGCTTGCGCACCACGATATGCGACTCTTCCAGCCGGGTTTCATCGATATCCATCAGCGCGATATGCGCCGATTTCAGCGCCGGGCGCTGGAAAACATCACCGAGAATATTTGTGACGAACACCGTCGAACCGGCGCCGATAAAAGTAATTTTTGGGGCAGACATCACGCACTCTCCATCAGGTCATTGAACACTTGCAGAGTGGCACGCCGCTCCCCGCTGCGCTGCCCTGTTCCCGCCGGAGCATTCCCGAAAGCTCAGATCGGCCATTAAGCGCCACAAAATCTGAGATTTCGGGAACAGATTGAGCAAAAAGGAGAGAAAATGGGCCGATTCTTCCGCTAAGCTGTCGTCAGTTCTGGCGAAAAATGCAGCCACTCTGACAATTCAGGAATACGCTAACGATGGAACACCGCTTCACCTCTCTGCCCCCCGATCCCTTTATGTGCAGCAGCGACGAAAAGCAGAGCCGCAGCCCGCTGGCGCTCTACTCCGAGTATCAGCGTATGGATATCGAACTGCGCCCGCCGCACGCCATGCCCACCAGCCACTGGCACGGCCAGGTGGAGGTCAACGTGCCGTTCGATGGCGACGTCGAGTATTTGATTAATAACGAAGTGGTGCGCATTGAGAAAGGCTATATCACTCTGTTCTGGGCCTGTACGCCGCATCAGCTGACCCGCCCCGGCGATTGCCAGCAGATGGCGATATTCAACCTGCCGATGCATCTGTTTCTCTCATGGCCGCTGGACCGGGAGCTTATCAACCACGTCACCCATGGGATGGTGATTAAATCCCTCGCCGCGCAGCAGTTGAGCGCCTTCGAAGTGCGCCGCTGGCAGCAGGAACTGAGCCACGAGAATGAACAGATACGCCAGCTGGCGATCGATGAAATCGCCCTGATGCTGAAGCGGCTGAGCCTCGCCGGCTGGCAGCCGATTCTGGTCAATAAAACCTCACGCACCCACAAGAACAGCGTCTCGCGCCACGCGCAGTTTTATGTCAGCCAGATGCTGGAGTTTATCGCTGCCCACTACGACCAGGCGCTGACCGTCAATGCCGTTGCCGAGCACGTGAAGCTCAACCCGAACTACGCGATGGGGGTCTTTCAGCGGGTGATGCAGCAGACCATGAAGCAGTACATTACCGCCATGCGTATCAATCATGTGCGGGCGCTGCTGAGCGATACCGACAAGACCATCCTGGATATTGCCCTTACCGCCGGTTTTCGCTCCAGCAGCCGCTTCTACAGCACCTTTACCCGCTACGTGGGCATGCCGCCGCAGCAGTACCGTAAACTCAGCCAGCAGCGGCGTCACGGCCTGGCCTTGCCGAAGGCATAAAAAATGCCGCCGGGGTTTCCCCAGGCGGCATGATTAACAGTGAAAACGGTTAGTCGTTGATACGCGGATGCTGCTGCACCAGACGCGACCGTTTTGCCTGCAGATCGGCGATCTCCTGATCGATATCTTCGATTTTTTGCTCGATGTTATCGTAGTGCTCGCCAAGGATTTCTTTCGCTTCCTGGATATCCGACGCCGCCGGGGTCGCCCCTTTCAGCGGACGGTTAGCCGTCTCTTTCATCGACAGGCCCGTCGCCATACCCACCACCGCGATAACCATCAGGTAGTACGCCGGCATCATCAGGTTTTGGGTGGTCTCCACCAGCCACGCCGCCAGGGTTGGCGTCAGACCGGCAATCAGCACCGAGATGTTAAAGGCGCTGGCCAGGGCGCTGAAGCGGATGTGCGTCGGGAACATCGCCGGCAGCGAGGAGGCCATCACCCCGATAAAGCAGTTCAGCACCACCGCCAGCAGCAGCAGGCCGGCGAAGATCAGGCCAGTCACGTTGCTGTTGATCATAATGAAGGCCGGGATCGACAGGGCAAACAGCGCCACGCTACCAATCAGGATAAACGGGCGACGGCCGAAACGGTCGCTGAGCATACCGATAACCGGCTGTACAAACAGCATCCCGACCATGATAGCGATGATGATCAGCACCCCATGATCTTCCGAGTAGTGCAGGTTATGCGACAGATAGCTCGGCATGTAGGTCAGCAGCATGTAGTAAGTCACGTTGGTGGAAATCACCAGACCGATACAGGTCAGCAGGCTACGCCAGTGCTTGGTGGCAATCTCTTTAAAAGAGACCTTCGGCCCGTCCTGCAGTCCTTCACGGTCGCCCTGCTCCATGGTGTCAACATGCTGCTGGAACGCTGGCGTCTCTTCCAGCGCATGGCGCAGGTAGAGACCAATGATACCTAACGGTAGCGCCAGGAAGAACGGGATACGCCAACCCCAGTCGAGAAAGTTCTGTTCACCCACCACGCTGGAGATGAGAACCACCACGCCGGCCCCCATCACAAACCCGGCGATGGAGCCAAAGTCCAGCCAGCTGCCCATAAAGCCGCGCTTGCGGTCAGGAGAGTATTCCGCGACGAAGATCGACGCCCCGGTATATTCACCGCCAACCGAGAAGCCTTGCGCCATTTTACACAGCAGCAGCAGGATCGGTGCCCAGATACCTATCGTGGCATACGACGGAATAAGGCCGATACAGAAAGTACTTATCGACATGATCACGATAGTTATCGCGAGAATTTTTTGCCGACCATATTTATCGCCCAGCATCCCGAAGAACAGGCCTCCTAACGGACGAATTAAAAATGGTACGGAGAAGGTACCCAGCGCGGCAATCATCTGCACGCTTGGGTTGGCATCGGGGAAGAAGACTTTACCTAAGGCGTAGGCCACAAAGCCGTAGACGCCGAAATCGAACCACTCCATCGCGTTGCCCAGGGAGGCCGCGGTGATCGCCTTTTTCAGTTTACCATCATCGATGATGGTCACATCCTTAAGGGTGATGGGCTTTATTTTTTTCCTTTTAAGCATATTTTTCCTCTGCTACTCCGCCTTGAGTGCACGCCTCTTCGCCGAATGGCAAGGCCATTCGCATCGTGCGTCAGGAGCGGTGAATTGCTGTGCTCCTCATTTCAAGCGTAGCAGGTTTGCCTGCACTGTCTGCTGACAGAATGTACAACCGAACCTGTTGACGCCTGCTCTGGCTACTGGTGAATAAATGGAGCGGCTCATCGTGATGCTTGATGAAATTGACCTGCTCCCCTTTTTTACCCTAACAGTGTTTATATCTGCGATCAACTTCACAGAAATTTACCGCCTCATTACAGAGTGTCGGAAAATAAATAAGTTCATTTCCTGCCGATCGCGCGGAAATTATTTCGTCGATTTTGCTCCACTTCGGGCGGTTAATTTCAGCGTTTATTCGCTTCTTTCCGGAATAACACCACGGCTATTTTTTAGCAAAAAAACACCCGACAAAAGTGGGTGATTGCGCTATAATCATACCCACTTTCGGCTCTCAGCCGCTGTTTAAAGGACCAACGTCCTGTTTTTCGACGACATCATGAGGAGCGTCATGCAACTGCCACACTGCCCAAAATGCGATTCGACTTACACTTATGAAGATAGCGGCATGTACATCTGCCCGGAATGTGCCCATGAGTGGAACCCTGCCGAGGCGACGGAAGAGAGCGACATTCTGATCGTTAAAGATGCCAATGGCAATTTACTGGCCGATGGCGACAGCGTTACCGTCGTGAAAGATTTGAAGGTTAAAGGCAGCTCTTCGATGCTGAAAATCGGCACCAAAGTGAAAAATATCCGTCTGGTCGAAGGCGATCACAATATTGACTGCAAAATTGACGGTTTTGGTCCGATGAAGCTCAAATCGGAATTTGTGAAAAAGAACTGATTTAATTTCGGGTAGGCGGCACGATTATTTTTTCACATAACCGTCGCCGCTCCCGATATCCTGGTGGCCGTTTGTCCACCGGCGCATCCTGTTATTTCCCTCGCCGGCAACCGCTATTTACACTGTCGCCTGCCGTCATATTTCAGCGCCCCTTTTCGCCCTGCCGTCTGGCTCAATCGCCTGCCGGGCGACTACGCTTTACGGGTTACGGTCACTGAGGTATTCACCATGTCCTTAAGTCCCTACCTTGCCTTTGCGGGCAACTGCGCCGAGGCGATCGCCTTCTACCAGCAGACGCTGGGCGCGGAGCTGATGTTTAAAATGACCTTTGGCGAAATGCCGCCCGCGGCGCAGGAAGCGTCAGACGGCTGCCCGTCTGGCCAGAAGATGGCGGATGATGCTATCGCCCACGCCAGCCTGCGCATCAATAATGGCGAGCTGATGCTGAGCGACAGCGCCTTCGGGCCCGATGTGCATTACGCCGGCTTCACCCTCGTCCTCGATCCCAGCGATGTCGCTGAAGGCCAGCGCTGGTTCGACGCGCTGGCTGTCGGCGGGCGCATTGAGATGGCCTGGCAGGAAACCTTCTGGGCCCACGGCTTCGGCAAAGTCGTCGACCGCTTTGGCGTCCCCTGGATGATCAACGTGGTCAAACAAGGCTGACGCCCCCAGGGCGGCCCGGCCGCCCTGTCATCCGCCTGGCATCAACTCTTCATCCTTTAGTCATCGTCACTTAACCGAAATGCAACATAAACCGGTCAGGATCGGCCCACAACGCGAGGAAGCTCCTCGCCTATGCTGTGTGAGGCTTGATGACTATGCACCTGTCCAGACATCCGACCAGTTACCCCACGCGCTATCAGGAAATCGCCGCCCGACTTGAGCAGGAGCTGCGCCATCACTATCGCTGCGGCGACTATCTGCCCGCCGAGCAGCAGCTGGCGACGCGCTTCGACGTTAACCGCCACACCCTGCGCCGGGCTATCGACCAGCTGGTTGAGCGCGGCTGGGTTCAGCGCCGTCAGGGCGTGGGTGTGCTGGTGCTGATGCGCCCCATCGACTACCCGCTTAACGCCCAGGCGCGCTTCAGCCAAAACCTGCTGGAACAAGGCAGCGATCCCACCAGCGAAAAGCTGCTGTCGGTGCTGCGCCCCGCCAGCGCCCATGTCGCCGAAGCCTTTGGCATCAATGAGGGCGAGAACGTGATCCACCTGCGTACCCTGCGCCGGGTCAATGGCGTCGCCCTGTGCCTGATCGACCACTACTTCGCCGACCTGCGCTTCTGGCCGGTGCTACAGACCTTCAGCCACGGCTCGCTGCACGATCTGCTACGCGATCGGCTCGACGTCGAACTGACCCGCGTACGCACCAAAATTAGCGCCCGCCGCGCGCAGGCAAAAGAGAGCAAGCTGCTGGAAATCCCCAATATGGCGCCGCTGCTCTGCGTCCGCACGCTCAATAGCCGCGAGGGCGAGTCGCTCACGGCGGAGTACTCCGTCAGCCTGACCCGCGCCGACATGATTGAATTTACCATGGAGCACTGAATGCACTTCGATACCGCCACCCGCCAGCGCTGGATGTCCGTGCTGGCCCACAGTGAACCGCAGGACCTTCTGGCGCGCATGCAGTCCCTGCAGCTGGCGCCGGAATATGAATTGATTCGCACCCCGGAAACCGGGCTGGTACAGCTCCAGGCCCGCATGGGCGGTATCGGCGACCGCTTCTTTGCCGGCGACGCCACCCTTACCCGCGCAGCGGTACGCCTGGCTGACGGTACCCTCGGTTACAGCTGGATCTTAGGCCGCGACCGCCCGCACGCTGAACGCTGCGCGGCGATCGACGCCCTGCTGCAGTCGCCCCGCCATTTTCACACCTTAATGGAAACCCTGATAACCCCGCTGGAAGCGCTACGCAGCGCGCGCATTGAAGCCCGACGCGCCGAAGTCAACGCCAGCCGGGTCGACTTCTTTACCCTGGTTCGCGGAGATAACGTATGACCTTACAACCCGCTTTTACCCTGGCTGTGCAGGATGCCCAACACAGTTTTCGTCGCCTGCTGAAAGCGATGAGCGAGCCGGGGGTGATTGTCTCCCTGCAGCAGCTTCAGCACGGCTGGCAGCCATTGAACGTGGCCTCCACCAGCCTGCTGTTGACCCTTGCCGATCATGAAACACCGGTCTGGCTCGCCAGCGCCCTGCGTAACGATCTGGTGGGACAGAATCTGCGCTTTCATACCGGCGCGCCGCTGGTGGACCAGCCGCAGCAGGCGGTCTTTGCCGTCGCCAATGACGGCATCAGCGCCGAGCAGCTCAACGTCCTTTCCGCTGGCACCGTCACCGCGCCGGAAACCGGCGTCACACTGATCGTTCAGCTTGCCAGCCTCAGCGGCGGACGCATGCTGCGCCTGACCGGGGCAGGCATTGCCGAAGAGCGAATGATCGCGCCGCAGCTGCCGGACTGCATCATCGACGAATTAACCGAACGCCCGCACCCGTTCCCGCTGGGCATCGACCTGATCCTCACCTGCGGCGAGCGCCTGCTGGCGATCCCGCGCACCACCCACGTGGAGGTGTGCTAAATGTACGTTGCCGTCAAGGGCGGCGAGAAGGCGATCCGCGCCGCTCACGCCTTACAGGAACAGAAACGACGGGGCGATGGACGGCTTCCCGAACTGAGCGTCGAACAGATAGGCGACCAGCTCAGCCTGGCGGTGGACCGGGTGATGACCGAGGGCGGGATCGCCGACCGCGAACTGGCGGCGCTGGCGCTGAAGCAGGCCAGCGGCGATAACATCGAAGCGATCTTCCTGCTGCGCGCCTACCGCACCACCCTGCCGCGGCTGGCGGTCAGCGAACCGATTAATACCGCGGAGATGCGCCTCGAACGCCGCATCTCCGCAGTGTATAAAGATATCCCCGGCGGCCAGCTGCTGGGCCCCACTTACGACTACACCCACCGCCTGCTCGATTTTACCCTGCTGGCCAATGGCGAAGCGCCGTCTGTGCAGCAAGCCGATGGCGAAGCAGAGCCGACGCCGCACGTCTTTAGCCTGCTCACGCAGCAGGGGCTGGCGAAGACCGAGGAAGATCGCGGCACGCCGCCCGACGATATCACCCGCACCCCGCCGGTCTACCCCTGCTCGCGTTCCTCGCGCCTGCAGCAGCTGATGCGCGGCGATGAAGGCTACCTGCTGGCGCTGGCCTATTCGACCCAGCGCGGCTATGGCCGCAACCATCCGTTTGCCGGCGAGATCCGCAGCGGCTACGTGCAGGTGGAAATCGTCCCGGAAGAGCTGGGCTTTAGCGTCAATATTGGCGAGCTGCTGCTGACCGAGTGCGAGATGGTTAATGGCTTCGTCGCCCCGCAGGAGGAGCCGCCGCACTTCACCCGCGGCTACGGCCTGACCTTCGGCATGAGCGAGCGCAAAGCGATGGCCATGGCGCTGGTCGACCGTGCGCTGCAGGCGCCGGACTATGACGAAGAGATTGCCGGCCCGGCGCAGGATGAAGAGTTTGTGCTGGCCCACGCCGATAACGTCGAAGCGGCCGGCTTCGTCTCGCATCTGAAGCTACCGCACTATGTCGATTTCCAGGCCGAACTGGCGCTGCTGAAACGCCTGCAACGGGAGAACGAACGTGGCTAACCCACTGACTGGCTATAACTTTGCTTACCTCGACGAGCAAACCAAGCGCATGATCCGCCGGGCTATTCTCAAAGCGGTAGCGATTCCCGGCTACCAGGTGCCGTTCGGCGGGCGCGAAATGCCAATGCCCTACGGCTGGGGCACCGGCGGCATCCAGCTGACCGCCAGCGTCATCGGTGAGAACGACGTGCTGAAGGTGATTGACCAGGGCGCGGATGACACCACCAACGCGGTGTCGATTCGTCAGTTCTTTAAGCGCGTCACCGGCGTCGCCACCCCCGAGCGTACCGAAGACCCCACCCTGATCCAGACCCGCCATCGGATCCCGGAGACGCCGCTGGTGGAGGATCAGATCCTGATCTACCAGGTGCCGATCCCGGAGCCATTGCGCTTTATCGAGCCGCGTGAAACCGAAACCCGCACCATGCACGCCCTGGAAGAGTACGGCGTCATGCAGGTGAAACTGTATGAAGATATCGCCCGCTTCGGCCATATCGCCACCACCTACGCCTATCCGGTGAAGGTCAATGGCCGCTACGTGATGGACCCTTCGCCGATCCCGAAATTCGATAACCCGAAAATGCACATGATGCCGGCGCTGCAGCTGTTCGGCGCCGGGCGCGAAAAGCGGATCTACGCCGTGCCGCCCTATACCCCGGTGGAGAGTCTCGATTTCGACGACCATCCCTTTACCGTGCAGGAGTGGGATGAGCCCTGCGCCATCTGCGGCTCGCGCCACAGCTACCTCGACGAAGTGGTGCTGGATGACAGCGGCCAGCGGATGTTTGTCTGCTCCGATACCGACTATTGCCGCCAGCAGAGCGAGGGGCAGAAAAAATGAACCAGCCATTACTTGCTGTGAATAACCTGACCCATCTCTACGCCCCGGATAAAGGTTTTCGCGATGTCTCCTTCGAGCTGTGGCCGGGAGAAGTGCTCGGCATCGTCGGCGAGTCCGGCTCCGGTAAAACCACCCTGCTGAAGGCAATCTCCGCCCGCCTGACGCCGCAGCAGGGCGAGGTGCTGTACCAGCAGCGCTCGCTGTACGCCATGAGCGAAGCCGAACGCCGACGCCTGTTGCGCACCGAATGGGGCGTAGTGCATCAGCACCCGATGGACGGTCTGCGTCGCCAGGT
Source organism: Klebsiella sp. HMSC16A12 (assembly GCF_001808265.1). Lineage (NCBI taxonomy): Bacteria > Pseudomonadati > Pseudomonadota > Gammaproteobacteria > Enterobacterales > Enterobacteriaceae > Klebsiella > Klebsiella sp. HMSC16A12. The sequence goes on from NZ_KV792616.1 coordinate 13,153, forward strand.
CTCTGCCGGGGGCAACATCGGCGAACGGCTAATGGCCACCGGCGCCCGCCACTACGGCAACATTCGCGCCACCGCCGAAAAGTGGCTGCAGGAGGTGGAGATCCCGCCCTCGCGCATCGACGACCTGCCCACCACCTTCTCCGGCGGCATGCAGCAGCGTCTGCAGATCGCCCGCAACCTGGTCACCCAGCCGAAGCTGGTGTTTATGGATGAACCCACCGGCGGGCTGGATGTGTCCGTGCAGGCGCGGCTGCTAGACCTGCTGCGCGGCCTGGCGGTGGAGCTGAATCTGGCGGTGGTGATTGTTACCCACGATCTCGGCGTCGCTCGCCTGCTGGCGAACCGTCTGCTGGTGATGAAGCAGGGCCAGGTGGTGGAGAGTGGCTTAACCGACCGGGTGCTCGACGATCCGCACCATCCTTACACCCAGCTGCTGGTGTCGTCGGTGTTGCAGAATTAATGCTGTTTTGCCGGGTGGCGGCTGCGCCTTACCCGGCCCACAGGTGCGTTATTCGTAGGCCGGGTAAGCGACGCGCCACCCGGCAACTCAACCTCGTGAGAGCTAACATGATCCGCGTTGAAAACGTCCATAAAACCTTTGTTCTGCACCAGCAGCACGGCGTGCGTCTGCCGGTGCTGGCCGACGCCTCGCTGACCGTTAACGCCGGGGAGTGCGTGGTGCTCCACGGTCACTCCGGCAGCGGCAAATCGACCCTGCTGCGTTCGCTGTACGCCAATTATCTGCCGGACAGCGGCCATATCCATATCCGCCACGGCGACGAATGGGTGGACCTGGTCACCGCCACCCCACGCAAGGTGCTGGAAGTGCGCAAAATCACCATCGGCTGGGTCAGCCAGTTTCTACGGGTGATCCCGCGCATTTCGGCGCTGGAGGTGGTGATGCAGCCGCTGCTCGATCTTGGGACGCCGCGCGAAGCGAGCGCCGCGAAAGCCGCCCAGATCCTGACCCGCCTCAACATTCCGGAACGCCTGTGGCACCTTGCGCCGTCCACCTTTTCCGGCGGCGAGCAGCAGCGGGTCAACATCGCCCGCGGTTTTGCGGTCGACTATCCGATCCTGCTCCTTGATGAACCCACCGCCTCACTGGATGACAAAAACAGTGCTGCCGTGGTCAACCTGATCCACGATGCCAAAGCGCGCGGCGCGGCCATCGTGGGGATTTTCCATGACGAAGGGGTACGCCGTCAGGTCGCCGACCGACTGCACTCTATGGGAATGACAGCATGATTATCAATAACGTAAAACTGGTTCTCGACGACGAGGTGGTCCACGGTTCGCTGGAAGTCCATGACGGTCGCATCCTCGCCTTCGCCGAAAGCCAGAGCCGGCTGCCGCAGGCGCTGGATGGGGAAGGCGGCTGGCTGCTGCCGGGCCTTATCGAGCTGCATACCGATAACCTCGACAAGTTCTTTACCCCGCGGCCGAAGGTAGACTGGCCGGCCCACTCGGCGATGAGCAGCCATGACGCCATGATGGTCGCCAGCGGCATCACCACCGTGCTGGACGCCGTGGCGATTGGCGACGTGCGCGATGGCGGCGATCGTCTTGAGAATCTGGAGAAGATGGTCAATGCCGTGGAGGAGACGCAAAAGCGCGGTCTCAACCGCGCCGAACACCGCCTGCACCTGCGCTGCGAGCTGCCGCATCACACCACGCTGCCGCTGTTTGAAAAGCTGATCGATCGCGAGTCGGTGAGCATGGTCTCTCTGATGGACCACTCGCCGGGCCAGCGTCAGTACGCCGATCGCAGCAAGTACCGCGATTATTATCAGGGTAAATATCATCTGACGCATGACGAAATGGACCGTTTTGAAGCCGAGCAGATGGCTCTGGCCGCCACCTGGTCGCAGCCCAATCGCCAGACCATCGCCGCCATGTGCCGCGCCCGCCGTATCGCCCTCGCCAGCCACGACGACGCCACCGAGGCGCATGTGGCCGAATCCCACCAGCTAGGGAGCGTGATCGCCGAGTTTCCCACCACGCTGGCCGCGGCGCAGGCTTCACGTCAGCACGGGATGCACGTCCTGATGGGGGCGCCGAATATCGTGCGCGGCGGTTCCCACTCCGGCAACGTCGCCGCCCACCAGCTGGCGAGCCACGGTTTGCTGGACATCCTCTCATCTGACTATTACCCCGCCAGCCTGCTGGATGCCGCTTTCCGTATCGCCGACGCCGAGGACAATGCCTTCACCCTGCCACAGGCGATCCGTCTGGTCAGTCAGCATCCGGCGCAGGCGCTGGGCCTTGACGATCGCGGCGTCATCGCCGAGGGGAAACGCGCCGACCTGGTGCTGGCGCACCGTCGCGGCGAACATATCCAGATCGACCATGTCTGGCGCCAGGGAAAGAGGGTCTTTTAATGCCAGGAAAACTGATTTGGCTGGTGGGCCCCTCCGGCTCCGGTAAAGATAGCCTGCTGGCGGCGCTGCGCCAGCGCGAGCACCCGCAGCTGCTGGTGGCCCATCGTTACATAACCCGCCCGTTTAACGCGGGCAGCGAGAATCATATCGCCCTCAGCGAACATGAGTTTTTTACCCGCGCCGAGCAGCATCTTTTTGCTCTCAGCTGGCACGCCAACAATACTTACTATGGCATTGGCGTGGAGATCGACCTCTGGCTGCACGCCGGCTTTGACGTGGTGGCCAACGGCTCCCGCGCCCATCTGGCGCTGGCCCGGGAACGCTACGGCGAGGTGCTGGTGCCGATCTGTCTCACCGTCTCGCCGCCGGTGCTGCGCCAGCGGCTGGAGCAGCGCGGTCGGGAAAACGCGCTGGAAATCGCCCAGCGTCTGGAACGCGCCGCGCGCTATAAGCCGGACAACTGCCTGACATTGAATAACGACGGCAGTCTCCGACAATCGGTCGATGAATTTTTCCGCCTGCTGCGCAGCCACGCGGCGCGCGAAGCGGATCAACTGGTATAAACAAAAGGTGACACGATGAGCCTGACCCTCCGCTTAACCGGCACCGGCGGCGCTCAGCTGGTGCCGGTCTTCGGCTGCGACTGCGCGGCCTGCCGCCGCGCTCGCCGCGAGGAAAATCACCGCCGCCGCCCCTGTAGCGGAGTGGTCACGTTCAACAGCGCCGTGACGCTGCTCGATGCCGGACGACCGGATCTGATGGAACATCATCCCGCCGGCAGCTTTCAACAGGTGCTGCTGACCCACTACCATCTGGATCATGTGCAGGGGCTGTTTCCGCTGCGCTGGGGAGTCGGCGCGTCGATTCCGGTCTATGGCCCGCCGGATGACGCCGGCTGCGACGATCTGCTCAAACACCCCGGTCTGCTTGACTTTAGCCATACCGTCACGCCGTTTGTGATGTTTAACCTGCAGGGGCTGCGGGTGACGCCCCTACCCCTTAATCACTCGAAGCTGACCTTTGGTTATCTGCTGGAGTCGGCCCACAGCCGGCTGGCCTGGCTCTCGGATACCGCCGGGCTGCCGGACAAGTCGCTGAAGTTTTTGCTCAATAACCGCCCGCAGGCGATGATCATCGACTGCAGTCATGAGCCGCGCGCGCAGACCCCGCGTAACCATAACGATCTAAACACCGTCCGCAGCCTTAACCAGGTCATTGGCTGTCCGCGGGTGATCCTCACCCATATCAGCCACCAGTTTGACGTCTGGATGATGGATAACCCGCTGCCGACAGGTTTCGAAGCGGGCTATGACGGGATGGAAATAGCGCTGGATTAAGCGCTGGCCTGCGGGGGCAATCAGTAGCTATCATCCAGCCGACGCTGGTCGCTTTCTAACTGACGACGATCGCGGTCGAGCTGACGCTGGCGTTCATCCAGCTGGCGGCGGCGCTCGTCCAGCTGGCGTTGCCGCTCGTCATACTGGCGCTGACTGTCACGGCTCTGCTGACGGCTCCCCTGATAGCGCCCGTCATCATACCGGCCATCGTCATCGTATCTGTCGTCGTCATCGGAGCGACTGCTGCCCGGGTTATAGGCGTCGTTAATGGCTTGCTGAATATTGCCGATCGCGTCATCGATAATATCGGCGCGAGCGGCCAGGCTGGTCAGCGACAGAGTGCAAAAGAGCAGTGCGGTTGCGTAACGTTTCATCGGGGCCAATCTCATCAGAGTCCTGCCGCTACCTTAATCATCCGCATGAAACCCGGGTAGCGGAGGAATCTCAAATCCTCGCGTACGCCGCGCTCAGCGCCTGCGCCAGCTGGGCGCGGGTAAACGGCTTACGCAGCCACTCAACCTCCGGCAGGGCCGGGTTCTGCGCTGGACGCAAATCCTGGCCGCTGATCAGTAGCACCGGCAGCGCCGGAAAGCGGCGTCGGGCGGTATGGATCACATCGGCGCCGCTCAGGGCGCCGGGCAGCATCAGATCGCTAATCAGCAGGGCAATATCCGGCGAGGCCTCCAGCAGCTGCAGCGCCTCTTCACCGCTGGCGGTTTCCAGCGTCAGCCAGCCCAGCTGATGCAGCTGTTCACATAGCGTCTGGCGGACATCCTCTTCATCTTCCAGCACCAGCGCCAGCCGCTCGCCCGCCGGGGGCGGCTCGTCCACCGCTGGCGCCACCTCCTTCTCAACCTCGGTCAACGCTCGCGGCAGCTGCAGCCGCACCGTCGTCCCCTGCCCCGGCGCGCTCTCCAGCGCCACCCGGCCGCCAGACTGGCGCACAAAGCCATACACCATCGACAGCCCCAGGCCGCTGCCGCTGCCGGTGGCTTTGGTGGTGAAGAAAGGTTCAAACACCCGGGCTTTCACCGCCTGCGACATCCCGCTGCCATGATCGATCACCTCCAGGGCCACCATATCCTGCCGCTGGCCGCTGCTGCGGGTGACCCGCTGATTCCAGGTACGTATTTTGATGACCCCGTCGCGCCCCGCCATGGCGTCGCGGGCGTTCATCACCAGATTGATCAGGGCGTTTTCCAGCTGGCCAACGTCTATCCATGCCGGCCACGCCGGCGACTGCGCCTCAATCTCCAGGCTTAAGGTCGCCGGCAGGGAGTGACGCATCAGCTCGCTGAGGTTCTCCAGTAGCGGCGCCATCGCCACCGCCTGGGGATGCAGCGCCTGCTTGCGTGAAAAGGCCAGCAGCCGCTGGGTCAGAAGCGCCCCACGCTCCGCCGCCTTCAGCGCCCTGGAGAGGCGCGGCGCATCGCGCGCATCCGGCTCCACCAGCTCAAGGCTGCCGATAATCACCGCCAGCAGGTTGTTAAAGTCATGCGCCAGACCTCCGGTCAGCTGGCCGACGGCCTTCATCTTCTGACTATGCAGCAGCGCCTCCTCCAGCTCCTGGCGCTTAATCCGATCGATCTCCATCTGGTTGGTCTTCTCTTTCAGCAGCCGGGTGGTGTGCTCCAGCGACGCCATATTGCGGGCGAAAACGTTAAAGGCCCGCGCCAGCTCCCCCAGCTCGTCGCGCCGCTGCAGGGCCGGCACCGAGACGTTCGGCTCTCCCTGAGCCAGCCGCGACATCGCCCGCGAGATGGCGGTCAGGTTCGAGCCGAGATTACGGTAGATGTACCACCCGGCGCAGCCGGTGATCGCCAGCGCCAGCAGCGCGGAAAGCAGAATAAACATACTGATGGAGCGCAGCTCCCGATGGCTCTGCGCCGCCCGCTGCTCTGAGGCTTCCGCCACCCGGGTCACGTACTGATTGATATCTTCGTTAAGCAACGCGACCAGCGCTTTGATGTGATACATGTACCAGCTGATCGTCAGGTCGCTCTCCTCCAGCTGGGCCGACAGCGGGGCCAGCGTCGCCAGCTCGCGGGTCACATCAGGGAGGACAAACGCCAGCGCGGGATCGGCGCTGCGTGTCGGCAGGGCGCCGCGCAGCTGGTCGAGTTGCAGGACGATCGACCGCGGCGTGACGGTATGGATCGCAGCCACGATCAGCCGGTCCATCTCGGCCAGCCGGCGCGGATCGATCGCCTTATCCCCGCCGCGATCGTTAAGATCGGCGAGATGGCGCAGGTTACTCTGATTCTGGTAAAGCGAACTCAGCAGCGCATTGCGCTGCAGATGGCGGCGCTGGCCGCGCTCCAGCATCTCCGCCACGCTCTGCTGCAGCGCGTTGCTGCGGCGAATAATATTGGCCACCCGCGCCTGCTCCTGCTGCGCCAGCGGGGCCGCCGCCAGCTGGGCCAGCGAGTGCTTCAGCGCCTGCTGCGTCGCCAGCAGCCGTTCCGCTTCGCTTTTGTACTCCAGCGCCCCCACCACCTGCGACAGGCGCACCGCCGCCGTGGCGACATTCGCCGTGTCCCGCGCCAGATCCATACTGCCGCGCATGTCGTTGAGAGTCTGGCGCTGCACCTGCTCCTGCAGCTGGCTGGCGTGGTGAAAGCCGAACACCGCCACGCCGCTGACCAACAGGGTGACCACGCCCATCAGCAGATTAAAGGAGAGCAGGCGGCCACGGGCGCTGGTGAAAAACGGGTGTCGGCGAGCGGTCATAACAACTCCGGTGAAGGATCGGTCGGCAGATAAGCGTGACGGTGCAGAAAATGACGCCGCGTAACTGTGATCGCGGTTAACTATTTATCACTATGACAAATATGAATGGATTCTGACATTCTGCATTTATTTTCCGGTGGTGGACTGCAGCTATTGTTCTTACAGACAGGAGCGCCGCGATGACCGCCACCCCGGTACTGGAAATGCGCCATATCGCCAAAGCTTTTGGCAAATTCTACGCGCTGAAGGGCGTCGACCTGACGGTCTGGCCCGGCGAGATCCATGCCCTGATGGGGGAGAACGGCGCCGGAAAAAGCACGCTGATGAAGATCCTCGCCGGCGCCTATACCGCCACCAGCGGCGAGATCCTGATCGACGGAAAACCGCAAACGATCCGCGGCCCCAAGGACGCGCTGGCCGCCGGGATCACGTTGATCTACCAGGAGATGCAGCTGGCGCCGAACCTGACCGTCGCGGAAAACATTTTCCTCGGCAGCGAGCTGGCGCGCGGTGGTCTGGTGCAGCGCAAAGCCATGCTCAGCCAGGCGCAGGCGGTGATCGACCGTCTCGGCGCCCAGTTCAAAGCCAGCGACCGGGTGATGACCCTGACCATCGCCGAACAGCAGCAGGTGGAGATCGCCCGCGCGCTCCACCGTCAAAGCCGCATTCTGGTGATGGATGAACCCACCGCCGCCCTCTCCTCGCGGGAAACCCAGCGCCTGTTCGAGCTCATCCTGCGCCTGCGCGATGAGGGGATGGCGATCATCTATATCAGCCACCGCATGGCGGAAGTATATGAGCTCTCCGACCGGGTCAGCGTCCTGCGCGATGGGCAGTATGTCGGCAGCCTGGTGCGCGACAAGCTCAACGCGCCGGAGCTGGTACGCATGATGGTCGGCCGCCCGCTCAGCGATCTGTTCAATAAAGAACGTGACATTCCCCGCGGCCAGCCGCGCCTGCGGGTCGAGGATCTGACCGATGGCGGCAAGATTAAGCCCAGCAGCCTCGTGGTGCATGCCGGCGAAATCGTCGGCCTCGCCGGGCTGGTCGGCGCCGGGCGTTCCGAACTGGCGCAGCTGATCTTCGGGGTGCGCAAAGCCACCGCCGGGGTGATTGAGATTGACGGCGAGCCGGTGGTGATCCACTCGCCGCGGGAAGCCATCGACCTCGGGATCGGCTTTCTGACCGAAAACCGCAAAGAACAGGGGTTGTTTCTCGAACTGGCAGCCCAGGAAAACATCACCATGGCGACGCTGGAGCGCGACGCGACCTGGGGGATGCTCAACCGCCGGAAGGCGCAAACCATCTCCGATGACGCCATCCAGTTGCTTAACATCCGCGTGCCGCACGCCCAGGTGCGCGCCGGCGGACTGTCCGGCGGCAACCAGCAGAAGCTGTTAATTTCGCGCTGGGTGGCGATTGGCCCGCGCATTCTAATCCTCGATGAACCCACCCGCGGCGTCGACGTCGGCGCGAAAAGCGAAATTTACCGCATCATGAACGACATGGCGCGCCAGGGCGTCGCCATTCTGATGATCTCCAGCGAGCTGCCCGAAGTGGTGGGCATGAGCGACCGGGTCTATGTGATGCGCGAGGGCGTTATCGCCGGCGAGCTACAGGCCGGTGATATTAGCCAGGAAAGTATCATGACGCTGGCCACCGGCGTGACCGATTCTCACCTTAAGGCAGGGCAACTATGAGCATACCGAAAGAGACCTCCGCGCCGGTCGCGAAATCCGCTTCGGCGAAAAAAATGTTGATGGGCGACCTGATGCAGACCGTCGGCATTCTGCCGATCCTCATCCTGATCGTCGCCGTTTTCGGCTTTATCGCCCCCAACTTTTTCACGGAAAGCAATCTGCTGAATATCACCCGCCAGGCCTCGATCAACATTGTGCTGGCTGCGGGAATGACCTTCATCATCCTCACCGGCGGCATTGACCTTTCCGTCGGCTCCATCCTTGGCACCACCGCAGTGGCCGCGATGGTGGTGTCGCTGATCCCGGCGTTTGCGTTGCTGTCGATTCCGGCGGCGCTGATGCTCGGCCTGCTGCTCGGCCTGTTCAACGGCGCGCTGGTCGCCTTCGCCGGGCTACCGCCGTTTATCGTCACCCTCGGCACCTACACGGCGCTGCGCGGCGCCGCCTATCTGCTGGCCGACGGCACCACGGTGATCAACTCCGATATCAGCTTCGAGTGGATCGGCAATGACTACCTCGGCCCGGTGCCGTGGCTGGTAGTCATCGCCCTGGCGGTGATCGCGGTGTGCTGGTTTATCCTGCGCCGCACCACCCTTGGGGTGCATATCTACGCGGTGGGCGGCAACATGCAGGCGGCGCGGCTGACCGGCATCAAAGTCTGGCTGGTGCTGCTGTTTGTCTATGGCATGAGCGGCCTGCTCTCCGGCCTTGGCGGGGTGATGAGCGCTTCGCGGCTGTACAGCGCCAACGGCAACCTCGGCGTCGGCTACGAGCTGGACGCCATCGCCGCGGTCATTCTCGGCGGCACCAGCTTCGTCGGCGGTATCGGCACCATCACCGGTACACTGGTGGGGGCGCTAATTATCGCCACCCTCAATAACGGCATGACCCTGATGGGGGTCTCCTACTTCTGGCAACTGGTGATCAAAGGGGCGGTGATCATCATTGCGGTGCTGATCGACAAATACCGTACCCGGCATCATCAAAGTGCATAACAACAACATCTTACCTGCGAGGAAAAGCGAATGCGTTTAAAACCGATAGTCACCGCGCTGTGTGCTGGCGCGCTGCTGGCCGCCTCCCCTTTTGCGTCGGCCAAAGAGCTGAAAGCGATTGGCGTGACGGTGGGCGACCTTGCCAACCCGTTCTTTGTGCAGATCACCAAAGGGGCGGAGCTGGAGGCCCGCAAGCTGGCGGGGGATAACGTCAAAGTGACGCTGGTCTCCAGCGGCTACGATCTGGGCCAGCAGGTGGTGCAGATCGATAACTTTATCGCCGCCAAAGTCGATATGATCATCCTCAACGCCGCAGATTCGAAAGGCATTGGCCCGGCGGTGAAGCGGGCCAAAGAGGCCGGGATCGTGGTGGTGGCGGTTGACGTCGCCGCCGAAGGGGCCGACGCCACCATCACCTCCGATAACACCCAGGCGGGCGAGCTGGCCTGTAAATACATTAGCGACCGCCTGAACAACAAAGGCAACGTGGTGATCATCAACGGGCCGCCGGTCTCCGCCGTACAAAACCGCGTCGAAGGCTGCGAAACGGAGTTCAAAAAACACCCGGACATTAAAATCCTCTCCGCCAACCAGAACGCCAAAGGCAGCCGGGAAGGCGGCCTGGAGGTGATGACCTCCCTGCTGGCGGCCAATCCGAAGATTGACGGCGTGTTCGCGATCAACGATCCGACGGCGATTGGTGCCGATCTGGCAGCGAAACAGGCGCAGCGCAGCGAGTTCTTCATCGTCGGCGTCGACGGCAGCCCGGACGGCGAAGAGGCGCTGAAGCGTAAGAACTCGCTGTTCGTCGCCACCCCAGCGCAGGACCCACAGGTGATGGCGGCGAAGGCGGTGGAGATTGGCTACGACATCCTGCAGGGCAAACCTGCGCCGACCGCGCCGGTACTGATCCCGGTGATGATGATCGACAAAAATAACGTCAGCTCTTACAAAGGCTGGACCGTGAAATAAGCGCAACCAGGCGCACAATCGTTCCGCCGATTGTGCGCTACGCTTAACGAATATGACGGCGCGGAGTAGCAATCATGGAACGGAAAGGCATTATTGCCGCAGGCAACATGCTGGTCGATCATGTCCACCAGATCGGGCAGTGGCCGGAGCGCGGCTGGCTGGTGGAAATTGTCCATAGCGAACGCGCCACCGGCGGCGCGCCGCTGAATGTCCTGCTGACCCTGGCCAAAATGCACGCCGGGCTGCCGCTGCAGGCGGTCGGCCTGATTGGCGAGGATAACGATGGCGACTACATCACCGCCATGCTCGATCAGTACCATATCAATCGCCAGCTCGTACAGCGCACCAGCTCCGCCCCCACCTCGATGACCCAGGTGATGACCGACGCCGAAGGCCAGCGCACTTTCTTTCACTCCCCCGGCGCCAACCGCCTGCTTGATCTCCCGGCTTTTGAGCCGCTGGATGCGCCGCTGAAAATTTTCCATCTCGGCTATCTGCTGCTGCTCGAAAGCCTCGATCGCCCCGATGAAGTGTACGGCACCCGCAGCGCGCGACTGCTGGCGCAGATGCGCGAGCGAGGCTATGAGGTGTCCCTCGATCTGGTGTCGCGCAAGGGCGACCCGCGCTACCGGCCGCTGGTCCTGCCGGCGCTGAAGCATCTTGACTACCTGACCATCAATGAACTGGAAGCCAGCGAGTTTAGCGGGCTGGAGATTCGTCTACCCAACGGCGAGCCGCACGTCGCCAATATCGCCCGCGCCGCCAGCGCATTGCTTGACGCCGGCGTACGCCAGCGGGTAGTGATCCATTGTCCGGAGGGGGCATGGGGCGTCTCCCGTACCGAAGCCGGGCGCTGGGTACCGTCATGGCGGCTGCCGCCGGAGGAGATTATCGGCAGCGTCGGCGCGGGGGACGCCTTCTGCGCCGGCCTGCTGTACGGCAGCCACGAACGCTGGCCGTTAACCGCCAGTCTGCAGCTGGCTCACGCTTGCGCCCGCGCCAGCCTGCAGGCCGCCAATGCGATCGACGGCGCCAAAACGCTCCCTGAGCTGCAGGCGTTTATTCAGTTGCAGAATGTTTAGATCGAGTAGATCCCGCTATCAGGGCGATGCCACAGGAGAACGGCGTGTCATGGCGAGAAAAGGGATACGGTTTATTCAAATCACGCCTGTTTTACGCTGAGTTCAACAAGGGCGGGCCAGGTAACTAACTGCGCCACTCGGCCAGCACCTTTTCCAGTTTATCTAATGACTCAGCGCGTTTTATCGCTGGCATCTGATGAATATTGCGCAATTTCCACTGCACGGCAGGCAAATCCTGAATACGCATTTCCGGCGCTAAACGCCAGTCTGGTTCGCCTCGTTTAAATGACAGTAAAAAATCGACATCCTGTTGTGTGAAACAGGATTTTAACGCAGCAATCATCCTGTTGGGGACTGCTGTCAGTTCCTCCAGGGCTATCGTCTCAAATGTCATCCCGCTGAATTCACGGTAAAAAGGTTCAGCAATATCTTTCCAGCGAGGATTCAGCACTTCAGCCAGAGGCCGATTATGGCTCAGTAAATACGCGATAAACCCATTGAAAATGGGACGGTCAAGCTCCTGCGCATCAAGAAGTAATTTCACGTCATAAAAATCTCTGGGATGCTGGCGATCCAGCGCCGCGCATAATTTTCCACCGTAGAGGTCAGGCAACGAAACCACTGGAAGGCTGGCATAGCCAAAAACGTCCTCTACCGCCCCCACCACTTCTCGCTCCTGTGGTGGATATAATGTTCCCCGGGCGACCGGTGAAACCTCTATCTTTATTTGCGCGCTATCGGTAGTAACAATGACACGCATCTCATCTGAACGATTAGCTTGTAATACAGCGCTCATACCTGCCTGTTGTTGCAGATTGGCGGCAATACGTGCAAGCGCATCCCGTATATGAGGTAAAGCGATGGCTCTGCTTTCCAGGGGCACCCAGGCGAGGTCGATATCCACCGATAATCGAGGGAAATCGCGGATAAAGAGATTGATGGCAGTGCCACCTTTCAGCGCAAATTCCCGTTCGACAGCAACATAGGGTAAAACCTGCATTAGCAGAGCAACCTGCCGATAATAAGGCGCCTGTATATCCATATTTTTTATTCCTTTTGAAAGCGTTCAGGCACTGTGATTTGGTATTGAGCATTGAACTTTCCATTTTCCACGATTTGCCGCTTGCCCGCTCCCAGATCGATTTTTTGGCTATCGATTCGTTTGAGCCAGCCATGCTCGTAAAAACTGGCGAAGAAGAGATACAAACGCTTGGCCTGCACGGACTGGCTGACGGAAAGAAGATACTCTACTTTACGAGGATTAAGATTAACCAGCCCCTGGAAAAGCTCTGCAGCGTGGTTAAATGAGAGGGTCCCCGGCACCGCGCTCAGCAACTCGTAAGCAGCCAGTTCTGGCGCACTGCCGATGAGTTTTTTCCCTTTTATATCAAGCGTTACACGGTATCTATCATCCAGCACCGGCAGTTTTTTCCCCGATATGACTATCCACTCCACACCCGGGAATTCCCTGAACCATTTCGGCAGCAGCGCTTTATTTTCCACACTAAGCCAGCACTGGTTTTGTTTTAGCTGTAGATAGTGTGAACGGCCCTGCCAGACTAAGCTACTGAGCCCCGCAACATACACCGGAGCGGCAAGCTGATTTTGCAAACATGCTAATGCATCGTTCCACTCCGGCTCACGTCCCGCACGCGCATATACGCCGTTGCCTCTTTTTTTTAACCAGCCACTTTGCGCGTATTTAAAGGCCAGAGAGGGAGAGATGGCATGCTGGCTTAACCAGGACTGAAGGATCACATCTCCGGGAGCGCTGTTTTGCAGCAGCCAGTTTAATTTTGTTGCCATAGATTAACCCAGAGTGTCACTTTAATAAAAAAAGTAAACTCCCTGCGCCAAATAAAGTCAACAGCGGGTTGGCAGCAAACCCGCCCTACGCCGCCTTCTCGCTGTGGGTCACGTCGGCGGAAAAGACATAGCCCAGACCGCGCAGGGTTTTAATCAACGTCGGCTGATGCGGGTTGAGCTCAATTTTGCGCCGCAGGCGCATGATCAGCACATCGATGGTCCGGTCGAATACCTCGGTGCTTTCGTTATGGGTCAGCGCCAGCAGCTGTTCGCGATTCAATACCCGGCGCGCGTTCTGCGCCAGCGCCAGCAGCAGGCCATATTCTCCCTGGGTCAGCGGGATCGCCTGCTGCTGCGGGTTATACAGTTCACAGCGCGTGGTATCCAGCCGCCAGCCGTTAAACGTCAGGCCAGCACCGGCGCCCGACGCCTCGCCGGCCAGCGCCCCGCTGCGTCGCAGTACCGCTTTCACCCGGGCGACCACCACCCGCGAGCTGAACGGTTTGGCGATGTAATCATCGGCGCCCATCTCCAGGCCCACCACCACATCAGACTCACTGCCCAGACCGGAGAGCATCACCACCGGCAGCTCAGGCCGCGTGCGCTGCAGCTGCTGGAGCACCTGCAGGCCATGGGTATCCGGCAGGATCATATCCAGTAAGACCAGCGCGATATCCGCCCGCTGCGCCACCGTCGTCAGCGCGTCGTTGCCGGTCTGGCTGACAAGCACTTCAAACGCGTGCGCGCCGAGCACATCGCTGAGCAGCTCGCCCATTGCCCTGTCATCATCCACCACTAAAATGACTGGTTTCATTTTTGCCTCTGCCCGCCGGGAATTAGTGTCAGTCTGATCGATTCTGCAAGCCTGCGCCGACAAATTCCTCTCCCGGTGACATTTTTTCAAGCGCCGTCACATCTCCAGGGTATCGACACGTCAAATCTGTCGACAGGCTGTTTTTCGTCAGCATTCCGCCCAAAAAACCCGCGTATCATCAAGGAATACCCACAATGAAAATATGGCATAGAAGATGCATAGTGACGGCGCGATAGCGCAAACGCGCCCATTGAATAACTGGAGCAAGACCGATGAAAAAAGTCGTCACGGTTTGCCCGTATTGCGCATCAGGTTGCAAAATCAACCTGGTGGTCGATAACGGCAAAATCGTTCGGGCTGAAGCGGCGCAGGGGAAAACCAACCAGGGAACCCTGTGCCTGAAGGGCTATTATGGCTGGGACTTCATTAACGATACCCAGATCCTAACGCCGCGCCTGAAAACCCCCATGATCCGCCGTCAACGCGGCGGCAAGCTGGAAGCCGTCTCCTGGGACGAGGCGCTGGATTACGTCGCCACCCGCCTCAGCGCCATTAAAGCCAAATATGGCCCGGATGCGATCCAAACCACCGGCTCCTCCCGCGGCACCGGTAATGAAACCAACTATGTGATGCAAAAATTCGCGCGCGCCGTTATTGGTACCAATAACGTCGACTGCTGCGCTCGCGTCTGACACGGCCCTTCGGTTGCAGGTCTGCACCAGTCGGTCGGTAACGGCGCCATGAGTAATGCCATCACGGAGATTGATAACACCGATCTGGTGTTTATCTTCGGTTACAACCCGGCGGATTCCCACCCTATCGTGGCGAATCACGTCATTAACGCTAAACGCAACGGGGCGAAAATTATCGTCTGCGACCCGCGCAAAATTGAAACCGCGCGCATCGCCGATATGCACATTGCGCTGAAGAACGGCTCGAACATCGCGCTGCTCAACGCCATTGGCCACGTGATTATTGAAGAGGATCTGTACGATAAATCCTTCGTCGCCAGCCGTTCCGAAGGCTTCGAGGAGTATCGCAAAATCGTTGAAGGCTATACGCCGGAGTCGGTGGAGGAGATCACCGGGGTCAGCGCCCAGGAGATCCGCGCCTGCGCCCGGATGTATGCCAGCGCCAAATCCGCCGCCATCCTGTGGGGCATGGGCGTCACCCAGTTCTACCAGGGCGTGGAGACGGTGCGGTCGCTGACCAGCCTCGCGATCCTCACCGGCAACCTCGGCAAGCCGAGCGTCGGCGTCAACCCGGTACGCGGCCAGAACAACGTTCAGGGCGCCTGCGATATGGGTGCGCTACCGGATACCTATCCGGGCTATCAGTACGTCAAGTTCCCGGAGAACCGCGAAAAATTCGCCAAAGCCTGGGGCGTGGAAAGCCTGCCTGCGCATACCGGCTATCGCATCAGCGAATTGCCGCACCGCGCGGCGCACGGTGAAGTGCGGGCGGCGTACATTATGGGTGAGGATCCGCTGCAGACCGACGCCGAACTCTCGGCGGTCCGCAAAGCGTTCGACGATCTGGAACTGGTTATCGTCCAGGACATTTTCATGACCAAAACCGCCTCCGCGGCTGACGTCATCCTGCCGTCCACCTCGTGGGGCGAGCACGAAGGCGTGTATACCGCAGCGGACCGCGGCTTCCAGCGCTTCTTTAAAGCGGTGGAGCCGAAGTGGGACCTGAAAACCGACTGGCAGATCATCAGCGAAATCGCCACCCGGATGGGCTATCCGATGCATTACAATAACACCCAGGAGATCTGGGACGAGTTGCGGCATCTGTGCCCGGACTTCTACGGCGCCACCTACGAGAAAATGGGTGAGCTCGGCTATGTCATGTGGCCGTGCCGCGATGAGTCCGACGCCGATCAGGGAACGTCGTATCTGTTTAAAGAGAAGTTCGATACCCCGAACGGACTGGCGCAGTTCTTCACCTGCGACTGGGTCGCGCCGATCGATAAGCTTACCGATGAGTACCCGATGGTATTGTCGACGGTGCGCGAGGTCGGCCATTACTCGTGCCGTTCAATGACCGGTAACTGCGCGGCGCTGGCGGCGCTGGCGGATGAACCAGGCTATGCGCAAATCAACACCGCCGACGCCGAACGGCTAGGCATTGAAGATGAAGAGCTGGTATGGGTCAATTCGCGTAAGGGGCGCATCATCACCCGCGCGCAGGTCAGCGATCGGCCGAATAAAGGCGCGGTGTACATGACCTACCAGTGGTGGATCGGCGCCTGTAACGAACTGGTCTCAGAGAACCTGAGTCCGATAACCAAAACGCCGGAGTACAAGTACTGCGCGGTCAACGTTGAGCGGATTGCCGATCAGCGCGCCGCGGAACAGTACGTGATCGACGAGTACAACAAGCTGAAATCCCGCCTGCGCGAAAGCGCGATGGGTTAAGGTTCGGCGGTCTGACCCGGCTCGCGCGATGCGTAGGCCGGGTCAGGCGCAGCCGCCACCCGG
>NZ_KV792617.1:0-2095 GCF_001808265.1 Klebsiella sp. HMSC16A12
GGGGCGGCCAGTCGCCGCCGCCCCCTGTACCCGAGAAAGATGACCAGCACAGCATAGAGTCGAACTTCAATATTGCCGAGATAGCGCCGCCAGTGCTGCGGTATGGCGCTACGTTTTTCGAGGATCCGCAGCAGGAAAAAACGTCGCACCCGCCGCCAGGCGCGGAAGGCGCCGTAGTAAAACAGCGCCAGCAGCAGCGCCCCGGCCAGGGCTTTACCGGCGGAGATGAACAGATAGCGGTTGTTGAACTGCTCCTGGAGGCTGGTGCGCTGGGCTTCCATACGCGCCAGCACCCGCTGGGCTGCCTGGTCGAGGGTTAAATCATCGCCCTCGTCGAGATCCGCCTGGCTCAGCAGCAGCACCGGTTTGCCGTTCATCAGAAACAGCCGGCCTGGCTGACCATAGCGGATAACCGGCACGACCCGCAGCGGCTGGCGAATATCATCTTCGGTGAAGGCGCGCAGGGCGCTGCGGGTGCGCAAAACGCGCTCTTCGGGCGTGGTCTGGCCAAAGGTGGCCTGCAACATGACGACAGGTTGGTGGAAAATCGTGACCGTGCGTGCCTGCTCGCGCGCGGTTGGCTGCTGTCGCGGTTCGGCGGCCAGCGCCGGCTGGAGCACCAGCAGCGCCAGCGCCCAGAGGATAACGATGCTCATCCTGTTCATTGAGGCACCTGAGATAAGAATTATTGTTATTTTTCAGCAAAAAACGGAGGGCTTGTAGTTGAGCATAGCCTGGTGCGAAGTGAATTCAAGCTGGGGAAACGCGGACATAAAAAAAGCCGTCGCCCAAACGGCGACGGCCTGATATCAGCGTCAGAGGATAGCGTTAGCCGTGCTGTTTACAGCCCGCGCACTGCTTATTCTGGATCTGCTGGAAGAAGTCGTTGCCTTTATCATCGACGAGGATAAACGCCGGAAAATCTTCCACTTCGATTTTCCAGATAGCTTCCATCCCCAGTTCCGGATAGGCCACGCACTCGAGGCTCTTGATACTCTGCTGGGCGAGCACTGCCGCCGGGCCGCCGATGCTTCCAAGGTAGAAGCCGCCGTGTTTATGGCAGGCATCGGTCACCTGCTGGCTGCGGTTGCCTTTCGCCAGCATCACCATGCTCGCGCCGTGGGACTGCAGCAGATCAACGTAAGAGTCCATGCGGCCGGCAGTGGTTGGGCCGAGGGAGCCGGAAGCGTAACCGGCTGGCGTTTTTGCCGGGCCCGCGTAGTAGATCGGGTGATCTTTGACGTACTGCGGCAGCGCCTCGCCGTTGTCGATAAGCTCCTTCAGCTTGGCGTGGGCGATGTCGCGGGCCACGATAATGGTGCCGTTAAGGCTCAGGCGGGTGGAGACCGGATGTGCCGACAGCTGCGCCAGGATCTCGCTCATCGGCTGATTCAGGTTGATGCTTACCACTTCGCCTTCGCCGGCCTGACGCAGATGTTCAGGAATATATTTTCCCGGATTGCTCTCCAGCTTCTCGATCCAGATACCGTCGCGGTTAATTTTGGCTTTGATATTGCGGTCGGCGGAGCAGGAGACACCCATGCCGATCGGGCAGGAGGCGCCGTGGCGCGGCAGACGGATCACCCGGATATCGTGGGCGAAGTATTTCCCGCCAAACTGCGCGCCGAGGCCGAGGTTCTGCGCTTCCTGCAGCAGCTCTTGCTCCAGCTGCACGTCGCGGAACGCCTGACCGTGTTCGTTGCCTTCGGTCGGCAGACCGTCGTAATAGCGGGTCGAGGCCAGTTTGACGGTCTTCAGCGTCGCTTCCGCCGAGGTGCCGCCGATCACAAACGCGATGTGGTACGGCGGGCAGGCGGCGGTACCGAGGGTGCGCATCTTCTCAACGAGGTAGTTTTTCAGCTTCGCCGGGGTGATCAGGGCCTTGGTTTCCTGGTACAGATAGGTTTTGTTGGCGGAACCGCCGCCTTTCGCCATGCACAGGAACTTATATTCTTCACCGTCGACGCTGTAGAGATCGATCTGCGCCGGCAGGTTGGTGCCGGTGTTAACCTCTTTATACATATCCAGCGGCGCGTTCTGTGAGTAGCGCAGGTTATCTTCGGTATAGGTGTTGTACACCCCCTGCGCCAGGGCG
>NZ_KV792617.1:2115-36531 GCF_001808265.1 Klebsiella sp. HMSC16A12
GCCAGGGCGGCTTCATCGCCGCCGCCGGTCCAGACGCGCTGGCCTTTTTTCCCCATGATAATCGCGGTGCCGGTATCCTGGCAGGTCGGCAGCACGCCCTTGGCGGCAATTTCCGAGTTGCGCAGGAACTGCAGGGCGACATATTTATCGTTATCGCTGGCTTCCGGGTCGAGCAAAATCGAGGCGACCTGTTGCTGATGGGAGACGCGCAGCATAAAGGCGGCGTCGTGGAAGGCCTGCTGAGCGAGCAGGGTCAGCGCCTGCGGCTCTACTTTCAGGACCTGCTGGCCGTCAAATTCGGCGACGGAGACGTGCTCTTTGCTGAGCAGATAGTATTCCGTATCGTCGTGCGCCAGCGGAAACGGATCCTGATAAACAAACGGTTTAGTCGACATAGTCACTTACTCCATAAAGATAAAAACCGCCGGGGTAGTCCCGGCGGTTATGAATCAGAACATCATGGACATCCACGGATAGCCAATCAGCAGCAGGGCGGCCAGGAAGATGGCGCCAAAGATGGTGCCGAGGCGCCAGTAATCTTTGGTCGGCAGGTAGCCGCTGCCGTAGTAGATTGGGCTTGGGCCAGTACCGTACGGGGTGATGATCCCCATCACGCCCAGCGAGGTGACCATCAGCAGGACAAACACTTCCATATTCATTCCCGGGATAGTCGAGGCAATGGTCAGCATGGCCGGCAGCAGCGCGGTGGTGTGCGCGGTGGTGCTGGCAAACAGATAGTGCAGCAGGTAGAACGCCAGCAGCAGGACGATGGTCGCCATCCCCGGGGAGATGCCGCTCATCAGCGCGCCGCCCTCTTTACCCAGCCAGGCGATAAAGCCGGTGGAGGAGAGGCCGTCGGCCAGTGCCACCAGGGTGGCGAACCAGACAAAGGTGTTCCATGCCGCTTTGTTGTTGGTGATATCGCTCCAGGAGAGCACGCCGGTCCACAGCATCAGCACGATAACCAGCAGGGCAGCCAGCGCCGGTTCGATCCAGTCGGCGGCGAAGATCCACATCATCAGCGCGAAGCAGACGAATACCAGCAGCAGAATTTCATTGCGCGACAGTTTGCCCAGTTTTTCCAGTTCACGCGCGGCCCACAGTGGCACTTCGTTATTGACTTTCACTTCCGGCGGGTAGAACCAGTAGGCCAGCAGCGGCATAGCCAGAATCAGCAGGATACCCAGCGGCAGGAAGGCGATGAACCAGGTGCCCCAGGAGATATTGATGCCAACAATGCTTTTGACCAGCGCCAGGGCCAGCAGGTTCGGGGCCAGAGCCGACAGGAACATCGAGCTGGTAATACAGGCGGCGGTGATCGCTACCCACATCAGATAGGAACCGATTTTACGTGCGCTCGGATCGTTTGGCTTTGAACCGTACAGCGGCGGCAGGTTAGCGATAATCGGGTAGATAGTCCCCCCGCTGCGTGCGGTGTTAGATGGCGTAAACGGCGCCAGCAGCAGATCCGCGAAGGTGATGGCGTAGCCGAGCGTCAGGCTGCGACGGCCAAGATATTTCACCAGAATCAGCGCCAGGCGGCGGCCGAACTGCGTTTTATCGTAGCCGGCGGCGAACATGAACGCGCCGAAGATAAGCCACACGGTGGAGTTGCCGAAGCCGCTCACCGCCCACTTAAAGGAGGCGCCAGCCATTTTGAAGCCTGGCGCGGCCATCTGATCCGGGCTGAACAGCAGCCACTGGCTGCACAAGGCAATAACTACCACGCCGGTGATACCGATAACGGCGCCGGGCAGCGGTTCAAAAATCAACCCGACGATCACCCCGACAAAGATAGCGAAGTAGTGCCAGGCGTACGGCGGCAGGCCTTCGGGGACCGGGACGAACAATAACAGCACGGCAACGATAATCGGCAGCGCCATCATCAGGAGAGGTTTTTTATTCGCAGTCGTTGGCTTGACTGCACCGGCAGGCGGTATGGTTGTCTTTTTCTCTTTCATAATGAGTATCTGCAAGTTGTTGAAAATAACGTTTACGCCAGCGTCATGCTCAGAGGTTTTTTTAATTACAAAAGTTTCTTTAGTTTTAATTTTGCGTTTCTGAGTATCGACAGGGCGCTTATTTAACGCGTTTTATGAGGCGTTAAATTAAATTTGTTGGTTATTTATATATTGCGCTTTCAATGGCCGTTGCAATTGATCAAGATCAAGAAAAGCCGGTGATTTCACTATTTTTTTATTATCAGTATAACCCTATGTGATGAGGTGTTATTTTGGCGAAAATATCGATAGATGTTAAAGGAAAAATGAACAATAAATGCTGAAATTATTTTCTGTTTTAGTAACTTTATGATTTTATTGTATTTTTGTGGTTTTTCTTGTCATTGTTTATGTTAACAAAAGTATCCTAATTGTTATCACGCATTTGTATTATGTAAATACTATTTATTATTTTAATAATACAATAGAGGTAGCGATGTTATTGCTGGGGTTAAATAGTTTTATAACTAACGTAATTGGTTTAGTAATTAAAAAACGCGCTATATTATTGGCATGACAACAGGAATTAAAAAACCAAAACCATTAATGATTCCGTCCCCCTATTCTGAGCTTTTAATATTTTAAAATCTGGAGCGTAACTTATGACCAGTAACGAACGTATTTTGCAGCCATTTACTTTACCAAATGGTACCGAGCTGAAAAACCGTTTGCTCATGGCGCCAATGACCACCTGCACCGGTTATTTCGATGGCACCGTCACCAGCGAGCTGGTGGAGTACTACCGCGCGCGCGCCGGAAGCATCGGTACCATTATTGTCGAGTGCTGCTTTATTGATGACTACGGTCTGGCCTTCCCGGGCGCGATCGGCATCGATAATGATGAAAAAATTGCCGGCCTGGCGAAAATCGCTGAGGCGATCAAAGCCGAAGGTTCAAAAGCGATTCTGCAGATCTACCACGGCGGCCGTATGGTCGACCCGCAGCTGATCGGGGGGCGCCAGCCGGTGGCGCCGAGCGCTATTGCCGCGCCGCGTGAGGGCGCCGCCATGCCGCGGGCGCTGAGCGGAGAAGAAGTGGAAGGGATGATCGCCAAGTTTGGCGACGGCGTTCGTCGCGCCATTCTCGCCGGTTTCGACGGGGTCGAAATTCACGGCGCCAACACCTATCTCATTCAGCAGTTCTATTCGCCGAACTCCAACCAGCGCGATGACGAGTGGGGCGGTAGCCGCGACAACCGCGCCCGTTTCCCACTGGCGGTGCTGGATATTACCCACAAAATGGCCCGCCAGTACGCCGACGATGCCTTTATCATCGGCTATCGCTTCTCGCCGGAGGAGATGGAGGTCCCGGGGATCCGCTTTGACGACACCATGTATCTGCTGGAAAAGCTGGCCGCCCGCGGTGTCGATTATCTGCACTTCTCGGTGGGCGCGACCCTGCGTCCGTCTATCGTCGATACCAGCGATCCGACGCCGCTAATCGAGAAATACTGCGCGATGCGCTCTGACACCCTCGCCCAGGTGCCGGTGATGGGCGTCGGCGGGGTAGTCAACGCCGCCGATGCCGAGCAGGGCCTCGATCACGGCTATGACCTGATTGCGGTAGGCCGCGCCTGCATCGCCTATCCGGACTGGGCGTCACGTATCGCCGCCGGCGAAGAGCTGGAGCTGTTTATCGACAGCACCCAGCGTGAAGCGCTGCACATTCCGGAACCGCTATGGCGTTTCTCGCTGGTGGAAGCGATGATCCGCGACATGAGCATGGGCGACGCCAAATTTAAACCGGGGATGTTTGTTGAGACCGTCCACGATGACGCCAATGAGCTGGTGATCAACGTCAGCCTCGAAAATGACCATATTGCCGATATCGAACTGGCGGCGAGCCCGGTCCAGACCGTGGAATTCACCACCAGCTTCGAAGAGATCCGCGAACGTATTCTCACCGCCAATACCCCGCACGTCGATGCCATTTCCGGGGCCACCAGCCAGAGCGAGGCGGTGAAAAAAGCGGTCGCCAAAGCGATGCTGAAATCGAGTAAAGCGCTGGCGGCGGAAGAGGGCGGCAATGACGTCGCGCCGAAAAGCTATGATGTGGTGGTAGTCGGCAGCGGCGGCGCCGGTCTGGCGGCAGCCATTCAGGCCCACGACGAAGGGGCCAGCGTGCTGATCGTCGAAAAAATGCCAACCATCGGCGGGAACACCATCAAGGCTTCCGCCGGGATGAACGCCGCGGAAACCCGCTTCCAGCGAGTGAAAGGTATCGAAGACAGTAAGGAGTTGTTCTATCAGGAAACCCTGAAGGGCGGCCACAACAAAAACAACCCGCAGCTGCTGCGCCGTTTCGTTGAAAACGCGCCGCAAGCCATTGAGTGGCTGGCGGACCGGGGCATTATGCTCAACGACATTACCACCACCGGTGGGATGAGCATTGACCGTACCCACCGTCCGCGCGACGGGTCAGCGGTTGGCGGCTATCTGATTAGCGGCCTGGTGCGCAACATCACCAAACGCGGTATTGACGTCCTGCTGGATACCTCGGTGGAAGAGATCCTGATGCGCGGGGATGAGGTTAGCGGTGTACGTCTGATCAACGACGAAAAAGAGGTCATTGAAGTACAGACCAAAAGCATCGTAGTGGCCACCGGCGGCTTCAGCGCTAACAGCGCGATGGTCGTGAAGTATCGTCCTGACCTTGAAGGCTTCGTCACCACTAACCACAAAGGGGCTACCGGGAGCGGTATCGCGTTGCTGGAACGCATCGGCGCCGGCACCGTGGACATGGGCGAAATTCAGATTCACCCGACCGTCGAGCAGCAGACCTCGTATCTGATTTCCGAATCGATTCGCGGCGGCGGCGCTATTCTCGTAAACCAGCAGGGGAACCGCTTCTTCAACGAGATGGAGACCCGCGATAAAGTCTCGGCGGCGATTATCGCTCTGCCGGAACACTATGCTTACATCGTCTTCGACGAGCATGTGCGGGCGAAAAACAAAGCTGCCGACGAGTACATCGCCAAAGGCTTCGTCACCAGCGCCAGCTCACCGCGGGAACTGGCGGAGAAACTGGGGATGGATTACCATGCCTTCCTCGCCACCCTCGAGTGCTATAACGGGGCGGTGGAAAAACAGCATGATGAACAGTTTGGCCGGACCACCGCGCTGCGCGCGCCGATTAACGAAGGCCCGTTCCACGCCATTCGCATCGCCCCCGGGGTGCACCACACCATGGGCGGCGTGACCATTAATACCGATGGCGAAGTGCTGAATGTGGCGCAGCAGCCGATCCGCGGCGCCTACGCCGCCGGTGAAGTGGTGGGCGGGATCCACGGCGGCAACCGTATCGGCGGTAACGCGGTGGCGGATATCATCATCTTCGGTACCCTCGCGGGCCATCAGGCGGCGAAACGTGCCAGAGGATAACCTGTAACCTTGCTCCTGCCGGGTTGGCGCTTTCGCCGCCCGGCTTGCCCCTTCTAAGGAGAGCCCGATGTCCGATAACCGCGTCTATAGCTACTCCGCCGTGTTGATGGGCTCGCCCATCCTGCTCAAACTCTGTTCCCACGATGAGGCGATGGCCTCCCGCGTTTTCCAGCTTATCAAGCGCTACGAAGACCTGCTCACCGTTAACCGCGCCGAGTCGCAGGTGATGGATATCAACCATGCCGCCGGGCGTCATCCGGTCACCGTCAGCCGACCGGTCTTTCAGCTGATCCAGTGCGCCAAAGCCGCCAGCATGGTGCGCGACAGCGCCTTTAACCTCGCCATCGGCCCGCTGGTGAAGCTGTGGCGAATTGGTTTTCACGGGCACAGCGTGCCTGACGCGGCTGAGATAAGAGCCCGACTGGCGCTGACCCGCCCACAGGAGGTGATCCTTGATGAGGCAACCTGCAGCGTGTTTCTCCAACAGCCGGGGATGGAGCTGGATCTCGGGGCGATCGCCAAAGGCTATATCGCTGACCGCGTGCGCGATTTTCTCCGTCAGCAGCAGGTGGAGAAGGCGCTGATCAACCTCGGCGGCAATGTGCATACCCTCGGCGAATGGGCCATTGGCCTGAAAAAACCATTTGCCGACGCGCAGGCGCTGATCGGTTCCCTGACGGTCAACGGGCAATCGGTAGTCACCTCCGGGACCTACGAGCGCTATTTCGAACAGGATGGCAAACGCTGGCACCATATTCTCGACCCGCGCAGCGGTTATCCGCTGGACAACGAACTCGACAGCGTGACGGTCATTTCCGCGGATTCTTTAGACGGCGACATCTGGACCACGCTGCTGTTCGGCCTCGGCGTGGAGAAGGGCTGCGCAGCGCTGCGTCAGCGGCAGGATATCGACGCGATTTTCGTTACCAAAAATCGCGACATTATTCTCTCATCGCCGCAGCGGCTGCGTTTTGCGCCGCTGGACAGCGGCTATCGGGTTATTGACTGTACTGCTTAAGCAAACTGTACTGTTCGGCGACCAGACGGTAGCGATAGACCGGCCGCCCGGTAGCGCCGTAGTGGATAGTGGTATAGAGAATATTGATCTGCGCCAGCCAAATCAGATATTTGCGGCAGGAAACGCGGGAGATATTCACCGCCGCCGCCAGCTCATCGGTAGAGAATTCGACATCCGGATGGGCGTCAATCCACTGGCAGAGTGTGCGCAGCGTTTGCGCGGTTAATCCTTTAGGCAGCTTGCGCGCGTCGCTGGCCTCCGGCGCGCCGCCGTGCAGCAGGCGGTCGACATCTGCCTGTTCGTAATAGGGCTGGCCGGTTATTAGCTTGCGCTTCTCCCGCCAGGTGGTGAGCGCCTCTTCAAAGCGCGGAAACTGGAAGGGTTTGATCAGGTAATCGACCACCCCGTAATGCATCGCGGTCTGTACCGTGGCGGCATCCGCCGCCGAGGTAATCATGATAACGTCGATGGCGCGACCCGACTCGCGGATGGTCGGCAGCAGATCGAGCCCGCTGTCCTGCTGCATGTAGACATCCAGCAGCACCAGATCGATCTCCTGCTGCGGATCGTTAATCATCTCCTGGGCCTGACTGAGCGTCGAAGCGCTCCCGCTGCAACGAAAGCCGGGAACCCTTGCCACGTACAGGCGATTCAGTTCGGCCACCATGGCATCATCGTCAACAATTAAAACATTTATCACGCAGGTTTCCTTTTACTATCCCAGGGGAGATGAACAAAAAATTGGGTAAATACGCCGGGTTCCGATTCGACGGCGAGGGTGCCGCCGAGCTCGCGCAACTGCTGGTTGGCAAGAAACAGCCCGACGCCGCGATTCTCGCCTTTGGTGGAGAAGCCTTTGTTAAAGATAGCGTCGATGTTGTTCTCCGGGATCCCCGGCCCATCGTCGCTCACTTCACCGCTTAGCCAGCCGTCCTGGTAGTGCAGCAGCAGGCCGATCTCACCCTCCGCCTGGCCGCTCATGGCGTCCAGCGCGTTCTCAATAAGGTTGCCCAGCACCGTCACCAGCACCGTGACCTGTTTCTCGTTCGGACAATCCGGCACCAGGCTCTCCTCCGCCAGCGTCAGGGTAAAGCCGCACTCTGTGGCGCGCTGAATTTTACTTATCAGGAAGCCGGCCACCACCGGGGATTTAATGCGGTGCTGAATGTCGCCGATGTCCGCCTGGTAGCGGTGGGCGGTCTGCAGCACGTATTCCTCGAGTTTGCCGTAGCTTTTCATATTCAGCAGACCGAGGATCACGTGCAGTTTATTCATAAACTCATGGGAGGTGGTGCGCAGGGCATCCACATAGCTCATCATGCCGTCCAGTCGCTGCAGCAATTGGCTGACCTCAGTTTTATCGCGGAAGGTACAGATGGCGCCGACCACCGCACCCTGGCTGCGAATGGGCACTGTATTGCCGATCAGCAGCAGACCATTGCACCCCAGTTCGCGGTCGTACATTGGCTCGCCGCTCTGCAGTACGGTCTGCAGATCGTCGAGCAGGGGGCTGTGAACGAGAGTCTTATCCGGGCCGGAAAAGAGGATCTCTTCCGCCGCGGGGTTGATGAGATTTACCTCGCCATGGGCATCGACCGCTACCACCCCCTCCTTGAGGGCGTGAAGCATGGCCTGACGCTGCTGAAACTGGGTGGATATTTCGTGCGGCTCCAGCCCCAGCAGCACGCGCTTCAGGCCGCGAACCAGGCTCCAGGTGCCCAGCGCGCAGACCAGCGCGCTGAACAGGATGGTCAGCAGCACGTCCCAACGGCTGTTGGCGATCTGTTCGTCCACTTTACTCAGTGAAATGCCGACCACCACCACGCCGATTTGCTGATGCCGTTCGTTGAACACCGGCGTAAACACCCGTAGCGCCGGGGCCAGCACCCCGTGGTTGATGGCGACATTCTCTTTTCCCTGCAGCGTCGGCTGAATATCGTGGCCGATGAACGGTTTGCCGATGATTGAGCTGTCCGGATGCGAATAGCGAATACCCTGCATATCGGTAACGATAGCGTACAACAGGTCGTTGCGGCGGGTAATGGCCTGCGCCAGCGGCTGAATGATCTGCTGCTGCGGGGGCGCCTCCAGTCCGCGCTTCACCTGCGGCATATCGGCCATGGTGCGCGCCACCGCCAGCGCGGTCTCTTTCAGACCGTCGCGGGTGGCGTTGCTGATCTGCATATACCACAAGGCATACACCAGCAGCAGCACGGCGCCGATGACGCTGCCGATCATCAAGGACACGGCGGTGCTCAGCTTTAACGGTAAGACGCGTTGGCGAACGCGAGGCGGGTGCTCTGAAGCCTTCATGACGACCCCGGGTAGATTCAGTGAAAGATTATTATCGCCGATAGCGCGGCATACATAAAGCCGTGTAATCAAAGCAAAAGGCCGCTTTTGCTACGGCAGACTCCTCCAGCGCGCGGTACACTGCGGCTTTTCGCCACAGGCTTAAGGGAGACACTATGGAACTGGCTTCTCTGGTCCGGGATATCCTCCGGCAGCGGCACGTTGAACGTCTGGCGCAGCATCGTGAACAGGATAATGAAGCGGAAGCAGAGTGGGAGATCGCCCGCTGGCGGCATCGCAGCGGGGTGGTGATCCAGCGCCGCTATGAGCTCGAGATCGCGCAGCAGGATAGCGCATCCTGCCCGGAGTGCTGGATTGACTGGCAGGTTATCGACGCCGCCGACCAGGAGATCAACCCGATGCGCAAACAGTTTTATAACCTTTGCCAGCAATCCTTCTGGCTGGCTATGCAGGCGGGTGGTGAAGATGAGACCTCAGACAGAATTGCTCAGATAACCGACAATCACCCGTAAACGCGCGTTGGGGACGGTAAACTGTGACCCCGACGGCGGTAAAGCGCAGAACATTCCACTTATAGTGGCGGCAGAGGTTAAATAGTCCTGATGAATATAAGGATATGCATCAGGCCGCTGATTTTGCCGAGATGTGCTTTTTCTGTCGTAAATGGAGGTTGTTATGAGCAGTTCGCTAACCGCGTCAATGCAGGCTCGTCGTCACCCGGAGACCACCCACATCGATCGCCTCGCCACCGCCGATATGCTGGCGATGCTGCATCAGGATGATAAGCAGATATCGGAGGCGGTCGGCGCCTGTCTGCCGGATATCGCCCGGCTGATTGATATCGCCACCGCGACGATAAGCCGGGGAGGGCGCCTGGTCATTATTGGCGCCGGCGCTTCGGGCCGGACGGCCATTGAGGCGGTCAGCGACTATTCGCCGGAAGGTAAACACGCGCTGGTGGGGCTGATTGCCGGTGGGCAGACGGCGGCGATGGCCGAGCGGGAGACTGCGGCGAATAATTATGACCTGGGCGCCTTTGAGCTGCAGTCGCTGGACTTCAGCAACCGCGATATGCTGCTGGCGCTGACCGTCAGCGGCAAGACGCCATGGGTGTGGGGGGCGATGCGCCACGCCTGGTCGCTGGGCGCCCCGATAGCGGTCATCACCCAGCAGCCGACCAGCGAGGCGGCGCAGCTGGCGGATATCATTATTGCTCCGCAGACCGGGCCGGAGGCGGTGGCGGGGTTAGCCAATCCGAAGGCTCAGTTGGCCCAGTGGCAGATCGTCAATATGCTGACAACCGGACTCGCCATCCGTGACGGTCGGGTGTACAGCAATTTGCGGGTGGACGTGCAGGCTGACAATTCGCACTGGGCGGAGCGGCAGATAGCGATTGTGATGGCGGCCACCGATAGCACGCGCAGTGAAGCAAAGGCCGCCCTGGCCAGCTGTCATCAGCACTGCCGCACCGCGATCCTGATGCTGCTCAGCGGGCTTGACGCCTGGCACGCGCGGGAGCTGCTAACCAAACATCACGATCATCTGCGTCTCGCCCTGCGTGAAGCCCAGCGTAGCGCTGTCACTCCCGCCCAGTAATCCCTTCTCTGCCAGGCGCGCGATGAGCATGCGCGCCTGGACTTTTGTAATTAAAGAAATTCTTATCTTTTATTTTACACGGCAATAGATATTGAATTTTCGACCTTATTTTTTATCCGTCTTCGCTCTATTTTTAAAATTGATTTTTTAAGTTAAATAACTGTTTTGTTTAAAATGCGAGAGTGTAAATGATATTTTAAAATAAAGTAAAAGTGCGTTAATATGCTGCCTCTTATGAACGTGTGCTACGTGATAATTCTATTATGCCTGCAATGAAAAAAACGATTATTTCCTTAACCGCATTAGCGATGTTCGTCAGCGCGGCGACGCATGCTGAAGCGGATACCTCGAAAAAAACCGACTTCCTGCTGATTGGCGGCGGGATCATGAGCGCCTCGCTCGGCACCTGGCTGCAGGCGCTGCAGCCGGACTGGGATCTGACCATGGTGGAGAAACTGGACGGCGTGGCGCTGGAGTCTTCCAACGGCTGGAATAATGCCGGTACTGGCCACTCGGCGAATATGGAGCTGAACTATACGCCGGAGCGGGCGGACGGGTCGATTGACGTCAGCAAAGCGCTCGATATTAACGAGCAGTTTATGATTTCCCGTCAGTTCTGGTCGGCACAGGTGAAACGCGGTATTTTGCACGATCCGCACTCGTTTATTAATTCCACGCCGCATATGAGCTTCGTCTGGGGTGATAATGTGGATTATCTGCAGAAGCGTTATAACGCGCTGCAGCAGACCACTTTATTCCAGGGGATGAAATTCTCCACCGATCACGCGCAAATTAAACAGTGGGCGCCGCTGGTGATGGAAGGCCGCGATCCGCAGCAGAAAGTGGCAGCCACCTGGACGCCGGTGGGTACCGATGTCAACTACGGCGAAATCACTCGCCAGCTGATCGGCAGCCTGAAGAAAAATAACCACTTCACCCTGCAGACCTCCTCTGAGGTAACGGATTTCAAACGTAATGCCGACAACTCCTGGCACGTAACGATTAAGAATGTGCAGAGCGGGGAAGCGCAGACTATTGACGCCAAATACGTCTTTATCGGCGCCGGCGGCGGCGCGTTGAAGCTGCTGCAAAAAACCGGTATTCCGGAAGCGGACAACTATGCCGGCTTCCCGGTGGGCGGCTCGTTCCTGATGACCGAGAACCCGGCGGTCACTGCGCAGCACCTGGAGAAAGTGTATGGCCAGGCTTCAGTCGGCGCGCCGCCGATGTCGGTGCCGCACCTTGATGCACGTTACCTCGACGGTAAGCGCGTGGTGCTGTTTGGGCCATTCGCCACCTTCTCGACCAAGTTCCTGAAAAATGGTTCGTTCTTCGATCTGCTCAGCACTACCACCACCAATAACGTGCTGCCGATGACCCACGTCGGTCTCGACAACTTCGATCTGGTGAAATACCTGGTTAGCCAGGTGATGCTCAGCGATGATGACCGTTTCGCTGCGCTGAAAGAGTACTACCCGGACGCGCGTAAAGAAGACTGGAAACTGATCCAGGCCGGCCAGCGCGTACAGATCATCAAGAAAGACGCAGAGAAGGGCGGCGTGCTGAAGCTCGGTACCGAAGTGGTGGTCGATCAGCAGAAAACCATTTCCGCGCTGCTCGGCGCTTCGCCGGGGGCTTCCACCGCCGCGCCGATCACCCTGAACGTGCTCAAGCAGATGTTCCCGCAGCAGTTTAACTCGCCGGAGTGGCAGAGCCGCATTCACGCTATTGTGCCGAGCTACGGCCAGAAGCTGAACGGTAACGTGGCGCTGACCCAGCAGGTTTGGGATGACACCGCTGCGACCCTGCAGCTGACGAAACCGCCGGTGATCCAGATGCCAGCGGCTGCGCCTACCGCGACCGCCAAGCCGGCAGAGACGCCGCGCGAGGCCTCGCCGCAGCACGATATGGCGCTGTAAAAGCAAACTCGACAGTGAACAAAAGGGAAGACCATGGTCTTCCCTTTTTTGCGTTATTTACCGGCTGAGGCCGCGCGCTGCCTGCAACTTTGGCGTCATAAAAGATATACTGGTTTGAATTGAAATAAGAAAATTAAACCAGGAGTGTGGAAGGGCCATGCAAGAGGATATTAACCAGGAGATCACCTTCCGCAAGCTGTCGGTCTTTATGATGTTTATGGCGAAAGGTAATATCGCCAGAACCGCCGAAGCGATGAAACTCAGCAGCGTCAGCGTTCACCGCGCGCTGCATACCCTGGAAGAGGGGGTGGGCTGCCCGCTGTTTGTCCACAAAGGGCGCAACCTGCTGCCGCTGCAGGCGGCGTGGACGCTGCTTGAATACTGCCAGGATGTGATAAGTCTGATGAACCGCGGGCTAGAGGCGACGCGCAAGGTTGCAGGCGTCGGTCAGGGGCGGTTGCGCATCGGTACCCTCTATTCTCTGACCCTGGAAACCGTTCCGCGCATCATTATGGGGATGAAGCTGCGTCGCCCGGAGCTGGAGCTGGACCTGACGATGGGTTCAAATCAGATGCTGCTGGATATGCTGGAAGACGATGCCCTCGATGCCATCCTGATCGCCACCAACGAAGGGGAGTTCAATAATACCGCTTTCGACGTGGTGCCGCTGTTTGAGGACGATATTTTTCTCGCTGCCCCGGCGACCGAACGGCTGGATGCCTCACGGCTCGCCGATCTGCGCGATTACGCCGACCGCAAGTTTGTTTCGCTGGCGGAGGGGTTCGCCACCTATGCCGGATTCCGGGAAGCATTCCATATCGCCGGCTTCGAGCCGGAAATCGTGACCAGGGTGAATGATATCTTTTCGATGATAAGCCTGGTGCAGGCTGGCGTCGGTTTTGCCCTGCTGCCGGGGCGGATGAAGAAAGTGTATGAGAAGGATGTACAGCTGCTAAAGCTGGCGGAACCCTACCAGATGCGCCAGCTGATCTCTATCGTCTATTCGCACCATCGCGAACGCGATGCCGACCTGCTGGCGCTGGCGGCGGAAGGACGGATGTACGCCCGCAGTATTAATCGCTAAGCCGCTGCGCCAGATGGCGGGCGACGTCCAGGCCGCTGCGCTCCAGCGCAATGGTCTCCCCGCGCCAGCCCGCCTGGCGGGTCAGGCAGGTGAGCACCCCCCCGGGGGGCATCTCAATGGCTAAGCGCGCATCGCGCTCATCGGCGGCGACCATCGCCTCCTGCCAGTGGACCGGGCGCGCCATGTTCATCGCCAGATCGTCGGCGATCCGCTGCGGATCCCACAGCACGCGCGCCGTCGAGCCGCTTAAATAGGCGCACCGTGGGCGCCTTAAGCTGGCGCCGGCAAAAGCTTTCGCCAGCTCAGCGGCGGGTTTATCCAGCAGCGCGCAGTGCGACGGGACGCTGACCGCCAGCCGCTGGGCTTTACTGGCGCCAGCCCGCAGCGCCAGCTGCGCCACCTCGGCCATTGCCTCATCACGGCCCGCAATCACGAACTGCGTTTCGGCGTTCAGGTTGGCGAGATAAACCTCGTGGCCCTGCATCAGCGCCTCAACCCGCGGGCGGGTCAGGCCCATAATCGCCGTCAGTCCGTAACCTTCAGGATACGCCTGTTCCATTAAGTCCCCGCGCAGGGCCACCAGCCGCAACGCGCTGGCGAAATCGAGCGCGCCGGCAATCACCGCGGCCGGAAACGCGCCGATAGAGAGGCCGCTGACCATCTGCGGATCCACGCCCTGACGCTGTAGCTCGCGCGCCCAGGCGACACCGGCGATCAGCAGACAGAGCTGGACCGCACGGGTGTGTTGTAGCGCATCGGCGCTATCGAGGGTATCGACTTCATCCCCCAGCACGGCGCGCGCCTGGGTGAGGAACGCCTCGCGATCGGGGATCATCGCCAGCATGCCGGGACGCTGGCCGCCCTGACCGGGAAAGGTAAATAAAATCTTCATTATTCCTCCCTGTGCCACGGCGTCGCGGTTAAGCGCGCGCCGCGGGACGTTTTCAGCAGCGCGCGCCCGTCGCGCAGCCATTCATTAAGGGCGAAGGCGCCGTACGGCGTTTCGACCTGGGTATCAGCGCGGCATGGGAGTTGGGCCACCCGGGTCTGCCATTCCAGCAGCGCCTCGCGGTCCAACGGCTGTGGCGCGCGGATCAGCAGATCCAGATCGCTGGCCGCATGCAGCACCGGGATCTCGGTTGCCAGCGCGTAGCCGGTACTGCCGGTGACGCCCCAGCCCCAGGGCCAGCGGTGTAAGGTGAGGGCGATAGCCCCCTGGACCGGCGGCTGCGAGACAAACGGCGAGCAGAGTAATGCTTCGCGCTCGACAAGCATCTCCGGGGTGACGCTGCGCACGATATTGCGCGCCTGTACCCAGCCGGCGGCGCGCTGCTCGCGCTTCATGCCCCGCACCCCAACCGGGACGCGGGCCAGGTCGTCAACGTCGCGCCTCACCACCACCGGCAGCGCGGCTCGCCACTGCTGAGCCACCCACGGCTCGGCAATGTCTTCCAGGGCGCTGGCGTGGTTTAACCAAACTAAATCGTGGGGACGCGGCGTTGCTGACATGGTTTACAGTCCTGAAGTCAAAGAGATAAACAGCGGTAGCGACAGGATACACAGAACCGAGCTCAACAGCAGCACGGCTTCAGCATCCGGAGACTGGACGCCGAAGCGGTTGCCGAAGACCACGCCAAAGAAGCCGGCGGCCAGGGCAATCATCAGGATCGCGGTAATGGCAATGGAACCGTGCAGCCCAAGTAACATCACCAGACCCCAGGCAATAAACGGCTGCACCAGCAGTTTCACGATGGTTGATGTAGCGATCAGCGCATTGAGCTGCAGTTTACGCGCCGACAGGATCACCCCGGTGAGGAACAGCGCGGCGGCGGTGGCGGCCAGGCCCAGCGGTTTGATCGACGCCAGCAGCAGGTCCGGCATTTTAATGCCGATCGCGGAAAGCACCACCCCAAGCAGCGGGCCCCAGACGATCGGTTTTTTCACCGAACGCCACATCAGCACCGGCAGCATCGCCAGCGTAGAACCGCTGTTTTCTCCCGCGGCGCGGGCTTTTTCACGTTCCAGAATCAGCAGGCAGAACGGGGTCATCAGCACCGAGCCGCAGGCGATAGAGACCGCTACCGACAGTGAGGTTGACGCGCCTTCACCCAGCACGCTGCCGAGGATCGGCAGACCTAACGCGGCATAGTTTGGCAGGGCGACGGTGAGGGTCAGCACCGCGGCATCCTGCGGCGTGCGTTTGAACACGCTGGTGGCGAGGAAGTAGATCGCGGCATAGGTGATCCACATCGCGCCGGTCAACACCAGCACCAACGGCGACTGGGCGACGATCCCGGCCCACGGCGTTTGTACCGTCGCGCTAAACAGCGTGGCGGGTAAGGCAAAATCCATTACAAAAATATTAAGCAGCGAGACGTTTTTGTTATCTACCATCCCGGCCTTACCGGCCCAGAAGCCCAGCAGCATAATGACGAAAATCGGGGCAAGAGCATGAATAATCACATAAGTCATAAATCACCTGTAAATAAGATAGAGTACTGGCGCGATTGTTATTTTTTCTAAAAGCCGTCCCTACCCGGCGCGGTTATTACGCGCTCCGGGGGACGGCTTCCGGCAGGTTTTCTTCTACTACTTACGTACGAACGTCTTACCAGCTGGCGCGCATGCGATCGCGAACCAGCTGCGAGCTGCGGCGGTTTTCCGCGCCCAGGCGGCACTTCAGTGAGGCATCGGTGCGCGCATCAGCGATGGCGTCGCGCAGCGTGTTGCTGACCAACGACAGATCGTGGTCGTCAGGGGCATCCGGATTATTAATATCCAGCAGGGCGGAGAGCAGGCCGAGCGTCGCATAGTTGCTGACGTCGTAGGCCATTGGCGGAATGGTAGCCGCCAGTTTCTCCAGCGCCTCTACGGTACGCAGCGTAATGCGCGCCGCCGACGCTTTACCCATCGCGTGGACCAGCACGCCGCTATCGTTAAAGGCGATCAGGCGGTTGGCCTGGTAGCCGTGGGCCAGAAACGCCCCGGACATCGCTTTGCCGACGATCAGGCCAATTACCGGGTGGCCGGCCAAACGGGCTTTGGCATAAGCGCCAGCCGCCCCGGCCAGCGCCTGGTGAATGCCGAAAGCTTCTTCGCGGCGGCCATAGGCCTGGCTTGGCACATCGATCACGGCGACGATCGGCCGTTTGACTGGCTGGTCGGCGTCGGCGGCAATGGTTTCATTAACCACTTTCGCCAGCGTCCAGCCTTCCAGCAGGCCGACTTCGCCGCCGGCGGCGCGCGGGTAGTGGTTGTTAGCATCCGGGACCACGGCGATAAAACGCACGTTTTCGCCATTAATCTGGCCGTCTGCCACCTGGACGGAAGGGCACAGGCCGCTCATCAGCGGCGCGTTGGGCGCCAGTTTGTTCAGCCACAGCGCGGCGCGGTTTGGGAACTGACTCATTATTTATCCTCCCGGGCAAAAAGCTGTTTAATCTGCGCGGTATCCGCCTGCTGGCGGGTATCGAACTGGCTCAAGCGACGCAGATAATCGTCATAGTTGTCGCTGCGGTGCTGTGCCGGTACGCCTTTGGCGATCGCCTCATTCATTGCGGTTTTAACGGCGTTAACGCCATCGTTAACCAGCGCGTCTACCAGCCCGCTGACGGCGCGAATTTCGCCGCCGGTCATGCTCCAGATAAACGGCCGGTTGCGGGAGTCGTACTCTTCAATGCCGGCTTCCTGCTCGATAACCTGCGGGCCGTTGAGGCCGAGACGGGCTTCACGAGTGACAATGAGATAGCTGCACAGCGCGGCGGCGATAGACATACCGCCAAAGCAACCGACGGTGCCGGCGATGATGCCGACTACCGGCGTGTAGCGGCGCAGATCGACAATCGCCGCGTGAATATCAGCGATGGCGGCCAGACCGAGGTTGGCCTCCTGCAGACGTACGCCGCCGGTTTCGAGGCACAGCACCGCCTGCGTCGGGATACCGTTGCGGTTATCTTCCGCCGCCAGCTCCAGCGCGGCGGCCATTTTGGCGCCGGACACTTCGCCCATACTGCCTCCCTGGAAGGTGCCCTCGATGGCAATCACCACCGCAGGCTGGCCGTTGATCGTGCCTTTGGCGACCACCATACCGTCGTCGGACTGCGGGACGATGCCCTGGGCGCCGAGCCACGGCGACATAATACCGTCAAACGGATCCAGCAGTTCGCGGTAGCTGCCGTCGTCCAGCAGAGCGTGGGCGCGTTCGCGAGCGCGCAGTTCGATAAAGCTGCGATCGTTACGCATGAGCGGCCTCCTCAAAAACCTGTTCAATACGAATACGGGCGACGCCCGGCGTGGCGCCGAAGTCGTGGATAATCAACTGCCCGGCGGGCAGGCCGTTGATCAGGTTCAGCCTGTCGAACAGCGCCTGCCAGCGCGCCTGGCTGTTATCCACTGAGGTGGTGATCTGTACGTTGAGCGTGGCGCTCTGTGCGGCGGTATAAAGTACTTCCATATCGCCTGAACCCACGACTCCTGCCAGCGCTCGGCCGCTCAGGGCGCGGCTGGCAGGAAATGACAATGTAATCTGTTCCATAACATCCTCTGAATGCGTTAGCCGGCAACTCTGTCGAGAAACAGGGTGGCGGCAAGGAGATCGGCGGCGCCTCCCGGCGAGGCGTTTAGCGCCAGCATGATTGCGTCCAGGCGGGCCAGGGCGGCGCGCCCGGCGAAACTGGCGCAACCGCCAGCCGCCAGCACCTCACAAGCGCCTTGCTGCATGGCCTGCAGCCCGGCCATACCGGCGCGCGACAGCACGCAGGTATCGCTCAGCGAGGTCATGATGGCCATCAGCGCATCAAGCTGCGCCTGCGGCTCACTGGCGCCTCGCGCCCGGCTGTGCTGCAGTTGCGGCAGCGCCAGGCGGGTGATATGCGGGAAACCACACTGCGCTTCCTCGCGGGCGCCTGGCACCTGCCAGCGGCGGCTGGCGCGAAGCCCTTTACTAAAGCTTTTCGGCGCGAAGCCGTCGGGCAGGCGGGCGAGGGCGGCGGCGGCGTCGGCGATCGCCTGTGACTGACCCTCTCCACCCAACATCGCCACCGCGCTGACCAGCAGGCCTAGCGCCCAGATAGCGCCGCGGTGGGTGTTAACCCCACCCGTCGCCAGCATCATCTGCGCTTCGCCTTCGCGGCCAAGGCGGCCGACGGTTTCGCGCAGGGCGATGTCCGCCGGGCGACGCCAGCTTTGCTCGGCCAGCGCGTGAAAGGTCGGCTGCAGGCTGCGGGCGGAGCGCTCCATCAGCGCCAGATTCAGGTCCTGATGCGCGCCGTTGCCGCGGCTATCCACCAGACCCGGTTTCGGGCTCAGACGGGCTTCGTCAATCAGACAGGCGCTGGCGGTATGCGCCAGCCAGCTGACGCGGCTTTCTGCGTGCAGGGGGGAGAGATTTTTCATTACCAGCTCCGGAATTTTGCCGGTGGGTTGTACAGTCCGTCGGACCACTCCACCAGGTCGGCGACGCTGCCGGCGGCCAGCAGGGAGCGGGTGGCATCGCTGCGGCGAATCCCGAGATCTTCC
The DNA here is from genome assembly GCF_001808265.1 of Klebsiella sp. HMSC16A12. Classification (NCBI taxonomy): domain Bacteria; kingdom Pseudomonadati; phylum Pseudomonadota; class Gammaproteobacteria; order Enterobacterales; family Enterobacteriaceae; genus Klebsiella; species Klebsiella sp. HMSC16A12. Next base: position 20,943 of record NZ_KV792617.1, read on the forward strand.
GGGTAGACCACTTTGCCGCTCTGACGCAGCGCGGCGACGCGTTTGGCGTCCACACCAAGGCCGATATCGGTGATCCCGGCCACCGCGGCGACCATCGCCCGGCGCTCTTCAAGGCTCTCCGCACGGTACAGGTAGGCGATACCCTCTTCGGTCAGGACGTGGGTGACGTCATCACCATAAATCATTACCGGCGCCAGCGGCATGCCGGAGGTTTTCGCCACCTCAACTGCATCCAGCGTCTCAACGAAGGTTGGTTTCACGCCGGCCTGGAAGGTTTCGACCATCTGCACCACCAGCTTTTTCCCGCGCTGCATCGGGTCCGGCTCGGTGATCATATTGAGCCATGCCGGGGTGGCGTGGCGGCGACCGTGCGGGTCGTGGCCCATGTTCGGCGCGCCGCCGAAGCCGGAAAGACGGCCGCGGGTGACGGTCGAGGAGTTAGCCAGACCATCTACCTGCAGGGTTGAACCAATGAACATATCTACCGCGTACTGGCCCGCCAGCTGGCAGAAGGCGCGGTTAGAGCGCATCGAGCCATCCGGGCCGGTAAAGAAGATATCCGGGCGGGCACGGATGTACTCTTCCATCCCCAGTTCGCCGCCGAAGCAGTGCACGCTCTCCACCCAGCCGCTCTCGATGGCCGGGATTAAGGTTGGATGCGGATTCAGGGTCCAGTGTTTACAGATTTTGCCTTTCAGGCCGAGCTGCTCGCCATAGGTCGGCAACAGCAACTCGATGGCGGCGGTATTAAAGCCGATACCGTGGTTAAGCGACTGCACCTGATGTTCCGCATAGATGCCCTTGATCGCCATCATCGCCATCAGTATGTGTTCTTGCTTAATCAGGCGCGGATCGCGGGTGAAGAGCGGTTCGATAAAGAACGGCTTGTCGGCAACCACCACGTAATCGATCCACGAGCCGGGAATATCGACGCGCGGCAGATCGCATTCGTCGTCCACCAGTTCGTTGACCTGGGCTATCACAATGCCGTCGTGGAAGGCGGCGGCTTCCACCAGCGCCGGGGTATCTTCGGTACTCGGTCCGGTATACAGGTTGCCTTTGCGGTCAGCTTTATAGCCGGCAATCAGCGCGACGTTTGGCGACAGATCGACGTACAGGCGCGAGTAGAGTTCGATATAGGTGTGGATGGCGCCGATTTCGAGCAGGCCATCTTCCAGTAGTTGCGAAATGCGCAGGCTCTGGGTGCCGGAGAAAGAGAAATCCAGCTTGCGGGCAATACCTTTTTCAAACAGGTCCAGATGCTCGCTGCGCCCGACGCTGGGCATAATCATATGCAGGTCGTGGATTTTTTGCGGATTAACTTCCGCCAGCATGCGCGAGAGGAAATCGGCCTGTTTCTGGTTGTTGCCTTCCAGCACAACCCGGTCGCCGGGGGCGAGCAGGTTTTCCAGTACGCTGACCAACTGGTCAGTCGGGATGACCTTACCTGGCATGTTCGCCTCGGTCAGCCGCCGCTGTTTTTCCGTTCGGCGACGGTTCCAGACCCGCCCCGTCGTTTGTTCGGCATTCATTAATAACCTCCTGATTCGACAAATCGTTTTGTTTGTCCTGGTGGAGATTAGTGTGCGACGCGAGGCTATGAGCATCAATTAAGCGCGGTGGCCGATCGTTAGCATCAGAGTAACGATTCCGCCGCAACGTTTGTGATGCGGATCAATAATACATAAGGCGTAGTGGTCTACGGAGAGAGTGTAGGGCAGGGAGCAGGCCGGCGAAGCGCCGGCCTGCGGAAGGACTACTGTTTACTGACATCGCTTAATAAGAAAGCGATACTCTGCCCGCCGCTGGTCTGCTCGAGGGCAATTTTGACGATAATCGTCAACGGCACCGAGAGCAGCATGCCAACCGGACCCAGCAACCATCCCCAGAAGATTAAGGACAGGAATACCACCAGCGTCGAGAGGCCCAGCCCGCGCCCCATGATACGAGGTTCGAGAATATTGCCGAATACCAGGTTGACGATCAGGTAGCCGGCCAGCACTACCAGCGCCTCGTACAGACCACCGAACACCAGCACCTGCAGGATCGGCGGAATTGCCGCCAGCACGGAACCGATATTGGGAATATAGTTAAGCGCGAAGGCCAGTAGCCCCCACATAAAGGCGAAGCGCACATCCAGCAGCACCAGCATGCCCCAGACCACCAGGCCGGTGATCAGGCTTATCGCAGTTTTCAGCACCAGATAATGCGATACGCTGTCGATGGCCCTCTGGATGGCGCCCATGCCTTCTACTGGTCTGGACATTAACTGCTGCAGCTTAGCGGGAAGCTGCGGCACCTCCAGCAGCATAAACACCACCGTCAGCAGCAGCAGAAAAATGGAGGACATGGCGTTCGACAGCTGAGTGAGCAGGCTGGTGACCAGGGTCATTACGGCGTTAGGGTCGATGTACTTATTGAGCTCGACCACCGAAACGGTGAATCCCATACGCTGCAGCCAGGGCGCGATGGTTTGCATCGGCTCATAGAGATAGTTGCGATACTGCGGCAGGGTGCGCGCCAGCTCGTTGAGCGAGGTCCCCAGCGAGGCCAGCAGCACAATGGCTAACATAACAATCAGGCCAATCAGTAGCGAGATCGCCAGCACGCGCGGCACCCGGCAGCGGACCAGTAGCTGGACCAGAGGATTGATGATCACCGCCAGAAAAAGCGCCAGGATAAACGGGACAATTATGTCCGCCGCAAAGCGAATGCCGGTAAGGATGATCACCAGCATGCCCAACATGATGACCATCTTTAATCCGTTAAGTGTAATAATGGGTTTAGCCATAGGATCCCGACCTCAAACTTCCTTGCCTATTAACAGGTTGCGTTACATTAGCATAATGACGCTTTTTTGCAGAACAAACGCATTGAACAAAAACCGCGGCGTAAAGAATTGCAAAGTCTTTGAATTAAATGTAGCACTATGCTACAAATCTACCTGTGTTTAACTACTGAGGACAATTTTCATCCGCACCGGACGAGAAGCAACACCGCGGATAATTGTAATTTTATGGACAATCAGTTCAGGATGTATATTTTAAATCACCCCGCAGTATCCCTCACTTTTTCCCGTTTTGCCGGCGAACAGCACTGGCATTCGGCGCTATAGTCACCTTCTTTCTGCCTGAGCTGGCGCCAAGCGCACAGCGATATCTACGTCAGAAATTTTCCTGTTTACGTCTCGCGTAAACGGTAATGGATTATATTCTCAAGCAGGAGAAGGGATCATGTTTTATTGGATTTTATTAGCTTTAGCAATTATTGCTGAAATTACCGGCACCTTGTCTATGAAATGGGCAAGCGTGAGCGGCGGGCACACCGGCTTTATTTTAATGCTGGCCATGATTGCCCTGTCATATATTTTTCTTGCCTTTGCGGTTAAAAAGATTGCCCTCGGTGTGGCCTATGCGTTGTGGGAAGGGATCGGTATTTTACTGATTACCCTGTTCAGCGTGCTGCTGTTTGATGAGAGTCTGTCCCTGCTGAAAATAGCCGGCTTGACCACCCTGGTGATAGGGATCGTCTTAATTAAGTCAGGCACCCAGAAAAAAGCGTCTTCCAAGCAGGAGGTGGCCCATGCAGCAGTTTGAGTGGATCCATGCCGCCTGGCTGGCAATCGCCATTGTGCTGGAAATTATTGCCAACGTCTTTTTGAAGTTTTCCGACGGCTTCCGCCGCAAGATCTACGGCATCCTGTCCCTGGCGGCAGTATTGGGCGCGTTCAGCGCCCTGTCGCAGGCGGTTAAAGGGATCGATCTCTCGGTCGCCTATGCGCTGTGGGGCGGCTTCGGTATCGCGGCGACCATCGCCGCCGGCTGGGTGCTGTTTGGTCAGCGTCTGAATAACAAAGGCTGGGCGGGGGTTATCCTGCTGGTAGCCGGCATGGTGTTAATTAAACTCGCCTGACGTCTCGCCGCCTGCAAAGCCAGGCGGCAAACGGAAACTTCCTTCACGCCTTGCCCCGCTGTAATTGTGTCAGGTGACGCTGAGGGCTGCGCAGGTTCACTGCTTTCGGCTGGCGGAAAATCATTTCCGCCAGGACGATGTCAATAATGATATTCTTCATCGGCCTCGGTCCATTACTCACCGGCAAGCGCCTCCAGCTTATCGCGAAAGCCAGTCACCGCAATGGCGCGATTGTCCGCCCGCCAGCGATCCTGCGGGCCGGGGGCCGAACTCTGCACGGCGATCACCTGCCAGCCGTCCTCCGTTTTCAGCAGCAGCGGCGAGCCGCTGTCGCCAGGCAGGGGGTCGCACTGATGCGACAGTACGCTGGTTTGCGCCCACCCTGTCACGATGCAATCCTGGTGGCTGTAAAGATTATCGAGATGATCTTCAGGATAGCCAGACTGGGTAACTTTACGGTCCGCCGCCTTCAGCGCGGCGGTGAGATCGGCCTTGCTGCCCGGAAAGAGCGGGATCGGCGTAATGCCAGACGGAGCATAGCGCAGCACGATCAGGCCAAAATCGGACGGCGCCGCAGCGGAAGGGACAATCCAGCCGTCGCCATCGGCTTTCAGGCGTCTGCCTAAGCTGGGATCGACTCGCCCGTCAATGCCGTGGATCTCATAGACCCAGTTGCCCTTGCGGGAAATAAAGCGCAGGGCGACCGCTTTGTCCGGCTTGCCGCGCGGGGGCGTTAACAGACAGTGGCCCGCGGTCAGCGCCAGATGCGGAGAGATGAGCGTCGCCGTACACAGATTGCCGCTGGCGGTTTCCAGCTGGCCAATCGCGTCCCACGGACTCTCCTCGGGGCGGTTCACCGCTTTGCGGTCATCGTGACCGAAAAACAACGTCTTAATATCTTTGGCGCTCAGTCCGCTATCATCGGCATGTGCGCCCAGAGGTAACAGATAAAATGAACACAGTAATAACAGAACGTCTCTACGCATATCACTCTCTGGGGAGGCTATGATGTCTATTGACAGTAGCAGGAGATTTAAGTTTTTGAAAGTAAACAATAATTCTAAACAGGCCAAACCGTATACCACATCAGCGCGCGGTGGGGTCTGGCGCTGGTAAAACCTCCTGATTTCAAGCGGTTAATACCAGTGTTCTGCTTGTGCTATTTCCGCAGAAAGTGGCGTCTTGCGCAACAAAATTCATGTATCAGAACGTACTGAATTCGGTTAATAATGCAGCAATTCATCCGTGGGATTATTCCTGGTTTGTCAGCATAATGCCCAAAAATAATACTTTTACCCACCAGATCTTCACCGGAATTCGCACTTCTTTACGCCTCTCGTAATTATTTTCAATGCGAAACATTTTCTCACCGAAAACGTTGTTACCGTCGCCCTGCCGTTGAGTAAATAGAGAGGTAGTACCGGCGATGATAGCCTGAACTCTATTTCCCCTGCGTTCGGAGGGCTTATGTCTAAAAAAGGTATTCGCGCACTGGTTTATGTTTCCCTGGTCTCAGTCGCTATCTGGGGCGCGACAGGCTATCTGGTGATGGAAGCCATGCGTGCATTGTGATGGGCGCGCCACCCGGCAAGGGCCAGGCGTGCGACATATTACGACTAACATGTCTGGCGTCTTCTGGCGCCGGACATATTTTTGCGCCGCAGAGAGTCACAGGATAATGGGAAGCGGGGAGCGGGTCAGCGATAGCCGCACGGTATTCATTTTAATGAAAAGCTGGTAGAAGCAGCAAAATGCGGGCGCGGGATAAATAATTAAGAGAGGAAAAAACGGGTTGCAACCACTGCGCATATAATTAGCAGGATCAGGATGAGCTCAAAACGATAGCGCCGCAGCATAGTGCTCTCCAGAAAAAACGGCGCTGAAACAGCGCCGATTATTAAGAAGGTTGGTTCACCGGGAGGAATTATGCTGCCGGCTGTGCAGTCGGTTTAGCGGCCTGGTGTTTAGTGGTTTTGTGGTGTTTTTTCGCTGCCTGCGCTTTCTGGGCTGCCGGTTTAGCCGCAGCTTTGTGATGCTTTTTCGCCGCCTGAGCTTTCTGCGGAGCAGCTGGTTTAGCTGCTACTTTTTTGTGTTTTTTAGCGGCCTGGGCTTTCTGAGCAGCGGCTGGTTTAGCTTCTGCTTTTTTGTGTTTTTTGGCAGCCTGAGCTTTCTGCTCTGCGGCCGGTTTTGCCGCGGCTTTGTGGTGTTTTTTGTGATGGGTGGTCTTGGCAGCCGTGCTGTGGGTGGCAGCCGGTGCCTGAGTGGTGCTTACTGCGTCAGCAGCGAAAGCGGCGGAAGAGAGACCCATAGCAGCGGCAACGACCAGAGCTAATACTTTTTTCATTCTGATATCCTCGAAAAGTTTTCTTAATTTCAACCCCACTGCGGGGCCGGTGAAATCACTATATGCTTGTCTTTTCGAGCTTTCCGTGAGTGTTTGGTATCGGCGTGTAACCGAATGTACAAGGCGGGAACGACAGGACGCGCCGGGTAGCCCGGCGCGTATGATTACAGGTAGCGAGTGGTCAGGTGCTCGCGGAAGTAGCGGCTATTAAGATCCTCACCGGTGGCCTGCTGAATCAACTGCGAGGTGGTGAAGCGGCTGCCATGCTGCCAGATATTCTGCCGCAGCCAGTCGAACAGGGCGCTGAAATCGCCTTCCTCAATATCGCGATCTAATGTCGGCAGCGCGCGGCGGGCCGCGGCCATCAGCTGCGCGGCATACATCGCACCCAGGGTATAGGAAGGGAAATAGCCGAATCCGCCGTCGGTCCAGTGAATATCCTGCATGCAACCATCCCGATAGTTGCCGGTGGTCGACAGCCCCAGCCAGTGCTGCATTTTCTCGTCCCACAGCGACGGGATATCATCTACCTCAATCTCGCCGTCGATCAGCGCACGTTCAATTTCATAACGCAGGATGACATGCGCCGGGTAGCTCACCTCATCGGCATCGACGCGAATAAAGCCGGGTTTCACCTGCTGATTCCAGGCGACAAAGTTGTCCTGGCTAAAGGCCGGCCGATCGCCAAACCGCTCGCGCACCGCCGGTAACAGGCGGTTAAGAAAACGCTCGCTGCGTCCCAGCTGCATTTCAAAAAACAGGCTCTGCGACTCGTGGATAGCGGTGGAGCGGGCGAGTCCTACGGGCTGGTCGACCCACGGGCGAGGCAGATTCTGCTCGTAGCGGGCGTGGCCGGTTTCGTGGATCACGCCGAACAGAGCGCTGAGCAGGTCTTTTTCGTTGTAGCGGGTGGTGATGCGCACATCCTGGGGTACGCCGCCGCAGAACGGGTGGGCGCTGATGTCGAGGCGCCCGCCGTCGAAGTCAAAGCCAAGGATACGCATCGCCTGCAGGCCCAGCTCCCGTTGTTCAGCAATGGGGAAAGGCCCCTGCGGGGCGACTAGCGTCTGCTTCGCCTGCTTCTCCACCGCCTGGCTAAGCAGGGAAGGTAGCCACGATTTGAGATCGGCGAACAGGCTGTCCAGCCGCGCGCTGGTCATATCCGGTTCGAAAATATCCAGCAGCGCGTCGTAGCGTGAGCCGCCCCTGGCATCGGCGCGGATCTGCGCTTCCTGACGGCTCAGTCTGACCACCTCGCGTAGGTTGTCGGCAAAGCCCGTCCAGTCATTGGCGGGACGCTGGCTGCGCCAGGCATGTTCGCAGCGGCTGCCGGCCAGCGATTTTGCTTCCACCAGGCTCTCCGGCAGCAGCGCCGCCTGATCGTACTGACGCTGCATTTCCCGCAGGTTGGCCTGTTCAACATCATTAAGATCCTGCTGGCGGGCCTCCTGTAACCATTGTCCCACTTTTTTATCGGTCAGGATCTGATGCTGCAGCACGCCGAGCTCGGCCAGCGCTTCGCCGCGTGCGACGCTCCCGCCCGGGGGCATCATCGCGAACATATCCCAGCCGGCGATGGCGGCGAGATGCGAAAAGCGCGACAGGCGCTGAAAGGTACGGGTAAGCTGCTGATAAGGCGTATTTTCAGTCATAGTGGCGTTCGGTCCGTGACAGGTGAATAAAGAGATTATCGCTTTGCCTCTACACTATCCTGATACGCCCGGCGGGTCGAGCGTTGCGCACAGGGGAAGGGAAAGACACATGGCGGGAGAATAAGCTCACCTCTGTGATCGGTGTGACAGAAAACGGTAACATATCGGTACTAAACTGTGATCGATTACACAGGTCTGGAGGTTCGGGGGTGGTTTATGAATCCGTTCACCTGGCTGTTTATTGCACTGCTGTCCGTTGATGCCGTCAGAGAGCTGATGGGCTTGTCTTCCATAATGGGCATGTGGTGAAACGTGGCCCGCAGGCCACGTCACACGCGACTATTTCAGTCGCTGATGTAAGCAGGTGCCGGTCAACAGCGCGGCAAGGAGCAGCAGCGCGATAAACCCACCGACGCCGTTCCAGCCGTAGTGATGCCAGAATACCCCGCCTAACGTCCCGGCAAGACTTGAACCCAAATAATAGCTGAACAAATACAGCGATGACGCCTGACCGCGGGCGCGGCGGGCGCGTGGGCCAATCCAGCTGCTGGCGACGGAATGCGCGGCGAAGAAGCCAGCGGAAAACAGCAGCATGCCGATGAAAATAAGCCACAGGGAAGAAAAGAGCGTCAGCAGCAGGCCGCAGAGCATCACCGCTGTAAAGCCAAGCATCACCGGCCCGCGGCCAAAGCGTACGGTCATGGCCCCTGCCTTCGGTGAACTCCAGGTCCCGGTGAGATAAGCTACCGACAGCAGGCCTACCACCGCCTGGCTTAACGACCACGGCGACATCATCAGCCGGTAGCCAATATAGTTAAACAGGGTGACAAAAGCGCCCATCAGCAGAAAACCTTCGACGAACAGCAGCGGCAGGCCACGGTCGCGCCAGTGCAGACGGAAGTTAATCAGCAGCGTTTTCGGTCGCAGCGAGGTCGGGCGGAAATGGCGCGACTCGGGCAGGATACGCCAGAACATAATCGCCGCGGCCAGCGCAAAGCCGCTGATCGCCGCCAGCGCCACGCGCCAGCCGAAGAAATCGGTAAAGACCCCGGTCAGCAAGCGGCCGCTCATGCCGCCGATGGAGTTGCCGCTGATATAGAGTCCCATCGAAAAGGCGACGAAACTGGGGTGGATCTCCTCGCTCAGATAGGTCATGCCGACCGCCGCTATGCCGCTCAGCGACAGGCCGATGAGCGCGCGCATAATCAGGATGCCGTGCCAGCTGGTCATCATAGTCGACAACAGTGAACAGCAGGCGGCCAGCAGCAGGGCGGTGACCATCACCGGCTTGCGGCCTATAGCGTCCGACAGCGGGCCGGTAAACAGCAGGCCCACCGCCAACATCGCCGTGGAAATTGAAAGCGAAATACTGCTGCTGGCCGGCGACACGCCAAACTCGTTCGACAGCACCGGCAGGATCGGCTGCACACAGTAGAGCAGGGCAAAGGTGGCCAGACCGGCGGAGAACAGCGCGAGAGTGACGCGCATAAACTGCGGGGTGCCACGCTTAATAAACGGATCCGGGCGGGATGCACCAGCGACGCTGACCTCGCCCGCCGGCACGGTGTCAACGGTTGTTGTACGACTCACAGAGAATTCCTTGCGTAGAAGTTGCTGCTTACCAACAGAGTGTTGTGACCATTCAGCTCACATTTTTAGGGTATGAAAATGTAAATATTCTGTCTAATATATTAATAATCTCAAATAAGACGTTTTAAATATGAATATCGAGTTGCGTCATTTGCGCTACTTTGTCGCCGTCGCCGAGGAGCTACATTTTGGCCGCGCCGCGGCGCGACTAAACATCTCTCAACCACCGCTAAGCCAGCAGATTCAGATCCTTGAGCAGCAGACCGGCGCTCGCCTGTTTGCCCGTACCAACCGCAGCGTCAGCCTGACTGCGGCCGGAAAGCAGTTTCTCGCCGATAGCCGACAAATCCTCGCCCAGGTAGATGAGGCGGCTGCTCGCGCCGCCCGTCTACACCATGGCGAAACGGGTGAGCTGCGCATCGGCTTTACCTCCTCGGCCCCTTTTATTAAGGCCGTCTCCGATACGCTATCGATGTTTCGCCAACGCCTTCCGGATGTGCATATTCTCACCCGCGAGACTAACACCCGCGAACAGATAGTGCCCCTGAGCGAAGGGGCTCTGGATTTGGGGCTGCTGCGCAATACTCAACTGCCGGACACCCTGGCGTGGGAGCGGGTTCTGCGCGAGCCGCTGTTGGCGATGGTCCCGGCGAATCACCCGCTGGCCCGCCAGCCCTCGGTCAGCCTGGCGGCGCTGGCGCGCGAGCCCTTCGTCTTTTTCGACCCGCACGTCGGCACTGGCCTGTATGACGACATCCTCGGCTTGCTGCGCCGCTACGGCCACACGCCGAAGATTGCCCAGGAGGTGGGGGAGGCAATGACGATTATTGGTCTGGTGGCCGCCGGCCTGGGGGTATCGATCCTCCCGGCCTCCTTTCAGCGCGTCCAGCTCAGTGAAATGCGCTGGCTGCCGATCGACGAACAGGATGCGGTATCGGAGATGTGGCTGGTGTGGTCTAAACACCATGAGCAAGGGGCACTGGCAAAACGCTTTCGTGAGGCGCTGCTCTCCTGGAAAAGCGAGCATAATTGAGGCGAAAAGGGGTTGGAAATGTGCGGTAAATCACAAGGCTAAGTAAAAATTTGACGTTCACCGTCGAAGTGCTTCACCATAGCCGAAAGTTTATTTCGAAGCGCGAAAATAAGGGAGTCAATGGTGGTAGCGGATAGTCAACCAGGCCATATCGATCAAATAAAGCAGACCAATGCGGGCGCCGTGTATCGCCTGATTGATCAGCTCGGCCCGGTATCGCGTATCGACCTTTCCCGATTTGCGCAACTGGCGCCGGCCAGCATCACCAAAATCGTCCGCGAAATGCTGGAAGCGCATCTGGTTCAGGAGACCGAGATCCAGGAGCCCGGCAGCCGCGGCCGCCCGGCGGTGGGGCTGATGGTGGAGACCGAGGCATGGCACTATCTGGCGGTGCGCATCAGCCGCGGTGAGATCCATCTTTCGCTGCGTGATTTAAGCAGTCAGCTGGTGGTGGAGGATCAGCTGGAGCTGGCGCTTACCGACAGCACGCCGTTTCTGACGCGCGTTATCGACCATATTGATCGCTTCTTTATTCGCCATCAAAAGAAGCTGGAACGCCTTACCTCCATCGCCATGACGATGCCCGGTATTATCGATACCGAAAATGGCATTATTCATCGCATGCCGTTTTATGAGGATGTTAAAGATGTCCCGCTCGGCGAAGCGCTGGCCAATCATACCGGGGTGCCAGTCTATATTCAGCATGACATCAGCGCCTGGACCATGGCGGAATCTTTGTTTGGCGCCTCGCGCGGCGCCCGGGACGTCATTCAGGTGGTCATCGATCATAACGTCGGCGCCGGGGTGATCACCGATGGGCGCCTGCTGCACGCCGGCAGCAGCAGCCTGGTGGAGATTGGCCATACCCAGGTCGATCCCTACGGCAAACGCTGTTACTGCGGCAACCATGGTTGCCTGGAGACGATTGCCAGCGTAGAAAGCGTGCTGGAGCTGGCGCAGATGCGCATGGCGCAGTCGATGAGCTCGCTGCTGCACCAGCGTCCGCTGAGCGTGGAGTGGCTTTGTCAGGCGGCGCTGCAGGGCGATTTGTTAGCTCGGGACATCATCAGCGGCGTGGGTAATCACGTTGGGCGAATTCTGGCGATCATGGTCAATCTGTTTAATCCGCAGAAAATTCTGATTGGCTCGCCGTTCAATCTGGCGGCAGAAATTCTTTTTCCGGCAATTTCCAGCTGTATTCGGCAACAATCTCTCCCAGCCTATAGCCGGCATATTACCGTTGAAAGTACTCAATTCTCCAACCGCGGAACGATGGCTGGCGCGGCGCTGGTTAAAGATGCGCTCTATAACGGATCCTTACTCATACGACTGTTACAGGGTTAACATTTTTTCATAGTCACACCAAAAATTGCGCTATCTCAAGCTGACCTCAGACGGCTTCACGTAGACTTTGCCCACCGTTGATTATTTCTCTCCCGTATATTTCATCGACAAAACTGTGGGGTTAGTGATGTTTAAGCGTTTCTTTATTACAGGTACAGACACCTCTGTCGGGAAGACAGTGGTTTCCCGTGCGCTGTTGCAGGCACTTGCTGCCAGAGGCAAAAGCGTGGCCGGGTATAAGCCTGTGGCGAAGGGCAGCAAAGAGACGCCGGACGGTTTACGTAACAAAGATGCGCTGGTGTTGCAGAGCGTCTCCACGCTGGCGTTACCTTATGAGGCTGTCAACCCCATCGCCTTAAGCGAAGACGAGAGCAGCGTGGCGCATAGCTGCCCGATCAACTACGGTCTGCTGTCCGATGGTTTGCAGCGTCTGGCCGCGCAGGTCGAACACGTGGTGGTTGAAGGCACCGGCGGCTGGCGCAGCCTGATGAACGACCTGCGGCCGCTCTCCGAGTGGGTGGTTCAGGAGCAGCTCCCAGTGCTGATGGTGGTGGGGATCCAGGAGGGGTGCATCAACCATGCGCTACTGACAGCCCAGGCGATCGCCAATGACGGTTTACCGCTGATTGGCTGGGTGGCCAATCGGATCAACCCCGGTCTGGCGCACTACGCCGAAATCATCAATGTCCTCAGCAAAAAGCTGCCGGCGCCGCTGATCGGCGAGCTGCCTTATCTACCGCGCGCCGAACAGCGTGAGCTGAGCCGCTACGTCGACTTAGACATGCTCGGCAACGTGATGGCGATAGATCGAATCCCGGCGTAACGTCCGCGACAGCACAGACGACACGACGCAGGTTATCAGCAGACCGGGCAGCAGCGTATACTGCCCGGTCATCTCGCAAATCATCAGGGTTGACATGATCGGCGCATGGGTCGTGGCGGCCAGAAACGCCGCCATGCCGGTCAGACCCATCATGATGGCCATTTCTTCACTTCCCGGTAGCCACAGCCTGCTGAAGCAGGCAAACAGCATGCCCATCGCCAGGCCGACAAACAGCGTCGGGGTGAAGACCCCGCCAGGCGCGCCGGAGCCGCTGCTGGCCAGCACCGCCAGCAGTTTGCAGATAAATACGCCCACCAGCAGCGCACCGGACGGCGGCAGCAGCAAATAGCTTTGCACTACGCTGTAGCCGTTGCCCCATACTGCCGGGGTGATGAGCGATAAGCCGCCGACAATCAGCCCGCCCAGCGCCAGCTGCCACGGCGGCGCCAGCTTCAGTTTAACGAATCCGCGGTGGCTGTAGTCCATCAGCCAGATAAACAGCGGCCCGCACAGCCCGGCCAGCAGGCCAGTCGCCAGCATTAAGCCATAGTGCAGGGCGCTGAGGTTTTGCTGTAACACGACGTGATACAGCGGCGCGGCGCCGCCATTAAGAAACTGCGTCAACAGCAGGGCGATCACCGCCGAGATCACCACCGGCCCAAGCGAGGCCAGCATCAGCGTGCCAAAGAGAATTTCAGCAATAAACAGGCTGCCGGCCAGCGGGGCATGATAGGCGCTGGCCATCCCGGCAGCCGCGCCGCAGGCGACCCATAGCTTCCATTCACTCTGCGGCGTGAAGCGACGGGCAAACAGCGAGGCCGCCAGCGCGGCCAGCAGGATCATGGCGCCTTCCCGGCCAATCGCGCTGCCGGTCACCACGACCAGCAATGACGCCAGCGATTTCACCAGGCTTGCCGGCGTATCGAAACAGCCGTCGCCGGTCTCCAGGGCTTCCATATAATCGGTGGCGGCATGCGGACGCGCGACGCTGCGTCGTTGCCAGAGCCAGAGTAAGGTTCCCGCCGTCAGGCCGCCCAGCGCGGGGGTAACCAGCCGACGCCACGCCGGCAGCGACTGTGCGGCGTTGACCAGGCTCCCGCTGTCATTACTGAGCAACAGCGTTTCCAGAACCACCATAGCGTGGCGAAACAGCGCCACCGCCAGGGCGGCGAGAAGGCCAATCAGGGTGGCGATCAGCAGGCGGCGAAACATCACCTGCACATCAGGATAGGGATGAAGACGATGCATTAGTCACGGCGAGGTTCAGAAAACATTGGCTTATTGTGATAGGGAATAACCTTAGATGCAAAAGCGATAAGTGCGGGTGAAAGGCTGGGAAGCGGCAAAATAAAACCGCGCCGGATATCGGCGCGGCGAAGGGTTAACGATAGAGCGGTTTTTGCGCCACGGCGATCGGCAGATTCTCCTGCCACTGCGCCAGAGTCGCCTGCGCCAGCTGACCCAGCGCCTGATAGAAGGGGTGGGCGGCATGGTCGACAAAGACGCTCAGGAAACGCCCGGACCACGGCAGCAGGTGCCAGGCCAGCAGCTGAGCGAACAACGCATCCTGCTCCGTTTCGCACAACCATGCCGCCAGGAGTAGCACGGTGCCGAAATGATCTTCCGGTTCGTTGCCATCGGCCTCCAGCGCGATACCGTTCTCGCGCATCCACTGGCGCAGAGCCAGCGTGGAATCGCCAAACAGCACAGACTCTTTATCCAGCCAGACAGAGCCCCAGGGCGGCGCCGGCAGGGCCCATGGCCCGATAAACAGGCGCTGCCAGGCTTCCGGCAACGTTTCTTCAGCCGATGCGGCAAACCCTGACGCCAGCGGGGCTGCGACCGGGAAGGGCCACTGCTGCTGCCAGCTCCCGTCCTGGAAGGCGGCGACCAGCGGCGCAATTTCCGCGCTATTCGGCGCATAAGAGAACAGCGCGCCCAGGGTGCGGGCGCTTAACGCGACGGCGTCGCGATTTGGGATCGGCATCATCACTTATTCCTTTCTGCGGCGCGCGCCTGCGCGCCGTCTCATTAACCGGCAACCGCCATACCGACGGTCATATGCAGACCATAAAACAGGCCGCGGCCAATACATTCGGCGATCAAGACCAGCAGCAGGCCGATCAGCAGCCCCGTAGCGCGCGGCGGCTGGCGGCGGATCAGCGGACATAGCCAGCAGCCGAGGCCCAGCGCCAGCAGTACCAGGCGTAGCGCCTGGAGTTTGCCGTAATCTGGCAGCAGGGTGGCCGCCTGCTGAACCGAGCTGTGAAGGGTACTGAGCCCGGCGCTTTGCATAATGATAACTGCGGCGCTGATGACCAGCGCGGCCACGCTCAGTCCGGCAAAAAACCAGCCGTTAAAGTCGACTTTCGCCAGCCGCAGCAGCAGGGCGGCAAACAGCGGCCCGCTGAGGAGCACCGTCAGAAAGAACGCGCTGGTGGTGTAGCCATTGTACCATGTTGGCACGGTATTGATTTGGTAAACCCGGGTCATTGCGAGGACAAACAGCAGCCCTAACAGCATGGCGATCGCCAGCCAGACTTTGCCCAGCGTCGCCGGCATTTTTTCCAGCACCGCCAGCAGCCACCAGAATCCGCCCACGGCGAAGAACAGAGCGCCGCTGGCGATTTCGTTGCTCAGCGCCGAGGCGCCGATGCGGTTCAGCGAGTTAAACGCGCGCAGCGGTGAACCGAGATGCATCACCGAAGCAAGAAAACCAATGCCCATCAACAGCCAGATAAAAAACATATTGCGCACCAGCCGCCGCCGGGCTTCCCGTTGGTCCCCCAGCGCCAGCCAGCCAAGACCGCTGACGATGGTCGCGCCGACCACGCACTGACCCAGCACCGTAAACAGCACCAGCGGCCATTCATGCCATCCGTTTCCCATCT